>DLME01000123.1:0-32458 GCA_002479215.1 Syntrophaceae bacterium UBA7544
ATCACCGAACGCAAGCGGGCTGATGATGCTTTAAAGAAAAACCGGGAAGAACTGATCAAGAAGAATCAGGAACTCGAGGAAAGCAGAAAGAATGTCCAGCTTACCTTGGAAAGACTAGGGACGGCGTATGAAGAACTAAAAACCACCCAAGCGAAGATTCTTCAACAGGAAAAGATGGCTTCCATCGGACAACTTGCCGCAGGAGTTGCCCATGAAATCAATAATCCCATGGCTTTTATAGCGAGCAACTTGGGAACACTCGATAAATACATCCGCAGGTTGAAAGATTTTATCCGGACGCAGTCGGAAGCAATCAAATCTCTTAAAGCCACTGATGCCATCGAGAAACTGGAAAAAAAGCGTAAAGAATTGAAACTGGATTATACTATTGACGATATAGACCTTTTAGTTAAGGAATCTCTGGACGGTTCGGAAAGAGTGCAAAAGATTGTCCAGGAACTTAATCGTTTCTCTAGAGTGGATGACGCGGAATACAAAGATACTAACATCAATGAATGTATGGAAAGCAGTATTAATATTGTTTGGAATGAATTACAACATAAAGCCACTCTCCATAAAGATTACGGCAATTTACCCCCGACCAAATGTTATCCCCAAAAGCTCAATCAGGTTTTTATAAATCTTTTGATTAATGCCATTCAGGCTATTGAAAAGAAAGGAAAAATAAAAATCAAAACATGGGAAAAAGACGGCTCGATTTGGGTTACGGTATCCGATACGGGTTGTGGAATCCCGCGGGAGAATCAAAGCAAGATATTTGAGCCTTTTTTCACGACCAAGGAAGTGGGTAAGGGAACAGGTCTGGGGCTAAGTATTTCCTATGAAATTATGCAGAGGCATAAAGGGGAAATTTCATTTGAAAGTAAAGAAGGAAAAGGGACGGCATTTACTATAAGAATGCCGATTGTATAATGAAGACCATTAAGGAGAATTTGAACTATGGTCTTGAAATATAAAAAATATAAACAACTTGGATACAGTGTCTAACAACCACATCAACTGGGGTGGCAATTCTGTTGCGCTTCATTGCGGCAGGGTACTTCCGACGTTGTTAATCAATCATTCCAAATGCAAATCATTAAAATATTTATTCACCATGATTATTTGTTTGTAGGTGAAAGCACCGATTGTGCGTTGAGTGGAAGGGGATTCCTTACCGAAATGCGGGGTAGGTCGTTCCGGTGTAGTCCCTCCCATATGCCTTTTTTGTGCCTGTCATGACTGAAATACTGCCAATTCAAGCAAACTGTATCCAACTATGTGCTTTCAAATTTGCTAAATCATAATAAATATTTAAAAAGAAAAGCGGGGCTTATGTTGTCCCCGCCTTTCATGTGTTTTGCATTTCTAATGCGTGTGGCGCGCGTTCGACTCGCGCCAGGGGCGCCAGTTAAATCAATATGTTAGTTAAATAATCTATACCCATATTTTTCATCGTGCACCCTGTATGCTACCCTGAAGGCTATTTTTCAGCATTTTTTAAGAAAAAAATGAACATGAATCTATTGTAAATATTTCTTCCTCCACGTCGCCGGGAATTGAGACTGGCCGATAAAAGCGAGATTGATGCAGTCCTAGGATATGACAAAGTGTCTGTCGGGACAGGCGTTACAAAGCACGATAAATTACTGCTTGACAAGTTAGTTTACCATTGGTATGTATTTTACCAATGGTAAACTAACTTTTTATGAGTGTAGTCTTAAAACAAAAAATTCAATCCCTTGGCCATTACAAGGAGGAACTTACATTGCGTCAGCAGGATAAACATAAAGCGGTCTGCCGTCAGAGAAGAGAAAGGGAAAAGAATCAACGTATTCAGAGTATCATTGACGCCGCCAGAAAAGTGTTCTCTTCAAAAGGTTATCTTAAATCGACCATGGACGAAATCGCCCTGGCCGCCGAGATAACCAAACCCACCATCTATTTACACTTTAAAACCAAGGACGATCTTTTAATAAACCTCATGCAGCCTTTGATTGACGATATTCGGGACAGGCTGGAAATCGTTGAAGCAAAACTTCTGTCCGGGAAGATCAAAGACGGCCGCAGCCTGATTATCGGCATCTTCCGAGCCTTTTATCACGGATATGAATTCTTGCCTGAAACATTTCGCATAGTTCAATTATTTCAGCAACAGGATCTGATAAGTGAACTAAGACCGGAAATCCGTTCTGCTTTGGATGACAGAGGCCGAATCAACTTCGATCTGTGCCGCCGTCTGCTGACAAAGGGCATGGAGATAGGGTTGATCAAAAAGGTAGATGTCTATGCGATGGCGGATCTGATCTGGGCGTCGATGGTTGGCGTGATTCAACTGGAAGATTTTAAAGCCGATGACCAGGAAGGTCATAGATTGAAGAAAAACACGCTTGGTCTGGCACAACGCCTGATTGTGGAAGCGCTGACCTGCGATACATGAAAAATATCATTTGAACAGGAAACAGGAGAAACAGAAAGTGAACATGTTGGGAGTTGCTAAATTAATCGATCGCGTTAAATAAAGGGGAACGGTTATCCCTGACGGAGGCCGAATCCAAAATATTGTTGGGTGCCTACGGCATTCCCGTTGTGGAAGAAGCCGTGGTCACCAGGGGGATTCTGTGAGCAATACTCTCCGTGTTAGAGGTTTATACCATAACAAAAGACTTGATCCTCTATTGCTTGTTTGATCTTTTAAAAGAAAAACGAAACATATTTTGACAGAAAGCTAATTACTGAATTTTATATTTTATGTTTTATTAAAGTCGGTTGAAAAATTTTTTGCGTTTATTTTTTTGATGCTGATCCTAAAATTCACGGTGCCAGGGGTATCATCATCTGCGGCAACGATATGGCAGCAATGGCGAGGTTGAGTTTGTTTAGATAGGTTTAAGGTGCAAGGTTAAAGCGGAGCGCTACACGCTGAAGTCCGGCGGCTGCCGGAACTGAATGCAGTTCCTGGCGGGTAATCAACGAAATAATAGGGAAAAGATCCATGGTTGTGAACTATAGTGACACATTAAAAGGGCGTAGCCCATTTGTTAAATTGCTTGGATTGCAAGTAATCAAATTTGATAATGGATATTGCCAATGTAATTTGGAAATAAAAGACAATTTTTTGAATATCCATAAAGCTGTACATGGTGGGGTTATCTACTCCCTGGGAGATATTGGGATGGGTGCTGCCCTGTATTCCACACTCAAAAAAGATGAAGAAGCATCAACCATCGAAATAAAAATAAACTATTTAAAACCAGCCTATAGCAAGATACTCGTCTGCAATGCAAAAGTCATTCAAAAAGGTAAAAGCATCGCCGTATTGGAGGCGGAAATACAAGCTGATGATATTTTAGTTGCAAAGGCCCTTGGTACTTATTCAATATTCAAAGCTAAAGATGATCAAAATATGCCACTTTAATAATTAATGTGATCTAGTCCATATGCAACAAAAGATCAGAAAGAAGGCATGCGGGCATTTGTTGAAAAGAGAAAACCGGATTTTAAAGAAAACTAAATAATTATAGCGAAGGAATGATCTTATGGATTTCAATTTGACGGATGAACAAGAGGCGCTGAGGAAAACGGCACGAAAATTTTCAGAACAGGAAATAATCCCCTGTATCCAGGCGTATGACGACAAGGAAGAATTCCCCTGGACGATCATCAAAAAAATGCACGAGGTCGGATTAATGACGACGGGGGTTCCGGAGGAGTATGGCGGTCCGGGAATCGACATGGTTGGCCAGATGCTGGTTACCGAGGAATTGTGTTACGGCGACCTTGGCGTAGGCATCACCATGGCGTCGAGCGCCCTCTTGGCACCCTGTCCTGTCCTCGTCGGCGGGAACAAAGACCAGAAAACGCGCTTTTTCGATGCCCTGAATGGGGGAAAGCTGGCGGCGTTCTGTCTGACCGAGCCCGGCGCGGGATCGGATGTGGCGGCGCTGGCGACCACGGCGGTGAAAAAAGGGGATCACTACATTCTCAATGGAACTAAGCAGTTCATTACGAATGCCGGCGTGGCGGATATGTATGTCGTTTTTGCGACGACTGACAGAAGCCAGCGTTACAAAGGCATCATCGGCTTCATCGTCGATCGGCATACGCCAGGTATCTCCGTTGGGCCGGAAGAGAAGAAGATGGGCGTGCACACCTCTGATACGCGGCAGGTCATCTTTGAAGACGTGGCCGTACCGGTTGCGAATCGCCTGGGAGAGGAAGGCGAGGGGTTTAAGATCTGCATGAAGGCTCTGGATCTCTCCCGGCCCTCCGTAGCGGCGGAAGCCGTCGGGGTCGCGCAGCGAGCCTTCGATATTGCCGTTCAATACTCCAAAGAGAGATCCACCTTCGGAGAAACCATCTCCAATTATCAGGCCATCCGTTTCATGCTGGCCGATATGGCCATGGAAATCGAGGCGGCAAGATTACTGACATACAAGGCCTGCTGGCTGGCCATGAACGGCCTGCCTTTCTCCCATATTGCGTCGTATGCAAAATGTTTCGCTTCGGATGTGGCGATGCGGGTAACGACAAATGCCGTGCAAATTCTCGGTGGTTACGGCTATCTCAGGGAGTATGGGGTGGAAAAGTTGATGCGTGACGCCAAGGTTATGCAAATTTATGAAGGCACGAATCAGATCCAGCGGGTCGTCATCTCCAATCACATACTGAAATAACGTTATTTTTATCTTGGGTGAGCATTTGAAATAAAAAAACCTTAGAAAAATGAGGAGGCCAGACGTGGAGATTAAAAAGATATGCGTGTTAGGTGCGGGATTAATGGGTAACGGTATTGCTCAGGTTTGTGCTCAGGCGGGCTATGAAGTCAGCCTGCGGGATATCGAACAGAGGTTCATCGATAACGGGATGAATACGATCAAGAAAAATCTGAGCCGCGAGGTTGCAAAGGGAAAGCGAACCCAGGGAGACGCGGATGCTATTCTGGGCAGAATAAAACCAACGCTCGATCTCAAGGAAGCCGCAAAAGATGCAGACATCATTATGGAAGTCGTGATTGAAGTAATGGATGTCAAGAAAAAAGTCTATCAGGAGTTGAAAGGAATTGTAAAACCTGAAGCTTTTATTTTCAGCAATACATCCAGCTTGAGCGTCACGGCGATGGCTGCAGCAACGGACAGACCAGCTAGATTCATCGGTGCACATTTTTTTAATCCGGTACCTGTCATGAAACTCCTGGAACTTGTCAAAGGATATGAAACATCGGAAGAGACGCAGGAAATTGCCAAGGCTTGGGGCAAGAAGTTGGGAAAGGAAGTCATCATGGTAAATGACTCGGCTGGATTCGCCGTTAACCGGATAACTTCACCGATGCTGAATGAAGCTTTTTTCGCACTGGGTGAAGGGGTTGCCAGTGCGGAAGACATCGATAAAGGCGTAGTTTTCGGATTAAATCACCCCATCGGACCGTTGGCTCTTGCAGACCTTGTAGGTCTTGAAACCCTTCTTCATGTGATGGAGACCTTTCATGCAGAACTTGGCGACAAGTATAGGCCGGCACCTCTCTTAGTCAAACTGGTGAGGGCAGGCCATTACGGCCGCAAAACGGGAAAAGGTGTATACGATTATACGAAAAAGTAGCTTGTACAGTACAATTGTGAAATGATTATGTATATTCAAGACCATTAAACAAGTAGGGGGAGGCGTCATGCCGTTGAAAACTAAGGAAGAATATTTTGACAGTATCAGGCAGTTGAATCTGCCCGTTTATATAATGGGAGAGCGGGTTGCGAACGTGGATCATCCTATGATCTGGCCTTCCATCAATTGCGTGGGAGTTACCTACGATCTTGCCCAGGACCCGCTATATGATGATCTAGCAACAGCCACATCGCATATCACGGGCAAAAAAATTAACCGGTTCTGCCATATCCATCAAAGTACGGAAGACCTGAGAAAGAAAATAAAACTCCTCCGCCTGATGGGTCAAAAGACGGCATCCTGCTTTCAGCGTTGTGCGGGTCTTGATGTGATGAATTCCCTTAATGCGATAACCTATGAAATGGATGCGGATCTGAAAACGGAATATCATCAGAGATTTTTGAATTTTTTAAAGATCATGCAGGAAGATGATCTGGTCTGTGATGCGGCCATGACCGATGCGAAGGGAGATCGCTCCCTGCCTCCGAGCCAGCAGGCGGATCCGGACATGTATTTACATGTTGTCAAGAAAGAAGCCAAGGGCATTGTCGTACGGGGTTGCAAAGCTCATCAAACGGGCGCTACCAATTCTCATTGGATAGCGGTTGTCCCCACCACAACTATGAAAGAAGCGGATAAGGATTATGCCGTTGCCTTTGTTACACCCTCTAACACTAAGGGGATCACCTATGTTTATGGCCGCCAGTCCTGTGACACGCGAAAAATTGAAGATGGTACCATCGATGTTGGAAACCTTAATTTTGGAGGACAAGAGGCATACATAATTTTTGATAATGTTTTCGTCCCCTGGGAAAATGTTCTCATGTGCGGCGAAACCAAATATTCGGGGCGACTTGTTGAAATATTCGCCAATTATCACCGTACCAGCTATGGAGGTTGCAAGGTCGGCGTTGCCGATGTCCTGATCGGAGCTGCATCATTGATGACAGTATACAATGGTACGGCCAAAGCCTCCCATGTCAAGGACAAGCTGACTGAAATGGTTCACCTCGCCGAAACATGCCATGCGTGTGCGCTTGCCGCTCAATCCGAAGGAAGCCGTCACAGTTCTGGCGGCTATCTTGTTAACGGATTATTGGCTAATGTCTGTAAACTCAATATTACCAGATTTCCTGCGGAGATTTCGCGTCTAACTCAGGATCTGGCGGGGGCGGTTATTGGGACAACTCCCTCGGAAAAGGATTTTGAGATACCTGATGATATCGGTAAACTCATGAAGAAGTATTTGAAAGGTGTGGCGAATGTTTCCTGGGAGGACAGGGTCCGCTGCATCCGGTTGATTGAGAACATCACGATGGGAACCGGAGCCGTAGCGTTCTTTACGGAGTCGATTCATGGGGCCGGCTCCCCGCAAGCACAGAAAGTGATGATTTCCCGCTATAGCAATGTGAGCATGAAAGAGAAGCTGGCCAAAAAAATTGCGGGAATTCCAGACGGCTCGAATAGTACATAAGAGGCAATCGTATTAAAAATTTTGGCCGGCACATAAAGATCAATCCCGCGACTTGGAATCCCCCGGCTCCGGCCGGAGGAGGAAAGCGCCGTGACCCGCGGGAGGTCGCGTTGTTTTAGGGAGCCTCCGGCTCATGTCGGAGGGGGCTCCACTTATAAATTAAGAGGAGTATTAAATAAATGTCTAACGATGTAGTTGTGGTGGAAATGGGTAGAACGGCAGTGGGAAGGATGGGAGGTGGACTTGCCAATGTTCCATCCATTGAACTGGCCACCTTTATTATCTCTTCGATTATGAAGAAGGTCAACTTCGATCTGGCCCAGATCGGCGAAATTATCCTAGGCAATGTGGAGAACCGGAGCAACGAATCGTGTCTGGCTCGCTGGGCGGGTCAGCGTGCCGGGTTGCCGGTTTCTGTTATCGGATACGCTATCAACAAACTGTGCGGGTCCAGTCTGAAGGCTCTCCACAATGCCTCCGATTCCATATTGCTGGGACGTCATAACATCGTTCTGGCGGGCGGTGTCGAAAACATGTCCGGGTACCGATATGCCATGGATAAAGCCAGGTTTGGGTACCGCATGGGAGACGATGTTCTGATAGATACGCTGATGCAGGTACTGGCGGACAATCCTGATTCGCAAAAACGGCCGGCGGCGCAAACGGCGGAAAATTTGGCCAAGCTGTACGATATTACCCGGGAAGATCAGGACATTTTTGCCTACACGAGCCAGCAGAGGGCCGTATCGGCGATCAAGGAAGGCAAGTTCAAAGAAGAGATCATTCCTATGGAGGTGAAGGTCAGCAAGAAACAAACAAAAATCATTGACACGGATGAACACCCCCGCGCGGAAACCACAGTGGAAGGACTCGCCAAGCTGTCCCCCATTGTTCCGGGTGGGACAGTTACGGCCGGCAATGCCTGCGGCATCAATGACGGGGCATCCCTCATGATGCTCATGAGTGAGAAAAAGGCCCAGGAGCTAAAGATGAAGCCGATTGCCAAGATCAGGGGGTATGCGTCGGCTGGCGTCGAAATGCACATCTTCGGCATCGGTCCTGCCCCGGCTATAAGAGCTTCATTGAAAAGAGCGAACTTGAATCTGGGTGATATGGGGCTGATTGAGATCAATGAAGCATTTGCCGCCCAGGTTATTGCCTGTGAAAAAGAACTGGGGCTGGATCACAACATAGTCAACGTGAATGGCGGTGCCATCGCCTTGGGACATGCCTTGGGCAACACGGGGACCCGGATCAGCATTACTCTTCTGAAAGAAATGGTCCGCAGAAAATGCAAATACGGCGTCAGCAGCGCCTGTATCGGATCGGGATTGGGCATAGCCGTCGTCTGGGAAAACCTGACCATATAGGACAATCAGATATTGAAACATAAGAAACTGTCTTTTCAAGACCTAACCCCAAATGTGCACTTAGATATATGACATTTCTATAAGGTGTAATCAAATGACAGTCGAAGAGCGTTACAGAGAAAGATACAAATCAGAGGACACTCCTTGGGACGTCGGCCAGCCGGATTTCAATCTTATCGAAGTTGTGACCAAAAAACCTATTTTGAGCTGCAAAGTCTTGGATATCGGCTGTGGAACCGGAGACAATTCCATATGGCTTGCCCAGAATCGCTTTCAGGTTATTGGTACTGATACTTCGGACATTGCTCTAAAGAAGGCAAAAGAAAAAGCTTCTAAAGCTAACGTTACATGCGATTTTATTCTTGTTGATTTTCTTAAGCACAAAATTGAAGGTGCTCCTTTTGGTTTTGTATTTGACAGAGGCTGTTTTCACTCATTCAGTTCTGAAAATGATCGAAGAAGGTTTGCCCAAAATGTCTCTACTCATTTGGAAGAAGCCGGCCTGTGGTTGACAATCGTTGGCAACGCTGATGAACATCGCCAAGGTCCTGGTCCACCTCAACGGACTGCAGGAGATATAATCTTGGCAGTGGAACCCTATTTTGAGGTTCTTTCACTTACCTCCAGCCATTTCGGATCTAATCGTCCAAATCCACCCAGAGCCTGGAGGTGCCTGATGCAGAAACGGCATGTCACATAAATGTTTTTGATATTTACCATAATTGCTCGTATAACATGCGCCTGCACGAGGACTGCTCGTTTCCTCGCGGCATGTGAGGCGCGGCATTACTCTCTTTCAATCCGCTATCCTCGATTCTGACAACTGCCGACCACTGAACAGTTGTAGGTGTTATGGACTAATATTTTCTTAAAAATATTGGTTAATATAGTTCTTCCTGAAACAAACAAAACGTCAACCTCGGCGAAAATGCTGGACTTCAATCCGTAATAAACACAATTAATGTCCAATAAACATTGTCACTACACATCGCATTATGATGTGTATTTTGTATCCATGTGAATACCCTCAGATGGATATATATTACCCAATCAACCGCGATAAAAAACAAATGATATTTTGGCTTATTCATAATTTATCATTCAATAACAAGTAGTTATTGAATTTAAATTTTATTGGTATAAAACTTGTATAATCTTGTATAATGATGTCATCAGAATAGCATGCTGAAAGAGGAGAATCTTTATTAAGTATTACCTTCTTAAACGCTTAATATACTATTATTCTCAGAATGGTTTTGTCGAAACCGTGAAGGGCATTGTCAGGTTAGCAGACCGCACGTTTATGCGCAATGAATCGATCCTTATTTTTGCTGATATTGCAGATTTAAAAAAAGAAATAATTGAATTGCCTAATTCATTTACCATTGAGAAGATAACAAAAAAGGAAGATTTGGCACCAAAAGACATGGAAAGATTCCTTTCGTATTCACATCCAGATTTTATTAAACATTACATAAATGAACACTTCAGGAAAGGGGCAATCCTTTGGGTTCTCAAAAGCGATGGCGATATTGTCAGCTTTGAATGGTCCCTTCGCGGGGAAAATGCCATAGGACATTACTTTTTCCCAATGACTCCTAATGACGTAGTTATCTTCGATGCGCACACATGGGAGGAGTATCGAGGACACACCTACTATGCCATATTAGTCAAGCATATTCTTATGAACCTCTCAAAGGAAGGGGTAACACGAGTCTATACAGAAGTAAAAGCACGCAATGTTTCCGGCATGGCGATCATCAATAAGACTTGTCTTCGACCATTTGGTGTTGCACGAAAATTTCAAATAAAAAACAAATTAATTACCACTTACCTGACCCCCAAGGGGTAAGTTGCACTCGCTGCTAATTTTCGCGTTGTGGATCAAACATTTCAAACGCAAATCATTAAAATATTTATTCAACATGGTTATTTGTTTGTAGGTGAAGCAGATAATCGACTTCTTCCTGAAGTCGTGAATCTTAAAATTAATGCAAATATACAATACTGCAATTGGTAATAGTTAAATACCCCTTAACCTATTCACCTAAAATAATATTACAATATTATATCTTGACAGATTGAACGGATAAATATATTTTGTTGTCTTGACAACATGTTTATAAAGACAAAAAAGTTGTTTTAATGAGACAAAAGATCGAAACATTTTCTTTGGATGAATCGCTCGGGTTCTGGCTATATCGCAGCCATATTCAAGTATCCGCTGCTTTACGACAGACTTTTCAGGATGCAGGCTATGATTTAACGCCAGAACAATGGGCAGTTTTGTTACGTCTGCGGGAACAAGAGGGACTGAATCAAAGTCAACTTGGAGAAAAAACTTCCAAAGACCGTCACAACATTACCCGCATTCTCAAACAACTGAACAGGCGTGGATATATTGAAAAACTACATGATGAAAAAGACAAACGTGCTTTTCACGTTTATTTAGCTCCGGCTGGGCGCAGTATTTTAAAGGAATTGAAACCTGTAGTCTTGAAGCACCGTGATCGAGTGTGTAAGGGTTTTAGTAAAGATGATTTGCTGAAGATTCGTGCTTATCTTGGACATATAGTTAATAATCTGCGACGTTCATAATTATGATAAATGATGCATCGGAATAGAGAAATTCAAGCTGATGCAAATGAATAAGGTAGTTCCAATTCAGTAGGCAGAATATGAAAAAACGGGGATTTAGAATAGTTGTTGTTACTGTAATCGTAGCAGCGGTTATATATGGAATTGTGTATTTCATTCACTCCCTTTCTTATGAAAGTACTGATGATGCATATGTGGCGGGTACGGTTGTTCCCATCGCCGCTGAAGTCAGGGGTAAGGTGATTAATGTGTATATTGACGACAATCAATATGTCGATGCCGGAAAGCCCCTTCTGGAAATTTACCAGCAGGATTATCTCGATCTGGTGAAAGAAAAAAAAGAGGCTATATCCAGATTAACGTCTGAAGAAAATGAGCATGCAGCAACTATTGTGGAAAAAGAAAAAACTCTGACCAAAGCGCGAGCTAATCTGGATGTGGCAATAAGTGAAGAAGACCTGGCGCAAAAGGAAGTGCAACGTTATGAAAGCTTGCTGAAAAAAGATGCCGTATCCCAAAATCAGTATGATCAAATGAAATCGCGCTGGCAGGTAACTGTTGCCCGCCGTCAGGCAGCCGCTGCTGCTATTGATGAGGCTGATGCTGCTCTCAAAGCTATCAAAGCAAAGTACGCAACTCAGTCTTTTAAGATCAAGGAAGCACAAGCAACAAAAAATCTGGCTGAGCGTGATTTGACAAGAACTGTTGTTATCGCGCCTATCAGCGGCAGAATTGGCATGAAGAATGTCGACCCGGGGAAGTATGTGATGCCGGGGCAGACGCTACTTTCTATTGTTAAAGAAGACATCTGGGTAATTGCTAACTTTAAAGAAACACAAATTACAAAAATGGCGGTTGGCCAGCCGGTAGAGATCAAAGTTGACGCATATCCCTCAATAAAATTTTCCGGCCATGTCGACAGTCTCCAGCCCGGCACCGGCTCCGTCTTCAGTTTACTGCCCCCGGAGAATGCGACAGGCAATTTTGTAAAAGTTGTGCAAAGGGTGCCGGTTAAAATAGTTATCGATTTCAAATTCGATCCAAAACATCCTCTATGGCCGGGCCTTTCGGTTGTTCCCATTGTCGATGTAACACGCCAGACCGGACCAAAATTGTTGAAACAATAGAGGTTCCATGGACGAAAGCCACGGTCCACATAAATGGTTAATCACCCTGACAGTCATGACCGGTAGCATCATGTCGTCACTGGACATAAGCATTGTCAATGTAGCCCTACCGCACATGCGTGGCACACTGGGCGCTTCCGTGGAAGAAATTACCTGGGTTTCCACCGGATATATCCTGTCCAATGTCATCATTATGCCCATAGTCGCTTTTTTAAGCTCACGTTTCGGCCGCAAGAATTTTTATATCTTTTCCGTTTTATTATTTACCGCTTCATCCATGCTTTGCGGAATAGCCTGGGACCTTACCTCCATGGTGGTATTCCGGATAATGCAGGGTATTGGTGCAGGTGCGCTGATACCGGTTTCGCAATCAGTACTGCGAGAAACATTCCCGCCTAAAGAACAGGCTATGGCTATGGGAATTTTCGGAGTGGGTGTAATGCTGGGGCCGGCAATTGGCCCCACCCTTGGCGGATGGCTCACCGATAATTATTCCTGGCCGTGGATATTTTATATCAATGTTCCGATTGGTATTATCAATGTCCTGCTGATTATGAAGTTTATAGAGGATCCGTACTATCTTGTCCGGCAAACCGGCAAGGTTGATGTTCTCGGGCTATCCCTCATGATGGTTGGCCTAGGAGCATTACAGACGATGCTGGAGGAGGGAGAACTAAACGATTGGTTTTCTTCGAATTTTATTATTTATCTTTCCTTAGTTGCCTCATTTGGGCTGATATTATTTATTTGGCGGGAATTGAAGGTGGAAAACCCGGTAGTAAATCTGCGTATTTTAAAAGACATCAATTTCAGCTCAGCGACATTTCTGAGTGGCATTCTTGGCTTGGCGCTGATGAGCAGTCTCTTTATCCTGCCGTTATTCTTGCAGCAGCTTTTGGGCTATCCGGCTTTCGATTCGGGACTGGCGCTGATTCCCCGATCTGTAGCCATGCTCATGATCATGCCGCTTGCCGGGAGAATTTATAATCGAGTAGGACCCCGGCTGATGATAGGAATAGGGCTATTTCTAAATGCTGTTTCATTTTATCAACTTTCCATTCTTTCCCTGAGCATTGGTATTTGGGACATATTTTTACCTCAATTTTTGCAGGGAGTCGCATTCGGATTGATTTTTGTTTCTTTAAGCACGGCAGCACTTTCCACCATTGAAAAACAGATGCTGACTGCTGCGGCAGGACTTTATAACGTTGTGCGGCAGGTGTTTAGTAGTGTCGGCATTGCTCTGGCCACTACAATATTAACCCATGGAGAACAAGCCAACAGGGCACTGCTAATGGAACACATAACCGCATTTGGCAATACCAGCGCAGAAACTCTGCGCTCTCTGTCTCAATATTTTTCTTCCCAGGGTATGGACATTATTGATGCCCAAAATAAGGCACTGAAAGCAATTGAAGGAATCGTGATGAGGCAGGCCAGTATGATTTCTTTCAATCATGTATTTTTCCTGATTGCAGTGATTTTCGTTATTTCCACACCCTTAATATTTTTAATAAACGATTCAAGAAGAGAACTAAAAACGGAAATCATTAACGAATAGATAACCGGGGAGGTGGGCATGAGGGGAATATTATCGCAGGCTGCAATCAAATTAGGAATTCAACCAGACATACTGGATAGGTATGACGAAAGATCGACGAGTATGATTGAAAATATTGTTCAATCATGTTGTTTTGGCAAGACGGAAACGCTTACCTGTCGCTCGCATTGCTGATACATAACAGTACTCTCTTGCGATCCGTAATCCTCAATTCTGACAACTGCTGACTACTGAACAGTCGTAGGTGTAGTCAGTAAGCACTTCTTCCTGTAATGTTGTTTTTCTTATTTTCCCAATTCACACAACATTTCAATCGGAAATAATCAAAAAACTGCTGAACTCTAACTTAACATGTGGTTCAAACATCAAGGGCAGGTCACGAGTATATCCATCAATCCTGCATAACCCTCTGCATCCTCCGGTTATGTCAACCCGCGGTTTTTTGCTGCATTTTCTTTGAGATATTGGCAATGACGAGCTCAGTCATCAACTTCCTCCCCGCCGCCTGAGCCGGGGCAAACTTCCTGACAAAATTGATTTCTTCCTCCGTCGGATGGGCCGTTTCTGTTAGATCCGGTGATATCTTCAAATCCCAGGGGACATTTTTTTTTATATCTTCGATACGAACTTTAGGATGAATCTGGGCCAGATACAGCTCCTTCGTGTCCGGATCGAACCGGAAAACGCCTTTGGTTGTCAGGAGCATGGAGGGGCCGCTTCCCTTGGGGTAGCGTCCTGTTTTTTCTCGGCTATTTCCACCAGCCAGATAACCTGGGGATGTTACATAGTCAAGCTTTTTCACAAACTCCCCGCCCAGCATGGTGAGGACTGTTCGTTTAGAATAGGATATGAAATCAGCCGCACCGCCCGAGCCAGGCAGGCGCATCGTCGGCTTGTAGTAGTCACCGATCACGGTGGTATTGAGATTCCCATACTTGTCGATCTGGCCCACCCCAAGGAAGCAGACATCGACAAATCCCCGGTATGCCATGGTGAACGCGGAAAACAGATCTGTAGCATAGGCAAATCCACGCAACGCATTAGCATCAGCAATGTGGTTGAGAGGTAACAGGGGTTCAAAATCGATAATGCCCGATTCCATCATCAATGTCGCATGGGGGGCATAGATGGCCTTGGCCAGAGCACCGGCTGCGACGGGTAATCCTATCCCCAAAATCACATTTTCATAATCGCGGATTTCCTTCGCGACAGTAATAACCAACAATTCTTCCAGTGTGTATGCCTTACTCATAAAGCGCCCCCTTCTCTTTCAAGAACTTTTCAAATTCTTCCATTGTTACGCCCATATTTCTCTCACGGCCTTCTCCGTCCCAGATGGAGGTAAATGCAGCCCCATAATTGGCCGGTGCAGAGTAAAACGCCTTCGCCCTAAAGCCGTCCAGGGTGCCACTGCCGAATTTCTCCACATAGTGATTGATATAGGCCTCACGATCCTTGCAGTTGAATACCCATTCATCCATCCAAGCTTGCATGGCCTTGGCATCTCCGCAAGCCATGGAAAACATGCTGAACATGAAACGGTCCAAGTTATAGTAACCGATTACCTCCGTCGGACTGGCACCCCAAGGGATTTCAATCACCGCATCGACCCGATACGAAGGAAGCAATGTCAAATGCGGACTTGACTTGATCACGTCATACTCGACGATCTCCTCGCAGGAGACGATGATTCTCTTGCTGCTGAGTGCCGCCGCAGCCACACTGCCCAGGGCTCCCCAGTACTGTGCATTCCCGTATTTATCCGCCCGCTGGACATGAACAATACAGACATCGGGGTTCGCTGCGGGAACAGTGAGAATTTCTTTGCCAGTATAGGGACATTTGATAACCCGATATTTATCCTCACCCATAAAAGTGCGTTTCCTGAACAAATCAGTATCAATCACCCCCTCCAGAACCGGTATGAACGTAAAACCATGCATGCCAGCGACGAGCCGCGCATTATATTGAAAATTTGTGTAGTCTTCCATTTGGAGGGTTCCTGTCTGCAGAGCGCGTTCCACGGCAGAGCCCCCGGACCTGCCTCCCCCTCGATAGACATATGTGCTGACCAGACGATCCACACAACCGGCCGCCACCAGGACCTCCACATCGATGACGCCTGATTGCGAATAAACGGTTAAATTCTTTTTCTGCTGGCGGGCAACCTCGTAAACAAGAGCCATAGCGGCTGCAACCGTATAGTTACCCAGAATCAGACTGCTTCCGTCGTGAACAAATTTACGGATGGCTTCATTGGCGGTCATGATTTTACTCTTTACCTCAGACATAGAAACCTCCTTATTCATAGAAGATGGCGCTTTGATTTGTAAATGGACATAGGATATGTCGAGGCAAGAGACAAGTGGGTAGGGACCCCATATGGATGGAGGATATCCCCACTTTTATATGGGGGAAAACCCTACCATATGAAAGAAAGGATTTTTTTTGATGAAACGACACGAAAAGAAGGGTCTTGCTACCGGCTAATAGAGGGTTAGTCCGCCCAGAGTTCCGGATCAACAACCCCAATCTTGATAGCATATTTCAGGGATTCAAAGCGGTCGTGGATATCGAGCTTATTCATGATGTTGGTGCAGTGTTTTTCGATGGTCTTCGGGCTGATGCAAAGAACATCGGCAATCCAGCCCGTAGAAAGGTCCTGTCCATACATAATATTTCATCTTCTAACACTCAAAATAATGAACACGTTATTCAGGGTAAGAAATAAAAAATGGGACTAGCTATTTTACCTTTTCCTAGAGGCTCAACGGAGAAATCTTCTATACCTTGAAAGAAGCGAAAACGCTGATTGAAAAATGGCGCATGGAATACAACACGCTCCGGCTACACAGCTCTTTGAAATACCATCCTCCAGCACCAGAGGCGTACCTGTATCGAGAAATAAAAAATGTCCGAATCCTATATTTTAAATGTGGTACAAATATCGGGGGCAGGTCATCAATCCGTAATAAGCACAATTCTCTCCCTCGTTGGAGCCATGGCAATTAAAACTTGCCGTGGCTGTCGTGGTGGTCTTTCCGTCTTTATAAATAAAGTCTCGTTATAAATGATTTACACGAGCCATCTTGAATAATGGTTAAATGACATTTGTGAATATCACATGAAAGCCAACAGTAGCCATGTAAGTGAAAAATCTAAAACATTGAGTTGGCCACATTTATTTCCATCTCTGTCACTGATGGCGGTCCCTAGAGTATTGATCATTTTTGGTGTAAGAACAAGTCTTAAAGTAAATATTGTAACATATATTTTTTAGTTATTTTTTGTTAGGCTCTGCAGTGATAACTTGTTCAATGCCTTTTTTATTCAATTGCCCTATCAATATTTGCTGATTATTTTTATCTAAATTGTAATAATTGATTATGATGGTATTTTTCTTTTTCTCTGCATCTGCTTCTTCCTTGTCGCTTTTTAATATTAATGTCAAATGTTTATCTCTCTTTAATGTCCATGATGCTATCTCTGAGTACAGAATCTCTTTTTTTGCAACATTTCCTGATTGGAAATATATTGTATCATCACCTAGAACAATCATCGGCTTAAAAAACATATAAATGGCCGCGATTGCCAGCAGCACACCGAAAACAACTGCAAGAATGCCCGTCTCGCGGGTTTCTGCCGCTCCAATATATTGCAGGCCGATGATTAAACAAATAACAGCAATAAGAAATGATATGAAAGTATATCTTTTTATTTCATGAATTTTGATGCCCTCAGCCATCATTAAAACAACCTCCATTAGCTTACAGTCGCAGTTTATATTTTTTCCTTGCTAGATAGTATCTATTCCAATCAGATGGCAAGGACTTTTTCAATCACAATTTGCTGATTAGGGAAATGAGCGTTGATAAGCGTTGTTCGAACTGTCCTCTCTAAAAACAAGCAACTGCGTACATTGCCTCGATGATCATCAGCAGTAAGGATCGTGTTTTACAACAATATTTCATTGACAAACAAAACCACCCAACATATAATTCAACCCCGCAAAAGCTAGTTCTGATCAATCTTAAATGGCAAGTTCATATATGGATTATAAAAATGCGTATGGAGTCCTGCAAAAAAAAATCCAGAAACTGGAAAAAGAAATCAAGGTTCATAAAATTGCTGCAAAAGAGCTAGAAGAATCGGAAAGAACGTATCGTCATATCTTCGAATATTCTCCGGTAATGGCTTATCGTACCGACTATAATGGCTTTTTCCTTGACGTAAATAGAGCAGGCGTAGATATTTTAGGTTATAAGAACCGCAGCGATATCATTGGACTGGAAGCCCCTCGTTTTCTTTACGCTGATCCTGCTGATCGGAATATATTCCAAAAAAAAGTTAACAAGACAGGTTTTGTGCGGGATTTTGAAACACAATTCCGACGAAAAAATGGTTCCATTATTGATGTTCAGTTAACAGCGACGGCACACTACAATAAAAAAGGAGTAATAGATGGATATGAAGGGTTTATTTTGGATATTACGAGCCGTAAGCAAGCCCAAAGAGCGCTTTTGGAATCCGAAGAAAAATATAGAACTGTCGCCGAAAATTCTCTAGCCGCAATTTTTATTCATCAAAAAAAACGCTTTTGTTATGCAAATCGTCGCCTTGCGGAAATGCTCGGCTATGACTCGCCGGAAGAAATTGTTGGCAAGCCATTTTGGGTAGTCGTTCATCCGGAAGATAGGCATTTAGTTAAGGAAAGAGGCTTAAAAAGAGAAAAGACTGATTTTTTCCCCGATCACTATCCTTTTCGGGTAATAAAAAAGGATGGTTCGTTAATTTGGGTTGAGATGCGGGCAGCACATGCGCCATATCTGGGACTGTCTGCGGTTATTGGTAATTTCATTGATATAACTCAGCGTAAACTAGCAGAAGAAGAGATGCGGAGGCTCCCACAAAAGCTTATTGAAGAAGGGGAGAAGGAACGTAAACGCATTGCTGCTGATATCCATGATGAATTTGGCCAATCTTTGACAACATTGCACTTTGATCTGGAAGTGCTGCAAAAATCTTTGCCGGGTGGCTTGAAGGAAGAAAAAAAGAGATGCAATAGCCTGATCACCAAAGTGGAAAAACTTGCAGATGTAGTGCGTAAAACAACTTCTTATTTGCGTCCCGATTTGTTGGACCACTTAGGACTAATCCCCGCCCTAGAATGGTATATAAACGAGTTCAGTGAACGCCAGCCCGGCATTAAAATTGAATTTGAAGCAAGAGGATTCAAAAAGAGGCTAAATGCAGAAATTGAAACAGTGCTCTACAGAATATGCCAGGAATGTTTGGCGAATGTTAAAAAACACGCTCAAGCCGCAGCAGTTAATATCATGTTGACCTACAGCTATCCTTTAGTCATCTTTATTATCAAGGATAACGGTATTGGCTATCAGCAATCAGTTGGAGGTTTACCTAAGAACATGAAATCCCGCGGTATCGGCCTGTCGAGTATGAGGGAAAGAGTAACATTTTTGCGCGGGAATATTGATATAACATCCTCTCCGCGCAAAGGAACAACCATCCGGATAGAATTACCTTTAACTTAAGAGGGAAAGATGGGCAAAATAAAAATTTTGATTGCCGATGATCATGCCATCGTACGGGCGGGATTGAGACAACTCTTCAGTGACCAAAAAGATTTAGAAGTTATTGGAGAAGTAGAAGATGGAAAACAGGCTATAGAAAAAGTAAAAGTGCTTCATCCCGATGTACTTCTTCTCGATATCGCCATGCCGCAATTAAACGGGCTGGAGGTAGTCAGCCTGATTAAGAAATCAGTTCTCAAAACGCAAGTTGTTGTCTTGTCCATGCATTCCAAGGAAACCTATGTTCAGCAGGTTCTTGCAGCAGGAGCTTTGGGTTATGTTCTCAAAGCCTCACCAAGTTCGGACATTTTGGAAGCGATAAGGGCAGCCTATCGTGGCGAGTATTTTCTCAGCTCTAAGCTGCGTACCGAAGTAATTTGTGCCTACGCTAAACGCCGGAAAAGCAGCCCAGCATTGGGCGGCTATGATCTTCTCTCTGAAAGGGAACAACAAGTTTTTCGCTTGGCCGCTCAGGGAAACTCTACTGGACAGATTGGAGAAATCCTCTTTGTTAGTCCAAAAACAGTAGAAAAACACCATACAAGTATCATGAATAAATTAGGTATTCATGACCGTCTGGGGCTGATGAAGTATGCTATCAAAATTGGTGTTGTTGATCCTGATCTTTGGGAAGATTGATCTTATAGCATTTCTCTTTCTTAGGTTTCCTCGACCTGTTAGTAATACCCCTGCCCAAGCATCCTCCTTATCTCTTCGTTAGCCTTTGAAACAAAATAGTATTAATTCAAAAAAGTAGGAAAATCCCCACCCTTAAATGGGGCTATTCCCCCATTGTTTTTTTGCCCTTCTTATTTAACAAGAAAACATAACTTTATACGAAGGAGGGTTTTATGGATTTAAATACCATCAGTACCATCGGAATTGTTGTATCATTAGCTTTTATCGTTATCCTTGCCTTGAGAGGGTGGCACATCATTGTGATTGCGCCACTGGCTGCCGTTATTGCAGCCTTGTTTTCGAACCTGAATGTTTTGGAAACTCTCACCGGGCCTTACATGAAAGGGTTTACCAACTACGCCGGCAAATTTTATCTCATCTTTTTGTTGGGCACAATCTTCGGCAAATTTATGGAAGACAGTGGCGCTGCCCGTTCCATCGCCCAATCGATTATTAAGTTAATCGGAGGAAGCGGTAACCCGATGCGCGTGCTTGTTTCTTTTTCTGTTGTTTGTATGGTTTTAACTTATGGTGGCGTCAGTCTTTTTGTCGTTATTTTCACCGTTCTGCCGATTGCACGATCTCTCTGGAAAGAAGCAAATATTCCCTGGCATTTATTCATGCTTTCCTTCGTTTTTGGCGCTGCGACCATAACAATGACTATGCTTCCCGGTTCTCCGTCAATCCAGAACATCATGCCGACCAAATATATGCATACAACGGCAATGGCCGCTCCACTGCTTGGCCTTTTGGCTGCTGTAGTCGTAGCCATACTTAATCTTCTATATATGAAATACTGCTTAAATAAAGTTAAAGAAAAAGGCGAAGTTTATGTTCCACCTAGCGGCGTTGGAATTATTGCTGAAAGCACCGAAGTAGAAGATATGCCTAACGTTTGGTTGAGCTTGCTTCCTATGGCTGTCGTTCTGGTCTTTTTAAATGTTCCTGTAATAAAACTGGATATTATCTATTCATTGGCCGCTGGTGCCCTTGCTTGCGCGATTTTATTCTGGAGTCGGTATTCTAATATAGTAGATACCTTGACCAAAGGCGCCATCAATATGGCTATTCCGATAATCAATACGTGCGCCGACGTCGGTTACGGTATGGCTGTTGCGGCTACAGCTGGATTCAAGGTTGTTTCCACCTGGCTGTTAACTCTACCGTTTAATCCAATTATTTCTCTTGCCGTTGCCACAAATCTGATGGCCGCTATCACTGGTTCAGCTTCCGGCGGTATGGGAATTGTATTGGAAACATTAGTTCCCAAATACCTTGCTCTTGGTATCAGCCCCGAACTGGCACATCGAATTGTGGCCATGTCTTCCGGTTGTTTTGATGCTATGCCCCATAACGGTGTTATCATTACAATTCTCGCCGTTGCCGGTTTGACTCATGTCAACGCATACAAACATGTTTTTTGGGGACACATCGTTGCGACATTGATTGCGCTCATTATCTGTATTCCTCTGGGAATTCTGATTTACTAAGAGTCTGTCTCGTTTCCGTCCTGACTTACATGGTCAGGACGGACCTGCCCCGATACGAGACATTTGCAAAATCGGATGTTCCGGCAGCGATTAAAAATGAGCATGGTTTTTGAAAAAATTCTTTGACATACTAAGAGGGAAAAATGAGTTGGAAGGATGATTATAAGAAAAAGTTAGTGTCAGTGGAAGATGCCGCAGCAGTCATTAAATCCAATGATCAGGTTTATTTCACTCCGGTGTGCAGTGCTCCGGTAGATGTCATCAATGCCATCTGTAAACGAAAAAATGAATTAAGTAATGTTATGATGTTTTCGGCCCTTCTTCTGTACCCATTCGAATGTTTTAAGGGAGAATTCAAGGGTCGTATCGGGTATACGACTTTTTTTATGGGTCCAATTGAAAGAAAATTTGTCGATCAGGGAAATATCGATATAATATCTTACCACTTTGGCGACACTGCTTGGTTTACAGAAAATACCCTCAAGCCTGATGTATTTATAGCTGAGGTATCCGTGCCCGACGAAAAAGGCAACATGAGCCTTGGTCTTCTCGGCACTTTCAATGGACATCAGGCGACAAAACTGGCCAAAAAAGTTATTATTCAGGTGAACCATGAAGTGCCCTATGTTTATGGCAGCAAGGAAGCTTTTGTTAATGTAGCTGACGTGGATTATATCTGCGAGCAGGATCATAAAATTCCCGAATTGCCCTCCATTCCTCTTACCGATATGGAAAAGACAATTGCCCATAATATAATCCCCTATATTGAGGACGGTTCCACCATTCAGATCGGTGTTGGCGGCCTTGGTAATGCCGTTGGATTCTATCTGGAAAATCATAAAAACCTGGGTATCCACACCGAAATGTTTGTTGATTCCATGGTTGCTCTGGCGGAAAAGGGTATTGTTAACGGCAGCAAAAAAACTTTGCATCCGGGTGAAATAACGATTTCTTTCGGAATCGGCTCGAAAAAGTTATACGATTTTATGAATAAGAACAAAGTGTTGAAGGCGTACGCGCTCTCTTACATCAATAATGAAAACGTTATCGGCAGCAATGATAAATTCGTCGCCATCAACAACGCCCTTATGTGCGACCTCACCGGTCAAGTTTGCTCCGAATCCATTGGCTTTCACCAATTCAGCGCTACCGGCGGTCAATTGAACTTCGTTCGCGGCGCCAGACTTTCCAAAGGTGGAAAATCGTTCCTCACTCTGGAATCCACTGCGAAGAAACAAGACGGCACTGTACTTTCCCGAATTACAGCTGCTTTGCCTCCCGGTGCTGTAGTAACCACGCCGCGTTCAGATATTGACTACATCGTTACTGAATACGGAGCGGTAAACTTACGCTGTAAATCAATATCGAACAGAGTGAAAGAAATGATTAGCATTGCTCATCCTGATTTCCGCGACAAGCTGATGAAAGAAGCCAAAGAAGTAAAGTTGATCTGATTACTCACTTCCTTTGTCAGATGATTTTTGAGTAGATTTTATCTAGAGGCGCCGGAAATTTTCAGGCGCCGTTTTTCTTATATTTTCATTACGGAATACTTACATTGTTCCCTGTTTCAATCTTGAATAATCGCATCTATATCAGTGGTATTGAATGACCCAGCTGTTTTCCACACCGCAAAACCGCCATCTTGATTTACCGCTTTAGAAAAATGAGGACGCCATACCAGTTCATTGACGAGGGTGCATCGTTGAAGGTTCGAAATGGTAATACGTAATTCATTTTCCACCCTGAGGTTGTTGACTTGTAGATGTAGTCAACATAATCCCTTATTTCCGATTAGCTTGCTCCATACATTGGCCTAAGGCCAAAATAGGACAACTTGTTTTATACGGATTTCCCGGTATTATGAAAAGCTGTTGGACTGCTCCAAAGCCTGCGCTTCCGGATTCTGTTCATAGAAACAACTGGGTTCGTATATCCAACCTGCAGACAGCCGCTGTTCTTCCTTCTTCAGTGTAAAATAGGCGAAGCTTCCCAAAAGAGGCGCAAGGAGGCGCGTTTTCCATCCGAACGTGGCATAAATATCCTTCAGTAATTTATCTGCCTTATCTTGAAGCGGTTTATTTTGGCGATAAAATTTCCGCATAGCCCATACAGCACCGGCATACATCGAACGAACCGGGGATACCTCCCAGGCAATACGTTTCCGAACCCGTTTGCTGGGATGATCCTTGTGCATCTGCCATCCATTGAGCAGCACCCTGATCAGGCGAAGCAAGCTGGGGCCATTGGCTTTATAGTCACATAAAAAAGCATCCAAAAGATATTGTTCTTCCTGTCCGTCTTTAATATATAGATGATGGTAATTAAAGCGGTATTGTCCATGACCATCTGCATAGGAGAATTCCGCTTCAGGTAAAAGCGTGCCATCCTGCTTATGCTTTTCATACAGAGGGGTGCCTGGAATGGGTGAATAAAGCATGAATTGGTGAAAAACAGTTTCGTGGCTAATGGCATAATCAATGATCGCATCTATATTTTTCGGTCTGTGGTTTTCCAGACCAATAATTGAGGAGCCCAGGACACGGGTACCATGAGATTGCAGAAGTTTGACCAGGGCGCGTGTATCTACTCCCTTCAGTTTATCGTAGGCACTTTCTTCCCCTTCCATCCCCATCCAGATCCAGCTGATACCCAGCCTCACCAATTGATCAATAGTATAGGATTGCACGACCCTGGCGGAGGCGAACACGAAGATGGCCCAGCTTTTATTGTTTTTTTCCATCAGCTCCAGTAATCTGAGCGCTCTTTTTTTGTGGAGGAGAAAATTTTCATCCAGGACAAAGAAGGAGTGCACCTTGAGTTTTTCTTCTATTTTGCACATGATCGCAAAGAGTTCATCACCTGTCTCATAAAAATTGATGAAATTGCCTTTACCGCCAAACAACGCCGAAGTAGAACAAAAATTGCAGCCGACGGGACAGCCGACAGAGGGAATCAGAATAGCCGCAATGCCACCCGGTCGATGGCCCAAACGCACCCCCATCATTCGCCCGCCAAATCCGGAAAGGGTTATGGGGTGTTTGATAGGAGCCTTGTCATCCTGCCCGAGATAACGCTGAAACCACCGGATACCCTCGCCGCGAACAATAATGTCCGCATCAATAATCTGATCAAGACCTTCTTTGTTGGTGATATGCCCGCCGATAACGATCTTGGCTGCGGGCTGATGCTGCCGGATCAATTCGCACATCTTTTTGGCTTTGCCGATGTTCGGGAGAATAGCGCTGATACCGATAATGTCGTAGGTACGATGGCTGATTTCTTCAATAAAGCCGTCAAGCGTGGGAAAATCCATGAATGTGCAGGGCGCTTCCAGATTAGCTTGAATCATCATCAGACCAAAGGAGCGGTGAAACATACGCAGAGAAAATCCGCCTTGAACCCGGGTTACCTGATTTTCATAAAGTTCCATCGGGTTAATCTTCCGGCTTCCGTATTCGTCATCCTGAGCATATGGTCCAAAGACACTTGTCAGCAGAACACGGGCTTTGGTTCCGAGTGGATGGACTGGTTGCTTGCGATCAATCATGATAATCACCCTATTTATAACTTAACTCCTTGTATATAAATATTATATATCCTCCAGGCAAGTCAATGGAAATTGTCTTATGTAGACTGTATTAAGACGGTTCAAAATTTATCTATAGGGCTGCTATGCCATGCCTTGCTTAAAATATTAATGTTGAATTTGCCTGTAAAAATAATATAATAGTATATCTTAATATCATTTAAATGAAGCGGTAAATAATTTCCTTCAGGAAATAAAAAATATCTATTCTTAGGAATCGGCAATGACTATATGTCCACATTGTGGCTACGAAAGAACGAAAAGAGATGAAATAATTAATCCGGTGGAATGTCCCAAGTGCGGCATTATTTACGAAAAATGGAAGCCCAGCCCTGTTGTGGAAAAAGAGGAGATCACTAAAAAAGCAACTGAGCCTGCATCTGGCCAGTCAACCCATACTACCGGATCAAGCCTCGAACGTAAATTGCTTTATATACTTGTAATTGTTGTTGCTATAGCATTGCTTAATTCTTTTGTAGTTCCTTTTTTAGGGAAAAATATCCGGAAAGAAAAAAATGAAGTAAACATTCCGAGGCTTACGGATTCTTCTACTGAAACAGCGAAGCAAAATCAACAAAATCACACACAGGAAATCAAGATGCAGGAACGTTCTCCAACCAATATCCAGCAAAAAGAAGAGCTGTCTCTTTCGGAAATTATTAGAAGAAACAGGTACAGCGTAGTCGTCGTTAAAACGGCAATAGGGATAGGCAGTGGTTTCTTTATCAACGATCAGGGATATATTGTTACCAATAAGCATGTCTTGTCTGATACCAGTAAGGCAGAAATCAAAACTGCATTGGGCAATGTTTATAAAATAAACGGCATTATCGCGGAAGATCAGGATGGTGATTTGGTAATCGCTTCTTCGGATGCGCCGGCAAGTGAAGCGTTTCCTGTAATCTTGACCGGAAATCTTCCGGAAGTCGGTGAAAAGATTTTTGTCATTGGCAATCCTTTAGGCCTGGAGCAGACAGTTTCGGACGGTATTGTCTCTGCGGTACGGAGCAACCAGCAAAAAATAAAATATATTCAGATTACGGCACCTGTATCCCCGGGCAACAGCGGCGGCCCACTTCTTAATATGCGGGGAGAGGTGATTGGAATTGCCACTTTTCAGTACCGGCAGGGACAAAACTTGAATTTTTGTGTGGCTGCGGAAAGATTGATTGATCTAAAAAACGGTACTTTGACTGCGGCAAGTCAGACTACTGACGGGTCGTTTAAAACCTCACAACGACGCGATGTCTATTGTTACGCAGATTCCAACGGACAGATTTCTTTTGTTGACTGGAAAACGGGAATGCTGGTTTCGCGCCCGGACGGTTCTTTGGATAGAGGCAAGTTCGAAAAGTGGGTACTCGAACAGATCGGCGGCAATCCGGAGGCTATTAATCCGGAAAGAGAAGCTCGTGAAGACGTGGAACGCAATCGCGAACAACTTTTTAAAAGTGTTTTTCCCCATCATTCAATGAGTGATACTAATTTAACAGCCGCTGAAAAAGATTGGCTGGAGAGAAGGTATAACAGGCATTATGTTGAAGTATACAATAAGGCGATGAGTCGTCGCAATGAAGCTGTTCGAAAATATAACTTAATGATGCATGAATTCGATAGATTTAACAACGATAGACGCTAAATTAATAAGCGACACAACTCCAAGAAAAAGCCATTAATATATAAAAATAAAGTACGCAAGGTGCACAATTAATACAGCTTGTCGCAACCGGCTAACAATGTTTCTCTGAAACTGTTTGGAGACGTCAAAGGAGATCCACCGAAGAGGCCCCCGTTTTTAGCCGATGATCATTAGAACTTGATCGGTTTTTACGGAATCGCCTTCTTTAACTTTTATTTCTTTGATGGTCCCCTTAACGGGCGTATAGACGGGTATTTCCATTTTCATGGCATCCATAATGACGACCTCGTCGTCTATATTGACCTGATCACCCACGTGAACAACTATGCTGGCGATTTTTCCGGTCATGGGTGCTTTTATTTCCGTGCTCATTATTATATTCCTCCTTTTTGAGCTGTTCATAAGTGTTGTGCTATTAAAATATATTTAAGAAAACCATTTAAAATTCTTCAAAGAAAATATTAATATCTCATATGTACAATGGAGTCAGAATTAATACCTAAATTCCGGCATAAGGTCAATATAATTATATTAGATTTTTAAGGTAATGTTTGTTCACATAAATATTTTTATATTAACGCCTTTCTTTGTTCTACACTAATCTGTTGCGAAGCGTTTTTTTTATAAAACAGACAAATAAAAGATTTGTAGAAAAAATAACGATTTATTTAATTTTTGGAGCGGTGAAACAATTTCAGGAAAAAAATAGCGCCAAGAATACAAGCAGCTCCACCGATAAAAATTGTATTGGAGACTCCTATAGCTCTAGCCATGCTTCCTGCCAGCAAAGAGCCAAAAGGCGCTGTGCCCATAAAAGAGACCACGTAAAAGCTCATCATACGGCCGCGTTTATCATCGTCTACATTGGTTTGTAACCAGGTGTTACTGGAAGCGACCTGCACCATCATGCCGAAACCGGCAATGAACGTCATTAATAGGGAAATCCATAAGTAGTTCGATAAAGAAAGTCCAATGAGCCCAATACCGAACAGCAGGGCAGCCAGATTTATTATTTTTCGTAAACCTTTCACATCCGTTCGTGCAGCAAGATAAAAAGCTCCCATCAATGCTCCTCCACCCAGTGCGGACATTAAAAATCCCAGCGTATGAGGGCCGCCCTGGAGTATGTCTTTGGCAAAAGCGGGCATGAGGATGATAAAAGGGACTCCCATTATGCTGGTAAGAGCTACCAGCAAAAGAATGGATTTAATTTTCGTGTCACTAAAGACATAAGTAAACCCATCTTTTAGTTCTTCGATAACACTGGACTTCTTAAATCCAATTTTCATATTGCTGACATTCATGGCTAATAGAGCCAAAATTACAGCAATATAACTTAAACCGTTGATGAGAAAACAAATTCCTTCGCCGACGATAGCAATCAAAACGCCGGCGATGAATGGTCCCAAAAACCTGGCTGCGTTAAACATGGCGGAATTTAGAGCAATGGCGTTGCTCAGGTCTTTGCGATCATCAATCATATAGACGACAAATGATTGTCTGGTGGGCATATCTATCGCGTTTACACAACCAATAAACAAGCTCAATAAAATTATTTGCCAAATAGAAACTACACCGGATAAAACAAGTATTGCCAAAACGATTGCCTGGATCATGGATAGTGTTTGGGTCATAATGAGCATCCGATACCGATTGAAGCGATCGGACCAAACACCAGCAAAAGGAGAAATAGCAAATGTCGGGATTTGGCTGACGAAGCCGACCAGCCCTAATAGAAACACCGAGTGAGTCATTTGATAAACTAACCAGCTTACAGCAATTTGCTGCATCCACGTGCCGATGAGAGAAATGAATTGGCCGATGAAAAAAAGACGATAATTCCGGTATTGCAAAGTGCGGAATATAAATTTAAAATATTTTAGGTTATCAAAAATTATTCCGCTAACATTTGAATCCATTCTTTGCTTTGTAATCCTTTATATTTTTTCCTTCAGATACACGATTAAAAATAAAATCAAAACCGACAAGATGATTAAAGGTATGAAAATGCGATTCAAAAAATGAGCGACAAGATACTATTCGTGGCCCAAGAAGTATCCTAGAAGCAAAAATGTCACCATCCATAAAAAGACTCCAACGTTGGCAAAAAGAGCAAATTGCCTATAATGTAAGAATGTTTTGTTATAGTTAAAAGAAGACCATACATATTTTTTATTGGTCATCGTGATGATGATTTTTTGGGAAAGACTTATAATACATAAATTCTAAATTTCTTATTCATATCTCCAGGCATCAATCAGATTTTATAAATTTTATTTTTGATTGACACCAGATGCTTCTGACGTACTCCACCCGCCACCCAGACCTGTGACGAGTAGGACGGCGGCACTCAGGCGCTGGCCGCTGATAGTGATGGCAGTTCTTTCATTGGTCAGGGCGATAGTTTGGGCGGTAACAACGTTCAGGTAACTGACCGTTCCGGCCCGATACTGATTGGTTGTCAGAGTGAGGGATTCGTGAGCGGAATTTACCGCCTGATTCTGCATTTGCGCTTCCTCATCAAGTATGCGCAGGGCGGCCAGGTTGTCTTCAACACCCTGAAATGCTGCCAGAACAGTTTGCCGGTAAAAGGCTACGGTTCCATCGTACGCGGCTATTGCCTGCTCGGTCTGTGCGCTGCGCGCCCCCGCGTCAAATAAAGTTGCCGCCAGAGCCATCGGTCCGATAGCCCAGAAGAAACTGGGTGATGTAAACAGGCTGGCCAGCTCTGCGCTTGCATATCCCAATGACCCGGAAAGAGTAAGGTCTGGATAATATGCCGCTTTGGCGACTCCTATTTGAGCATTCGCCGCAGCCATCTTACGCTCCGCCGAGGCAATATCCGGTCTGCGTTCCAAGAGATCGGAGGGAATGCCCACAGGAATTTTTATTTGCGGCGGAGCAAATGTCACTGGCGGCAGAGAAAAATCAGCAGGCGGCTTGCCGGTTAAGATGGCAATGGCATGCTCCAGTTGTGCCCGCTGCACACCGACATCGATAGCCTGAGCTTGAGTGGTTTTAAGTTGGGTTTGGGCTGCGGCGACATCAGCCTTGGCCGCGACACCGGCCTTATATTGGTTTTGAGTAAGCTCCAGAGCTTTTTCATATGCCTTAACCGCTTCCTCGAGATTTTTCTTTTGAGCATCCAATGTCCGTAATTGAAAATAATTCTGTGCCAGACTTGACTGCATTGATAAACGCATAGCTTGTAAATCAGCAAAAGATGCTTCGGCTGAAGCAGTGCTGGATTCCACTTGCCTGCGCACTTTCCCCCATAAATCAACTTCCCAGGCGGCACTGAGAGAAACCTGATTCTGGTCTACCGTGCTATAGCCTGCACTAGTCGGTCCCGGTAGCGTGCGGGTATAAGCTGCCCCTGCACTGACAGTTGGGAAGTAACTAGCCCGGGCCAGTTGTACCAGCGCCTGGGCTTGACGATATTGAGATTCCGCCAGGGCAATCGACTGGTTCGATACAGTTACCTGCTCTGCCAGTGAGTTAAGGATAGTATCGCCAAAGGCTTCCCACCACTTTGTTTTGATTTCCTGATCGCGGGGCAGAGCCTCACGCCATCCTTTCAGTTCCTTGAAAGATGCTGGTACCGGCGCATCGGGGCGTTTATAATCCGGTCCGACAGCGCAGCCGGATATCACCAATAATAAAACCGAAAGAAACATTTTACATATTAACATTTTTTTCATAATTATCCTTTTTAAGTTTCCTCCAATACGGGCTTCAGCAAACGGTCATTTTTCCGTCGTAATACTCTTAAACAAAACAGCCGGAAGCGGTCAAGGTATAAATAAACGACAGGAGTCGTATATAGTGTTAAAATCTGACTGACAATCAGTCCACCAACAATAGAAATTCCCAAAGGCCTGCGGAATTCGGAACCTGCTCCGGTGAGTAATATCAAAGGCAAAGCGCCGAAGAGCGCCGCCATCGTCGTCATCATGATTGGCCGGAAACGCATCAGGCAGGCTTCAAAAATTGCTTCTTCCGGGCTTTTTCCTTCTTTTCGTTCCTTGTCCAGAGCAAAGTCGATCATCAAGATGGCATTTTTCTTGACTAGGCCGATCAACAGAATAACCCCAATCAAGGCCATGATGCTGAAATCAGTATTGAATATCATCAAGGCGAGTAGTGCTCCCACACCGGCGGAAGGCAGTGTCGATAAAATGGTGACCGGGTGTACATAACTCTCATAGAGTATGCCCAGCACAATATATATGGCAATGAGCGCCGCCAGAATCAGCCAGGGCTGACTGTTTAATGATTCTTGAAATGTCCGGGCAGTTCCCTGAAAGCTTCCCCTGATGGAGCCGGGAACACCGAGACGATCCATTGTTTTCTGAATCGCCACTGTGGCCTGAGAGAGAGATACTCCCAGGGGCAGATTAAAAGAAATGGTCGATGCGGCAAATTGTCCCTGATGGTTGACAGCCAGCGGCGTATTGGTCAAGCCATAGTTGGCAAAGGACAAAAGGGGCACCTGTGCTCCCTTAGGGAGTTGAGCATTGGGAGGGATACTAAGGTATACGTCTTTAAGAGATTCTGGACTTTGCCAATTGGGAGGTGAAGCCTCCATAACGACATAGTATTGATTTAGAGACTCGTAAATTGTGGATACCTCATTTTGACCGAAGTAATCATTTAACGTCGCATCAATCAGTGCCGGCGTGATTCCCATGCGCGAAGCCGTGTCCCGGTCAAAAGTAACGGAACTCTGCAAGCCTCTATCCTGCTCGTCTGAATTTACATCCGTCAATTCGGGAAGTTCGCTCAATGCAGACCGGAGACGCCCTTCCCACAAGTGCAATTCAGCAAGGTCGTCAGCTTGTAAAGTATATTGATAGGTGGCAGCGGATGCCCGACCGCCGACGCGGATATCCTGAACCGCTTGAAGAAAAAGACTTGCCCCCGCTTCACGTGCCAGCTTGGGACGCAGCCCGGCCATTATTTGATCGGGGGAAACCTTGCGCTCACTAATTGGCTTCAGATTAATGTACATAAAACCGGAATTGCGTTGCCCGCCTCCCGTAAAACCGGCTATGCCATCAACAGCTGGATCGGAACGAATGATGTTCATGATGCCGATCAGTTTGCCTTGCATGGCCTGAAAAGAAATATTCTGGTCAGCCTGGATCGTGCCGACCAGTGCCCCGGAATCCTGCTGAGGGAAGAACCCCTTGGGTATAATGATATAAAGAAAAATATTCAGACAGATAACAATGAATAGTGTCGCCATTGTGAGTCGGCTATGCTGCAGGGCCCAACTTAGCGATCGCCTATAAAAACTGAGCACTGCCTCAAATATCTTTTCACTTTTTTGATAGAACCAGCCTGTATTCAACTCTTCTTTCGATCGCAGCAGGCGGGCACACATCATCGGCGTTGTGGTTAGTGATATAAAGAGAGAAACCATGATGGCTGTAGAAAGCGTAACGGCAAACTCGCGGAAAAGCCTGCCCACAACTCCTCCCATCAATAAAATGGGAATAAATACGGCTATCAGTGAGAGACTCATCGAAAGCACAGTAAATCCTACTTCTTTTGCTCCAATAATCGCTGCCTGGAAAGGAGTAAGTCCTGCCTCAATATGGCGGGAGATATTCTCCAGAACAACAATAGCATCATCAACGACAAAGCCGGTGGCAACGGTGAGCGCCATCAGGGAAAGATT
>DLME01000123.1:32513-32830 GCA_002479215.1 Syntrophaceae bacterium UBA7544
GTGAGCGCCATCAGGGAAAGATTATCCAACGTGTAACCGGCCAAATACATAACGCCGAAGGTGCCGATGAGTGAAACAGGCACGGCAATACTGGGAATAAATGTCGAATAAACATTGCGCAAAAACAAAAATACAACAAGAATAACCAACGCGATGGAGATCAATAAGGTGCGTTCGACCTCGGTCAATGATGTACGAATTGTCGGGGTGCGGTCAGAGGCAATCTGTAAATTGATTGCCGCCGGTATAGAGGCTTGCAGCTGTGGTAAAATTTCTTTGATGTGATCAACCGTTTCGATGACGTTGGCGCCGGGCTG
>DLME01000012.1 GCA_002479215.1 Syntrophaceae bacterium UBA7544
AATTCTTTGAAAGTTTTGTGACACAAAAAACACTCTAAAGCGTCGCCGGTTATCGGTTTAGCTTCTTTCCATTTGGTTTCAACCCAGACGTCATCATCTGAAAGGTCGACGGCAGCCGGCTTATCTTGCTTGGACTCGGGTTTCAGAAATTCCTTCAGTTTGGTACTATTGTCAGTACCGGCATCGATCTTCTGCAGCATCGCCAAGGCGTCTTTCTCGGAAAGATTCATTTTGACCATAACGAAACCATTATAGCAGAATCTTAACCCTTATAGGCGCCGCCGCTGGCTTTACGGAACTCATCTTTGAAGTTATTTCTGCCTTGCTGCGCAGGTCCGTCTCTGAAAAGATAATCGTTATTGTCAAGACAGGAGGCAAGTACGAAATCTTCGACGACTTTGCGTTCTTCGCCTGACAACTGGACCCGGCTGGTGATGTTGTCATCCAGTAGAACCTGGGCGACAATACTTATGGCCTCGCACTTGGACAACTTGAAACTGTCAGCCAGCATATCTGCCGTCGCATTCAACTGGTCTCCGAAAATACGGGGGTCATTTTTGGACATCATCTTAATCTCCTCTTAATCAGCGATCCTGACCCACTCCCGGCCGCGGACTTCCCAGTGCCCAGGTATCGCTTCGGCTTCCTTCTGGGACATGGTTTTAACACCATCGTAGATAACTTTTTCAGGTTTCTTTTCTTCGGGAGCGAATGGGGCGGCTAATTTATCTAACTTCTTATTAATTTGAACAATGTCCCTTTCCACTGCTGTCATTCTCTGCTCAACCGTTTTTGTAGGGGCTGTATTCTTAGGCATTACGATAACCTCCGTGAAGAAAAGAATTCATATTTGTTTGTGTGTAGTTAGGAAACTTTTGTTTTGATGATTTGTTGTCCCAACTTAGTGCCATTATAGAAAGGCCAATATACCCCCAGGAAACAAGGCAAAGGAGGCCCTTGCTTTGGAGGCATGGGCAGGACTCCATTGCTTTCATCCTGACTTCTAAAAGGCTTTGGCGGTAGTTCTAATAATACTTTATTCCCATCGGTACTTGTAAAGACTCTACGGTGATTAGGGTGAACCCAAGATAAAAACTGTAGAGGAGATGGAGTATAATAAAATTGGTAGTCAGAAATACGTGTTAGTTCTGTCTTTGCTTTCTGTACATCTTTCACATGTTCTAGGACGTTTGCGCAGAAAACTGCACCAAATTGCTTGTCAAAAAAAATAGGCAAATCCTCAACGTCACCTAATATAAAATTGGGGACATTACGATTGATGATGTCAAGATTATAGTCACTTTCTTCGATACCCCTAATAAAAGTTGTTCCGCAACCGGCATTTAATAGAGGTTTTCCAAGAGACTGAGCCTTGTTCTTAGCTTGATTAAAAATATCTCCTAACGATAATTCTGCTGATAACTCAGTTAAATCGTCAAACATATATATCGTTCCCCTTATTAAACTAAAGAATCGTCATTTGTTTGTGCTAGTTAATGAACTTCACCCAGCGGTGGCCAACAACTTCCCAGTGCTCGGTACCAGTCGGTTGATTCAATACCATGTGTTTCACAAAATTCTCCGCTTCATTAGTAGTATAGATGTTTAGACCGGTTCTGGTCAAAGGCATATAGCGGTCGGTATCGTAGGGATCAACGCTGACGGAGATGATTTGCGACACGCCATTCTTATCTATAAAATGCAACATCAGGATATATCCGTTAACCCGGTCGACGTCGTACCTATTGTTTTTGCTGTCTACTACAACATCGCCGCGCTTTACAATTAGTCCATTGTAACGGTTAGTCTGGGGATCATACGACATAACCATTTTGGTCAACCCCACGCACGAGATAATCTTGTTTATTTAAGAACTCAGTCTTTGACCCATTTATGGCCTTCGACATGCCAGCCACCGATATTTGATTGTGCTAGTTCCGCTTCTCTTTTAGCAACCTTAATTTTTAACTCATCGATGCTTTTCGCGGTTAAGTCGGGCATATCCGAACCGATGGGATATCTCCCTTCGGTTCTATAAATAGTTGAACCATCCGTCATTTTCTCTTTGGTTAATTGAGTTTTCTCCCCATCCGTCCAAAGAATACTTTCTCCATATCTGAAGGCCCCTTTTGTTTTACTATAGGCATATGTCGAACTTTTCTCGGCATCGCGTACAACTTTTATCCCCTTTTCTTTCATCAGCAGGTCACTCCATTATTATTTTGCAACCTTGGCTGGTTTCTTCGGTTTGCGTATGGTTGGAACGCGCAGGTTAAGGTCGGCCGAACAGTTAGTACACATGTACCGGTCGGTTAATCCGGTAAGATGCATAACAGTCCCAATCTGGCAAACCGGACATGGAGTATAGAATGGCCGGAATACGCTTCTTTCCATAATATATCTCCTTGTCTACATCAGCAAGTTCTCTGGGAAAAGAGCCGGCTGGTCTTTGCGTCTGCCATCATTTAATTTCATCAGTGCGGATAAATTCAATTTCCCGATCGCAGCCGCCCGCTCTCTATCTATTGGAGACAAAGAACTCGATTTCCAATTTTCCCAAGATGCCATATTATAAAGAGCGTGTACTGCGACATACCCATCTTTGGTGAAAGGTACGCCTGATTGTTCAAACGTAACGGCGGTTGCCAGTTCCGGATAGCTCGGCAGAGCCGTGAAATTATGCCAGCTAATATAATGAGCACCCGAGACAGGTCCGCGGGTTGGCGCCATAGCTTTCTTTTGGGCAAGCGCATTTACCATGTCAATAATATCGTGAAGATGTCCGGGGTTATCTTTTACCCAGTAAGTGAAATGACGCACCTGGTTAGCTTTTGTGGCCCCTGTGTCCCAGACCGGAGCAGATTGGAACTGGTGATAGAGCTGGGAATGCAGTTCGTACAAGTCATTCATTGTAAGCTGTAATAGAATGGCTTCAAACTCGCTGGCTTTCATCGAAGGTCCTCATCCGGGCGTATCGGTTTCAGGATGTTGCGAGTGCATTCACAGTCGGCAATCGCATGGATAGCCATTTCAGTGGTGAGTTTATCGGCCGTCGCAACAAGGTCGTCTTCCTGGACAAAACGTGAAAGGCGTTTTGTTTTCACAGGGTCGTTTCCCTCATTTACGGCTTCCAGATAGTCCAGATAATAAAAGAGGTCATTGGCATCTCTGGACCTCACCAATTTCAAGTCGTTGAG
>DLME01000157.1 GCA_002479215.1 Syntrophaceae bacterium UBA7544
GCCGCAGAAGGAAAAAATGAAGAAGCTATTGAACATTATCTTACAGCGATTAAAATTAATCAGGATCACTATAGCGCCCATTCCAATCTTGGTGTAGCTTTGGCCGCAGAAGGAAAAAATGAAGAAGCTATTGAACATTATCTTACAGCGATTAAAATTAATCAGGATTATGATGATGCCCATTATAATTTAGCCAATTTACTTATCAAACAGGGAAAGATTGAAGAAGCCATAGGCCATTATCGCGAAACAATTAAGATCAATCCCTATAATGCCAATGCTCATTATAATTTAGCTGATATCCTTGTAAAACAAGGAAAAAACGAAGATGCCATTGACCATTTCCGCGAGGTGGTGCGAATTAACCCTTCTTCTTTTGCTGCCCTTAATAATCTGGGCGTTAACTTAGAAAGGCAGCTCAAACATGACGAGGCAATTTACTATTACCAAAGGGCTTTGCAGGTAGAGCCCAAAAACCCGGGTATCCATTTTAATTTAGGCGTAGCTCTGGGCAATAAAGGTGAACTGAAAGAAGCTATTGAACATTTTCGCCGGGCGGTTTATCTTAAACCTGATTATGAAGAAGCCCGCCGGTCTTTGCGGCTGGCGGTGGAGCTGGAACAACAAAAGCGTTAATTACTCTCAGCGGCAGCTTTCAGTGCGGCAATTGTTTTTTGGTAATTGTTTGTACCAAAAATAGAGGCGCCAGCAACTATCACCTGCGCGCCCGCCTCAACGATGCTTTTAATGTTTTTTAAATTAACTCCTCCGTCAACTTCCAGCATAGGTTTGTTGGGCAGGCCTTTCAACATTTGGCCGGCCTTAGTAATTTTAGGTAAAGTGTCTTCAATAAATTTCTGTCCGCCAAAGCCCGGATTAACGGCCATAACCAGCAAAATCTCAATATCCGAAACAATATTTTCTATCCGCTTCAGCGATGTATTCGGATTCAGCGATACGCCCGCTTTTTTGCCGCATTTTTTTATCACGTCAATCATTCGTTGAATATTATCGGCGGCTTCAACGTGAATAGTAATAATATCGGCGCCGGCTTTCGCAAAAGATTCAATATAGTTTTCAGGATTTTCAATCATCAAATGTACATCAAAAGGCAGTTTTGTTGTTTTTCTCAGGGCCGATATTATTCCCGGACCCATGGTGATATTGGGAACAAAATGACCGTCCATCACGTCAACATGAATCCAATCGGCGCCGGCTTTTTCCACGGCGGCAATTTCCTCGCCCAGTCTTCCGCCGTCAGCGGATAGGATTGAAGGGGCAATCAGTAACGTCAAATTTTTTCTCCTTTATGCATTTGTTCAATTATACTAAAGTTTCCTCTCTGTCAATCACGGGTATTATACCCCCCGCTTCGCGGGATCGATTCAACTAATCCCATAGCCGGAGACTACGGGAAGTTTCATTGCCACGGGCATAAATTATACCCTCCGCCTGTGGCGGGATCAATTCAGCTAATCCCATAGCCGGAGACTACGGGAAGTTTCATTGACCACGGGCATAAATTATACCCTCCGCCTGTGGCGGGATCAATTCAGCTAATCCCATAGCCGGAGGCTACGGGAAGTTTCATTGATTCGACCTGCAAGTTTCAGCATGTATGACCTTCAGGTTATGCACTCTGTTTCTGAAACTTGGGTCTCATTACAACTGACAGATATTACTGCACTGCGTTTGTGGAGCACCTCTGTAAGGAGCCGAAGACTATTTTCAAAGACACGACATCCCGTAACGGGATAATATCTGAGTTTCATTAGAATTGGAGTTTTACAACAAATACGATTTAAATTTCATTTTCACCTCAGAGAAAAGTTGCTTGACACAAAAGCGGAAAAATCTAAAGATATGAGTATGTACATCTTATATAATGCTGTATTGCTGGTTGCCGCGATAATTGTTTTACCCTATTATTTGCTGAAAATAATTTTTACCGGTAAATATCACAAAAGTTTAATCCCGAAACTGGGCGGAAGACAGGCAAAAATACTGGCCGATTTGAAAGATGGGCCGCGTGTATGGATACACGCGGTATCAGTAGGGGAAGTCACTGCCGCCACGCCGATTGTCGCTTCCCTGAAAGCAAAAAGGCCGGATGTGGAAATTATTTTTTCCACTTCTACCGAAACAGGTCAGGAAATGGCATGTCGTCTTATCCAAGGCGCTGCCGCATTCATTTATTTTCCCCTGGATATCCCCTATGTTGTGCACAAAAGCATAAAGCAGGTCAATCCTAATGCTTTTGTTATGGTAGAAACGGAACTCTGGCCGAATTTTCTAAAAGCCTGTAAATTAAAAAGGATAAAAACCTTGATGGTTAATGGACGGTTTTCTTTGCGCTCTTACGGTAAATATCGCCTGACCAGTTTTTTTTGGAAAAAAATTCTTAATGATTTATCTGCCGCCGGTATGATTACCAAGATCGATGCGGCGCGTTTTACAAATATCGGCATGCCTGAAGATAAGATTCAAGTAATGGGAAACGCCAAGTATGATGCGTTGGCGGCCATGGCCTCGCCTGCACTGCAGAAAGAAATTGTCCGCCGATTTAATGTGCGGGCGGATGAAAGATTTCTCGTGGCGGGCTCTACCCATCCGGGCGAAGAAGAAATCATCATCAATGTATACAAGAAGCTTTTAGAACATCATGCCGAATTTAAACTAATTATAGTTCCGCGGCATATTGAAAGAACCAGCGCGATTTTGGAACTTCTGCGAAAATCCGGGTTGCCGGACGCCATTACTCTGACCGAGATGAATAACGGTAAAATACGTAAAAGCGAACGTATTATTGTTGTTGATGTTATCGGCGAGCTTTTTAAGATTTATTCCCTGGCGACCATTGTTTATTGCGGCGGAAGCCTTGTACCCAAAGGCGGGCAGAATATCTTAGAGGCTGCCGCCTGGGGAAAAGTAATTTTTTACGGCCCTTCGATGGACGATTTCAGCGAAGAAAAAGCTCTGTTGGAAGAAGCGGGCTGCGGCGTGACGATACGAAGTGCGGAAGAATTGGTCCAAAACATTCTTCGCGTGCTGGAATATCCCGAAGAACTGGAAAAGCGAGGCGCCAGAGGCAAAGCTGTTGTGGCCGCCAACATGGGAGCCGCCGCCAGATATGCCGATTTGATAAGCAAGTATATATAATTAGGTAGATAGACTGAAGGCTGTTGGTTAGAAGGTACCGAAACCGCTGCTCGCCTCATTTGAGAAGTCAGTTCATACAATTCTTCTCTCGGAAACTTTGCAGTTATTAGCTATATTAATATTGTTAACTTGTCAGCAATTTCAAATGCCCGGAGCTTTGTGTGATCACGCACATTTTATATTTTATCCCTACTACCCTTCAGTCTAAACCCCTTCAGCCTTCAGCCCTGTTCTCTTCAAATATTCCTTCCATTTATTATCGATGTTTTTTTGAAGGAGTTTGAGTTGTTCCGCGCTTATTTTCCGGAAACGATCCTGCTTATCTATGTAGCTTGTCAGCGGCTGTCTTTTGCCTTTTTCGGCCAGTTTTTTACTGCGGCCGGTTAAACTAAATTTTCCATTTTCGATTTCAAAAAGGACAAATACGCCGGTTTCGACAGCGGCTCTGGCTATTTTAACCGTGTCTTTCGGCGGATAACCCCAGCCCGGCGGACAGGGAACATGAATTTGCAGATAACGGGTTCCCTTAATGCTTTTCGCTTTGACGAATTTATCGTAAAGGTCAACAGGATAAGCGGGCGAAACAGAAGCAATGTAAGCAATGTCGTGGGCCTCCATAATTTTCAGCATGTCTTTTTTGTGTTGCTGTTTGGTCAAAATAGGTGTCGTTGTTGTTAGGGCCCCCAGGGGAGTCGCGCTGGAGCGCTGGGTTCCCGTATTCATGTAACCTTCATTATCATAGCAAACGAAGATGAAATCGGTTTCTCTTTCCGCCGCGCCGCTTAAGGCCTGGAT
>DLME01000218.1 GCA_002479215.1 Syntrophaceae bacterium UBA7544
CGCCGCCTTGGATATCGCTTATGTTGCAGCGGGACGTTTTGACGGCTTTTGGGAATTAAAGCTCATGCCTTGGGATATGGCTGCTGGCTTGCTCATGGTGGAAGAAGCAGGCGGTGCAGTCTCCGATCTTTTTGGAGGCAACTGGAACATATCATCGCCGAATGTTCTTGCCTCCAACGGTTTGATCCAGGAACAAATGATAAAAATATTTAAAAATGCGGCTAAAGAGTGAAACAGTATTAAATTTCTGCTCAAATGAACAATCTAATCTCCGGAAATAATCGAAAGAAATATTTTCCTTGAGCGGGGGCCGTCAAATTCGCAAAAAAATATTGATTGCCAGACTCCTAAAACAATCCGTCCATCTTCAATCAAGACTAATTCTGACGCGCCGACTAGTGACGATTTGGCATGTGCCGGTGAATTCCCCTCAGCGTGCCGGTAATTGGCGGTTTGAGGAAAAGCCCTTTCCAAAGCAGAGATTATATCGATGGGGACATCAGGATCGGCATTTTCATTAATGGTAACTGCGGCTGTGGTGTGCGGCGTAAAAATAACACAAATGCCGCTTTTGACTTTTCTCTCTTCGACTGCCGCTTGGACTAAAGACGTTATATCAATCATCTCTGTCCGCGAATTCGTCCGAACATTGATTTCTTTCATAAAAATTTTACCGGAAAACTAATTTGAAGATTCTTTAATCGCCTGATAAACATCATTGATAATTTGTTGGGAAAGAATTTTCAACGCTTGACTCATAGCCTGGCAGTAGCCGCGCGGCGTTTGTTCGGTCAATAATTCTTCTTGGTGATACTTTTTTTGAAAAATTATCCGCTTATTCGCTTTCACTTGGTTGGAATTTTTCAATGTTATCTCCAAACTGATGACGGCAACCTTGCTATTTTTTTCTATACGCAAGAAAAATTCTCCAATACCGCCCTGGAGAAGAAAACCGGCTTCTTCCACAGTATAGCGAGAAAAAACGGCACGAAAAAGCCCGCTTGCCTGCATGTCTCTTAATAGGTTATCCGCTACCATATCGGCGGGGTTGACTGCCCAGCGGTTGTAATTAAAGAAATCGAGAGAATAATTATCGGTCCGAAAAATCATGTTTTGAGTATTATAGGCGGAATTAATGGTGAAACGGTCAAACCTTATTGTTCGATCAAATGGAGTTTGTTTTTCCCAGGTGGGAGCCTGATAATCCAGGAGAAAATATTCAATCTCATACTGAGGCTTTCCGCCAATTGAGCATGCTTGAATTACAAGAAAGAAAAAAATGAAGCAAATAATTCGACTGTAAATTTTCCTCGATGCTGGATATTTTCCCATTTTTTTTCCGTAATCATTCCATAATTTTTTTAGGCGGCGCCGGCCTTTTAAAAAACAATTCCGACGGATTATCATTTATGCTCTCTGAAAATGCTTGCAGGTTTTCCATGGTGACGCGAAGATTTTCCATTGATTTATCTATGTTAGCTGTTGTGGATTCCAGATTGGCCATAATATTGTTGGTATGTTTCCCCCCTAAAAAAGTTTCCACTGCCTTGGTAGTGTTCTTCAACTGATCGGCTAGTCCACTGAAGTCAACTGCTTTTATGTTTTTCATTATCTCGTTTGTATCGGCTAAAATGCGGCTGATCTCGGAACGACGCGAGGGTATAACGGGGTACTTTGTTTTAAAGCCAATAGCGGGAGAGCTTGATTTTTCACCCGGTTTAACTTGATCTAATTCGATGAAAACGATTCCGGTAATGCCTGCTGTCCTTAATTGAGTCTCCGTATGGCTTTGCAGGTCTTCAGCCAAATTGACTTTCATCACCACTTCAATCAACCGGTAATCCGGCGCGACATTAATGCTTTTGACCTTGCCAACTTCCACACCACGATATTTAACTGCGGAATCGGCCTGCAGACCTTGAACCGATTCGTCAAAATAGGTGACATAGGTAGAACCGGACATGAAAAAGTCAGCAGCACCTATCCAGATAATGATAATTACGGCAATCAGCGTACCGACGATTACAAAAAGACCGAGTAAAAATTTAGAAGCTCTACTTGCCATATGATGTACTCAGGGAATCAACCTCAGGCAGTTGCCTTAAAAAAAAGCTGCGTACTCTCGGATCCGTAGATTTTTCCTTCAAGTCCAGTGGACTACCTTCAGCAATAATTCCTTTAGCTGTTTTGTCCAACATTACTACTCTATGGGCAATTTTGCAAATAGATTCTAATTCATGGGTAACAATAACCATTGTCGTTCCCAGTGCTTCATTAGTTTTAATAATTAAGTCATCCAATTCGACTGCCGTGACCGGATCGAGCCCGGCAGATAGTTCATCAAAAAAAAGCACGATAGGGTCAAGAGCCATAGCCCGGGCTATGCCTGCTCTTTTTTTCATTCCGCCGGATAACTCCGACGGAAAATGATTTTCATACCCGGCCAGATTGACCATGCCTAATTTCATTTTGATAATCATATCTATCGTCGCGGAATCAAGGTTAGTATATTCCTGCAAAGGCAGGGCGATGTTGTCACTCAATCTCATCGAACTGAATAAAGCGCTGGATTGAAAAAGAACCCCGATATTTTGCCGATATTCGTTTAGCTCTTCTTCAGTAGCAGAAATAATATCTCTGCCGCGAAACATAACTCTGCCGGCGAAAGGTTTTTGCAGCCCAATCATAATCTTCAAAAGTGTCGATTTGCCGCAACCGCTTTCACCGACAACAACCAATATTTCGCCCTTATTTACCTGAAAACTTACCCCTTCAAATACAATATTACTGCCAAAGCGGGCAGCTAGATTTTCTACGACGAGTATTGGTTTGTTATCCGGCGACTGCAAAAATTGCTCCTTCACCTTATGTAATATAATGTAACCGCGAAAATTGAATCCACCACAACAATAAGAAAAATTGCAGAAACAACTGCGGAAGTAGTAAATTTCCCCACGTCCTGTGCCCCGGCGCGAACTTGAAATCCTCTCTGACAGCCAATCCCGGCGATAAGTCCGGCAAAAACAGCGGCTTTAGCCAGACTGGTTACTACGTCAAACACTTTAATGGTTTTTAGGGATTGCGTAAGATAGGTATTTGCAGTGAGATCTAGTCCGGTTACACCGACAATCAAACCGCCGAAAACACCGAAAAAATCAGCATAGATTGTTAAAACCGGAACCACTATTATCATCGCGAATACCTTGGGTACAGTCAGCAATCGAACGGCATCAAAGCCCATAGTGCTTAGAGCATCAACTTCTTCGTTGACCACCATGGTGCCGATTTCAGCGGCAAAGGCCGATCCGGAGCGGCCGGCGACCAAGATGGCCGTCATAATAGGGCCAAGTTCCTTGACCATCGCAAAACTAACAAGGGAAGGGACATAAATATTGGCGCCGACTTGTTTTAGCTGTAAAAAGGACATAAAAGCAATAATAAGCCCGATCAACACGCTGATTAGTCCGACAATCGGCAAACCATCTACGCCGGCTCGTTTCATGTAAAAAAGAACATCTTTGATTCTCAAGGATCGCGGATGTATAATGGTATAAAAAATGTCGGATAACAGTTCACCGACAAACGTTACAACGTTCTCAAAATCACGGATAAGATGCAAAAATAATTCTCCAACTTGGATCAAAAAGAGGTCTTGTCGCGTTTTAGCTTTAAATGGAGTTTTAGTCAGCGCCTGTTCATGAATAACACTGAAAATTCCTTTTGTTTCCTCATTTAAATTAACCAAAGAGCAATTGATGTTGGCAACGGCCGCATCCTTTTGGATTTGAATCACGGCTAAAGCCGCGGCACTATCCAAATAAGATATACCGGAAAAATCTATGCTGATTTCTTGCGGTTTTTGCTGATAGATCAGTTGTTTGATTTCTTCGGTAAAGACTTTTAAATTTTTTAGCCCAAAGTCTCCCGTCAGATAAATAACAAAGATCGAGTTCTTTTTTTCGGATGATATTTTGTAGAGTTTTAACCAATCCTGTTCGCTATGCATAAACATTAATTTGGGGGTTAAGTAGAAAAGATATTTTTTAAAGACAAATATTCAAAATATTTTAGGATAGTAAACGCGTTCACGGCAATTTTGTCAATGCCAAATTGAGCCATGCCATCTGTAATATTTTTCACATTTCGTTCAACGGCTTTAATATTTCATTTAAAAAGAG
>DLME01000058.1 GCA_002479215.1 Syntrophaceae bacterium UBA7544
ATGCGTCATCGTTCGGGATAAACAAGTCCTGGCGACGGGATATGTCGGTTCGCCTGTCGGTCTGCCTCATTGCGATGATGCAGGACATATAATCAAGAAAGTGATTCAAAAAAACGGGGAGATCAGCGAACATTGTGTACGGACGGTGCATGCTGAACAAAACGCTATCTGCCAGGCCGCCAAAAGAGGCATTTCCATTGAAGGCGCCACAGTCTATCAGAGAATGACTCCTTGCCGGACTTGTGCGATGCTGTGGATCAATTGCGGGATTAAAAAAGTGGTTTGTGAACGCAAATATCAACTGGCGGAAGAGAGCGAACAACTGTTAAGGGAAGCCGGCGTCCAGTTGGAATATAAATATAACGAAATCCAGCCATACGAGTAACAAACGGGCGAAATGTGACTTATTTTTATTTACTTATCAACTCATATTCTAAACCAGAGCTGATATCATATGCATAAAATTGAATTGACCTTGTTCCGAGTACCCGATATCGGTTGTACCGGTTGTTATCGCTCATTTTCTCGCAGATAGTTTTTCATTTTTTCAATATCCCTTATCGACTTAATTTCCAAGGGCATTGTCATCAATTCCAGTAAGCAATTAGGTGAGTTATGCTCCGAAGCTAACCTAAACTCGGATTTTAGTAAGTGCAAACATTCTCTAGCCAAATTGGTACCAAAGCATAATATACCAATATATACAAGAATGTTACACTAATGATATAATAGCATCATGTCGAATTTAAAAACTCGATATAAATACTCCTCACCGAATTGCAACAAATAATCTTCTGTTTACTCAAAATACCCGCCGCTTTATTGCGATAAATAATTAGTATGGCAAATACTCAAACCCTAACGGAGAAGAAAATCAGGTTAGCGGGCTTTGCAGGTGTTTGTCTCGCCGTGCTGACTTTATTGCAATCGTTTTTGCCTTTTTTTGCAGGATACTCTCCGGGAACACTATTAGGTTTTATCATAAATGCCCGCATGGAAGCCTTAGGCAAGTCTTTTTCCGATACTGGAGCGTCTGGATTATATCTGATTATCAATCTCTCTAGCGTAGTGTTAGTCGCTGTTTTGACAATAGGTACATTAAAAAAAATAAAATGGTGTGCATTATTACTGAATATTTATTGCTTAACCGCCTTGTTAGCTTCAATACCAACCGTTATAATTCTGTTAGGAATCCCTGCATTCATATTTTTAGCCATTCTTGAATATTTTCTTTTTAAAGGTATGCTAGCAACGTTCAGTTATTGAACATGAAACGGGACCAATCGAAAATCTTAGTTAATTTCACTTGCAAGTAAATATTATTTTGATTTCATTCGGTCCCAAAGTAGTTTTGTTAATAACAAAATAAAGTAGATTATTGTGAATCCCACCAGGACCCAATAGCGAATGTGACCGGGGATCACTTGATATAAAAATACGATTATTGCTAAAATCAAAAAGACAATGATTAAAGACAGCTCGAAGATGTTATCGAGTTTTTTATGTTCCCCTTTCACGCTGATTCCCTTCTTTATTGAATATTTTAGATTGCTCAATCTGGTGGTTTCTGCCATCGGAACAGGACGCACGTATTAATTTATAATTATGGTAATATAAAACAGCTGTTTGTTCTTGAGTCAAGAAAGTATGAAGCTAAATCCTCTTCTCAGTTTGATTATCGGAATGATTTTATGCGTAATAAATATATTACTAGACGTATTTGTGCATAATTATTCTTTCATTCTATCTTTAATAATCAGTATCATTGCCATCGCCTTTATTTTATATGGAATTATTATTTTCAAGAAAAATACCAGGAAATGAAGGAATTTGGTTTATTCATTATCATATTAAGTCGCAACTCTACCCATTGTACAAAAATACTGCACATAAATCCAAAATGTTACTTTATTTATTGCCATAAACATGGTAAATTGTTTATCCGCTGGAGTTACCCCATCTATTCTAATCAATTTCATCGTGTTTAGCGCTGAAACCAATGACAAAGCCATGCGCTCTATTTGCTAAAAGGTCAGATGATAATCCTGCCTACCTAATTGCAAATTCTTTTGCTATAATCAAGGATATAATTAAACAATCATTTTATCCGGATAAAAAAGCGATTGACGGAGGGTGCGGCGATGAAACTCTTAGGAATCTCCTGCGGCCGCCGGATGGGAAACAGCGAAATATTGCTGCGGGAAGCGTTGATGGGGGCGGCGGAATACGGCGTCGAAACGGAAGTCTTGAGCTTGCTGGATGTTGACGTCAAGCCGTGCATCGGCTGTAAGGAATGTAAGGCGGAAATCACCGGCAAGGAAGACTGCGTGATTAAAGACGATGCCGTTTTTGTCTGGAATAAAATCATGGACTGCGACGGGCTGATTATCAGCGGCCCGGTTTACTGCTTAACACCGCCCGGCTATTTGTTTGTCATCCGGGACCGGCTGTTCGGTTCCAAGTCCGACGTGGCGTGGATGATGGAGCGTAAAAAGCTGAAAGCGCGCGGTGAAAAAGTATTCGTGGATGAAAGGTGCTTTAAAACCCGCCCGGGCGCGTTTATTTCGGTGGGCGGTTCGGTCACGCCGGACTGGCTTTCGCTGGGTCTCTCCCTTTTTCAGACAATGACTTTTTCTATCCAGCTGGAAGTTGTCGACCAGCAGATGGTGCTGGGCACGAATATCGTCAAAGGCCAGGTGTTATTGAATGACACGGCCATGGCCAGGGCGCGTAAACTGGGAAAGCATGTGGCGGCGGTGATGGGGAAACCGGCCACGGC
>DLME01000089.1:0-2135 GCA_002479215.1 Syntrophaceae bacterium UBA7544
TTCGTCACGTGAATCGAAAGAGAAACGCTGCAATTTGGCCAGCGCTGCTGGTCCTGCATATTGCGGGTCTCTATTCAGAACAGGGCAGGCGCCGTAACAGCAGGCGCAAAGGATGCAATTGACAAACTGATCTATATTCTTTCTGTCATCCTCACTTTGGCGTACTTCTTTTTCCGGAGTTGGGCTTTTGCGTATAAGATACGGTTGAATTTTTTCATACATCTGCCAGAAGGGCGTCATATCCACCACCAGGTCTTTGATAACCTCGAAATTGGGTAGTGGCTCCAGAATTATCGTATCCGTGTCGAAAGTGGCAACCTGCGTCCGACAGGCCAGATCGATTTTACCGTTGATAACCATTGCACACGAACCGCAGATGGCCGAACGGCAGGAACAACGGAAGGATAAAGTTCCGTCAATTTCATCGCGAATCCGCAACAGCATTGCCAGAACCGTCAGGCCGGGAATAACTTTAATCTTGTAGGATTCGAAGCGCGGCTCTTTATCCGGTTCTTTGACGTCATACCGTAAAATCTTGAATGTATAAATATCGCTCTTGATCAATATTTTCTCTCCATGGGTTGATAGTTGGTAATGACAACGTCTTTATAAGATATGACCGGCTCTGCTTTTTTGCCCATCTTGGCGATGGTGTGTTTGAGCCACTTCTTATCGTTTCTCGTCGTAAAATCGCGCCGGAAATGAGCGCCGCGGCTTTCCTCCCGCAAGAGTGCTCCCAGAACAATGGTATGCGCCACCTCCAGCATATACTCCAGCTCCAGCGCGTTGTGCAGTTCATAGTTCATGTGCGTGTCCGCGGAGGAAATGCTGACGTTTTTGTATCGTTCCTTTATTTTTATGACCTCATCCAATGCTTGAGCAAGTTCTTTCTTAGTACGGAAAATACCAACTTTTTCACTCATTACAGCGCCCAAATCAGCCGCCAGTTTGTAGGGTCTTTCGCCTTCAGGTTTTGTGAGATTGGCAATCTTCTTTTCCACTTCTTTTTTTAAATTCTGTAGCGGTTTCTCTTTAGGTTTTAATTTAGTTGCTGACAATTCTTCATCAATAGCTTTGGCGGCAAGTTTCCCGAAGACGATGGTATCAAGAAGCGAATTTCCGCCGAGACGGTTGGCGCCGTGGACGCTCACGCAGGCGCATTCACCCGCGGCGTAAAAGCCTTTTATCGCGGATGCGCCTTTTTCATTAACGTCTATTCCGCCCATCGAATAATGCTGAGAGGGCATAATCGGAATCGGTTCTTTCACCGGATCGATGCCGATAAAATCGATGCAAATACTGCGTATGCCGGGAAGACAATCCAGAATCTTCTTTTCCCCCAGATGGCGCAAATCAAGCTGAATATATTTTCCCAGCGGATGATCGAAACCGCGGCCTTCGTTAATTTCCGTCTGGATACAACGCGAAACGATATCTCTTGGGGCAAGCTCCATTGCCGTGGGAGCGTAATTCTTCATGAAGCGCTCACCGCGGTTGTTAAAAAGAAAACCGCCTTCTCCCCGGCAGCCTTCGGTCATCAGAATATTCGTGCCGATAAGCGTTGTAGGGTGAAACTGGACAAACTCCATGTCTTTGAGCCCGACTCCGGCCTTGTAAGCCATGCCGATGCCGCTGCCTGTATTAATCAGGGCGTTCGTGGAGTTTCTATAAACCCTGCCGTAGCCGCCGGTGCCGAATATAGTTACTTTGGCGCGCACAGGAACTAGATCGCCACTGTGAATATTCAAAACAATCACGCCGTGGCACTGGCCGTCTTCTACGCAAAGGTCGGTAACAAACCATTCCGGATAAATTTTAACTTTTTTATAAACGGCTCTTTCATAAAGAGTGTTCAAAAGCGAATGGCCGGTAACATCGGCGGAATAGCAGGTGCGCGGGTAGCCCCCGCCGCCGAAGGGACGCTGAGCGATCGTTCCGTCGGGAAATCGGCTGAAAGGACAGCCCCAGTGTTCCATCTCGAAAACAATTCCGGGTGCCTCCTTGCACATGATTTCAATGGCGTTTTGATCGCCCAGATAATCACTGCCTTTGACCGTATCGAAGGTATGCTTTTCCCAGGTATCGTCGTGGCCGTCGGGATTGTTGGTGAGCGCCGCGTTGATGCCGCCCTGCGC
>DLME01000089.1:2175-2482 GCA_002479215.1 Syntrophaceae bacterium UBA7544
CCGCCCTGCGCGGCGATGGAATGAGAACGAACGGGATAGACCTTGGAAATCAATCCCACATCGTATTTATCGCAAAGGCCGACGGCCGCCCGCAGTCCGGTTAAACCGCCGCCAACTATGAGAATATCGTGAGTAATCATGATTACGAAACCCTGACAAAGAAATAAATTAAAACAGCCGAAACAACCGCCGCGGCAATGTTCGATATCCAGAGCAACTGTTTTTCCCTGCGGTAACCAAAATCAATAATGATGGTGCGGATACCATAGATGCTGTGAAAAGTAAAAAGAATCAGGATAAGAACATC
>DLME01000089.1:2600-3006 GCA_002479215.1 Syntrophaceae bacterium UBA7544
AAAAGAAAATAGCCGGTTAAAATTTTAATGCCGATCAAAACGATCAGAGTCGCGCCGCTAATACGGTGAAAAAGCCAGATGAACATATGTTCCCCCTACATATTTGTGATTAAATCCCTCATTTTCCTTTATAGCTTGGTTTTCTTTTTTCCAAAAAAGCCTTCATGCCTTCTGTTTGATCTTCACTGGCAAAGGCCAGAGAGAAAGACGCTCTTTCAATTATTTTGCCCGTGTAGTTATCAACATCTTGCGAATTTTGCACGGAAAATTTGGCGAGACCCACAGCAACGGGGCTGTGCCGGGTAATCATCTTGGCCATGGCAAAAGCCTCTTCCATTAATTTATCATCAGGGACTACTTTGTTTACAAGATGAATGGAGAGCGCTTCTTCGGCGGAAATAATTTT
>DLME01000056.1:0-1707 GCA_002479215.1 Syntrophaceae bacterium UBA7544
TCGTCTCCATATGTCGGAGAAGTGATAACCTTCGCCGTGGCCGCAGATGGTAGCAATAATGTTACATTCATTGCCGGTACAAACGTCAGTATCGCACCGAGTGCACAGACCGTTGCAGTAAACACTACGCTTACAATGTACTGTGAACTCGATAATATTACCTCGGGTAGTGAAGCGGTAACAATATACTAACTGCTTAACGCAGAATCGATTAGATTGTTATGTAGGCCCAGAGCTAGATACACGATCTCGTCATAATGTCTGCTTTGCTTGGTCGTTATGAATTTACTGAATGAAGATAATCTCTGAACTTTGGCCCTGCTATTTTGAGATGGGCAATCCCTTGTCCGGGACGAGCCAATCCCATAATCCTCATTCTCTAAGTTCTTGGCCAGCCACCAGATATTAATGAAATAGCTTTTAGGGTAGTTCAAGAATCCACAAATGAAGATAATAACTTTGGGAATAAAACCCTATAGCCGGCAAGGTGCCATAACTCGCCACCCTGCCGGCTTTTCATTATTGTCCCAGTGCCTAGCTTGGTATCAATTCTACCAAACCGCGATTCCTTGAGAATTACCGGTGATTCCGGTTGCAGGGAATGTTCCAACCGATTTCAATGTGCCCTCATGTGAGATACTAAACCCATCGATCCCGACACCCGGGGCGAGAGCGTACAAATATTGGCCGTCATTGGTGATGCCTTCATCGATTGTGGTAATACCGGAGGCGGCTGAAGGAATCAACCAGCTAACGTTTCCGCTGTTATCCCCGTCTTGATACGAAGAGATATTATTGGTTCCCGGATTAGTCGTAAAGACATCGTCTGTCTGATCTTCAACGATCCAGCAGGAAGTTGAACTCGTGGGGTTGAATGCTTCGACGATTGGTGACAACATGCCGTTGCTTAATACACGATATGAAGAAACGGCACTGTTGCCTGCTTGAACTACAAGCAAATTGTCCCTCGCATCAAAGATGAAACCAAAGGGTGCCGGCCCGCTTGACGGTGAACTCTGCCATGCGCCCGGTATGCCGGAAGAATTCACGGGGGCGGCCAGGATGGCACTATCCCCTAAATCACTGACAACCAGCCACTTACCGTAATTGTCAAAGCCGACCTGAGTATACAGGTACGAACCGCCGGACGGCAATACGTCTGTTGAACCGGCAATTGATGTTAATTTCCCCTTATTGCTTAAATTAAATCCTGTGATATTCGGGGTTGATGCGTTAAGAACAAAAACCTCATTACCAGAGATGGTTAAGCTGACAGGGAAAGTCCCACCTGAGGCTGTAGTGCCAATAAGATTTAAACCGTTATTTTGAACTTGGAAAACACTGATGCTGTTGCTCCCCGCATTAACTGCCAGCAACCATTTACCATCCTGGGTTAGCATCAGAGAACCCTGGGACTTCAGGGGGTCGGGCGGGCCTGACCTAAGACCACCATTTCCGCCGGTAGCGAATGAGCCTACCATATTGAGAGCGCCGTGGTTATCTCTGCTAAACATGATCACCGCGTTAGCAGCGCCGTTAGGATTAGTCATGGTAAACACTGCCCCACCATCGCCTGGTCCCGAATACCCATCGAATCCGTGACCCTGATCCGCCGAAACTCCGGAGGAAAATGCTGCCATCAGACCTATTAATATGGCGAGCGTAAAAACAACTGACAAGAATATCTTTTTCATTTTGACTCCTTTT
>DLME01000056.1:1829-2346 GCA_002479215.1 Syntrophaceae bacterium UBA7544
TCATCCATATAATCATCACCTCCCTGACACAAAAAGGGCATTAATTGAAATGAGTGGAAAATAGACCTGAAAATTACACACACGCCTTTGGAATAAAAAGTTCTGTCTTATTTCTACAATTCTGTCAATAAAATAGTCATAAAAAAGAAATGAAAACTATTACAAATCCGTGAAATTTGAGGCTAAGTACACATATACTTAGCTAGTAAAAATTCAGGTTTAGCATGGTTGGCTCCAGCATAAAAATGTCATAGATTTGTAATTATCCCAAGGCAGGCTGTATAACTTTTTCACACTTATTCTGCTAAGGTGTAGAGTTATTAAATAATTTTCAGCGATATAAACAAAAATATCACCGGGAGGTAAAATCCATGATTGAACTGATAGATGTTAAAAAAGCAATGGTTGCCAGTGACTTCAATGCAAACGATAGCGAAAATCACCCGGTAAAACTTTCGGATTATAGGGGAAAGAAAAACATAGTTCTCATTTTTAACCGCGGTTTTTTTTGACCGCA
>DLME01000056.1:2406-2688 GCA_002479215.1 Syntrophaceae bacterium UBA7544
CATATGGAGCAGTTGCTTCAAGATTATCAAAAATACATGGAAAGCAATGCAGAAGTAATCGTCATTGGACCGGAAAGTCCGGAAGAGTTTGCCAAATGGTGGCATGAGCATAAAATGCCGTTTGTTGGAATACCGGACCCGAATCATAGTATTGCTAAACTATACAATCAGGAGATTAGAGCTTTCTATAGCGGTCGATTGCCGGCCATGGTCATAATAGATAAGGATTTCAAGATTAGAGTATTGTATCTTTCGGGGTCTCCTAGTGACATACCTTCGGAC
>DLME01000056.1:2751-2991 GCA_002479215.1 Syntrophaceae bacterium UBA7544
CTCCTAGTGACATACCTTCGGACGATGAAGTCCTTAACTTAATTGCCAAGCTAAATCAGGAAGTTGCTTCTTCGTTAACAAATGAATTCGAGTAAATTTTGCGCGGGAATTTTTTAAATCAAAATTGACCTCAGCTAAAAATAGCCTAATCCTACCGGAAACAGGCACGGGATAGAGTCCGGCTGAAAATATTGAACTTGTCAATTCATCTCTACTCCAACTCCACTCTAACCAAACTTG
>DLME01000091.1 GCA_002479215.1 Syntrophaceae bacterium UBA7544
GGACAACTACAGATGAAGGATGATCCCTATATTTGGTGGGATTAGATCGGACATCTTAATAATTGTTGGCATAAGATGTTACAATCAAAATTGGATAGACTTATTCGCGAAGAGATTGAAGCTCTTTTGGCTCCACTGGCTGATGCTGCGTCCTTACACGACTTAGCCGAGGAATCTTTGGCTAACGCATTGCAGGATTCAGTTATTTTACATGCAGACTGTCGAGCATGGTTTCTTTTGCCCCTGATAGTATATAACATTCTGTGTGGGGAATGTGAACTAGCATTACCCGCAATCGCAGGCCTAGAACTATTGAAAGTTGCGGCAGAAGTTCTTGATGACATCGAGGATGCCGATTCTGCTAAATCATTGCCGTCTAAATATGGTGTTCCCCTGGCCTTAAATACCGCGAGCACTCTAATAATTCTGGCGGAGAAAGCATTCACACTCCTCAAAGACAATGGAGTGAGTGACGCTGTTGTGGTCAGCCTGATAAACACAGTAAATTCCTATTACACTACTACTTGCATGGGGCAACATCTGGACTTATCGCTTACTCCAGATGCGATAGCGTCAGAAGATACCTATCTAAGAGTAATCGCAATGAAATCAGCTTCTGTAGTGGAGTGCGCCTGTTACACTGGTGCATTGCTTGCAGGCGCGAATCAGGAATTAATTAACTCATTTGCAATATTTGGACACAATCTAGGAATGGCATCACAAATAGCGAATGATATTAAAGCAGTCATAAATCTGAAAGACATCAAGAATCGCAAGATCACGCTGCCGGCGATTTTTGCCTTGGCTCGAACTGAGGGCAAGACCCATCGTCTGATGGACGAGATGTTCTGCAAACGTTCTCTTGGATTTGATTTTGCTCCTGACCAAATCAGGGATTTGTTATTTAGTACCGGCGCCATGCAATATGCAGCCATAAAGAGGGAAATTTACAACCAGGAGGCAAAAGATATCCTCATGAGAATGAAAACGGAAGGTATTAAAGTAGAGCAACTACAACAATTCTTGAATTGATTCCAAGGGAATTCAAATGGCAAAACTCAACGTCAATGGGCGTAAATTGTTTCTACTCTCCCTACTTGGAATATGTATTCTGGCTGTTTCACTGTTATTTTTGGTTCTGAGTGCGAGTAGGCCCTATATGGGGATTGAGCTTTCTAAGGGCACAAAGGGGTGGACTGTTGATGCGGTGGATGACACTGGACAAGCCAAAGCATATGGCATAAGTGTGGGAGACAAACCTGTGCAGATTAACGGTCAGCCCGCCCAAATATTCTTAGAGAAATATGAGAAAATGGGCTTTGTTTGGGAACCATCGATTCATCAGATGACAGTTATCAATAGCCAAGGACAATACAAATCAGTTTCCTTGGCCGGTAATTCTCAATCTGCCGCATCGATAATAGAACTAACAACGTGGTTCTTCGTCTGCCTGTCGTTCTGGACAATCGGGTATTTCGTATTTGTCAGAAGGACACGAGACACGGCTGCATTGTTACTTTACATATGTGCACTTGTACTTGGTCTAGCCTTTAGTGCAAACCTAGCAGCAGCTAGGGGAGTTCCGATCGCAATCTATGTTGAAATAGCAGCTACTCTGATCGGACCATGGTTGCTCGTACACTTTTTTCATATCCTACCTGACGAAAGAGCTGGACTTCGCAATAATCCTCGAGTGTATCTAATATATTTACCGGCATTGATAACAATTATACTTTTCCCTTTACTAGGCTATCGTGATGGACAACCGGTAATGTGGTACCGATCATTAAGATTATACGAGGAAGGGGTTGGGTTTGCTTCCGCGATTGGAGTGGCAATATTTAATTATGCCACGGCGATTTCTGTTAAAACAAGACAACAAATGAAGATTGTATTAATTGGGTGTCTCGCGGCGTTGATTCCAATATTGGTTCTTAATATGCTTCCACAAGCGATTTGGGGACAAGGAGAGGCTATCATACCTGACGGATTCAGCATTCTATTTATCATATTCATACCAGTCGCTTTGGGCTATGCAATGGTGACTCAAAAACTAATGGACATCGATCTTTTCATTCGAAGGAGCGTAATTTATGGTTTGATTACGTTGGTAATGGCGGCCATCATTACGGCTGCGATTCTTACCATCATTACCTTCCAAAAGTTCTTGGAAAGACCTCAACAGATCATTATTGGCTTGATTTTAGGTGGCATCGCCACCGCTCTGTTCGGTCCGGTAAGAAATGCAGCCGAGTTCGTCGTTGATAAATATTTCTATAAAGACCGCTATGATTACCGCCAAATAATCAAGAGTCTTAACGTCTTATTGAATTCGGCGAAGGATTTTTCAGACGCATCGCGTCTTATAGTGAGCGCCACAGTTCAAGTTTTGAATTTAGCTGGCGGCTGTTTGTATGTCAAAAATAACGATGGAGTCTTTGATGTGAAGGCTGCCCAAGGCATATTTGTTAATAGGGATAATCAGGAAAAATTATCTAAATTAATTTCCCAGCGTAACAGCAAAGTTGAGTTTCCCAATTTAGCAACAAGTCAAGGCCTCGATGTATCATATATTATTCCACTTGCAGCTGGTGGAAAAGAAATTGGCATACTTTGCCTTTCCCTGAAGAATTCAAGACAGGATTTCTCATCGGATGATTTGTTTTTACTGGAAGGTATCGCTTCGATTGCTGCAATATCTCTACGTAGCGCCATGCTAGTACATGATGTCAGCATGCGTGACACTTTTGTATCTATTGCATCTCACGAACTGCGCTCTCCTTTGACGTCCGTATTAGGTTATACGGAACTCTTAATTACCAAGGATCCCCCGGAGGCAACCCGAAAAGAGTGGCTTAAGCACATTCATGAAAATAGCCAGAAGCTTACCGATATGGTAGACGACCTATTAAACGTAACTCGTATACAATCCGGCAAGATTATCATGAAATTGGAACAAGTGAATTTATCTGAAATTCTCGAAGAACGCTTGGCTAACGCTCGGGAAAGCGCTGGCAAACATAAATTTGCGATTAATGTTGAAGCGGAATTGCCTGCGGTGCTGATAGACCGTGACAAGTTCGGGGAAGTTATCGGGAATTTACTGAGTAATGCGG
>DLME01000204.1:0-127 GCA_002479215.1 Syntrophaceae bacterium UBA7544
TCGCTCTGCGCACCCAGCAGATTGTGGCCGAAGAAAGCGGCGCTACCGATACGATAGACCCGTTGGCCGGTTCATATATGGTGGAAGCGATGACCGATAAAATCGAAGCGCAGATAGAAGAGTATCT
>DLME01000204.1:195-16069 GCA_002479215.1 Syntrophaceae bacterium UBA7544
GCAGATAGAAGAGTATCTTCAAAAGATAGATGCCCTGGGCGGAACTCTGGCCGCCATAGAACAGGCTTTTATCCAGAAGGAAATTCAGCAAAGCGCCTACCGTTTTCAGAAGGAAATAGAAAGCCGGGAACGCGTGTATGTCGGCATAAACAAATATACTATGAAGGAACCGCCTCCGGCAAATCTACTGAAAGTGGATATGAAAGTGGGCGAGACCGAAGCAAGAAAACTTCGAGAAATACGTGCGCAGCGCGATCAGGCGAGGTGGAAAAAAGCGCTGGAACATCTGCGAAAAGTTTCTCTCACCAACGAAAACGTAATGCCCGCTGTCATCGAAGCAGTCAAAGCCGACGCAACCATCGGCGAAATATGCAATGTTTGGCGAGAGATTTACGGCGAATATAAACCCAAGCAGTTCTTTTAAAGAGCTTTCCAGTGGCGTTGTATCCGAGTATTTTTGAACAGCGTATAATTTGATAGTGAAAAGACCCTTATCGGAGGATTATTGAATGGGAAGAGCAAGAAAAATCAGGATAGTTCTGGCCAAACCGGGTTTGGACGGGCATGATCGCGGAGCGAAACTTCTGGCAAGAATATTTATGGAAGCGGGCATGGAAGTGATTTATACGGGCTTGAGGCAAACTCCCGAAATGATAGTCGAGACCGCTCTGCAGGAAGATGCCGATGTGGTGGGGCTGAGCAGCTTATCCGGCGTGCATAATTATTTTTTCCCGCGAGTGATGGAACTGCTTCGTGAAAAAAGCATGAATGATGTTCTGGTAGTAGGGGGCGGTATCATTCCTGACGAAGATGCCGCTGAATTAAAGAAATCAGGCATCGCGGAAATATTTGGGCCCGGAACATCCACTGAGGAAATTGTTAAATTTATCCAGGTGCACGCGCGGCAGCGCAGTTAGAAAAAATCTTCAAGGAGAAAACATGAAAGTTCTGAAAATAGACCATATCGGCATCGCGGTAAAAAGTATAGACGCGGCAAAACAACTTTACAGCGGTCTTTTCGGTTTTACTCATGTCGGAAGTGAAACAGTGGCGGAGCAAAAGGTAACCACGGCATTTTTTCCGGTCGGCGATACGGAAGTCGAGCTTTTGGAACCCATTTCTCCGGATAGCCCCATCGCGAAACATCTCGAAAAAAAAGGCGAAGGAGTTCAGCATATAGCCTTCCGTGTGGAAAATCTTGAAGAAGCGTTGGCTGAGCTCAAGGCCAAAGGGATTCATTCGATTGACGAAAAACCGCGCCACGGCGCGGGTGGGGCAAAAATCGCGTTTCTCCATCCCCAGTCCACTTTCGGCGTTTTAATCGAACTTTGCGAAAAGAAATAAGATAGGTTTCGTAAAAGTACATTGCCAGAAGTATAAGGCATACGTATTGCTTTCTCGGGTTAAACGTCATCTTAAATTTTTATCAATAAGCGAATAAAAAATAGCTTGACTAGGGAAAGTTGATTTGTAATTATCTTTCGCGGTGAGTGTGTTACCCAATTTTTGCTGTTCCCAAAATTAATATTGTACACTTCAGCATAATTAAAAAGAGAAATCGTGCAACCACGATAATTATAGAGGGAAAAAGGTCAATCATAAAAGGATTATCCGGTATATCGAGCTTCCGTAAAATGAAATTTTTGTAACATTAATCTGGGGAGGGAGGTAATCTTATGAAGAAGAAAGCAGTGCGTCCTGCAAAAAAGAAAAAGGTTAAATCTTTGGTTAAGAAAAAGAAAGTTAAACGTCCCGTCAAGAAAAAGAGAGCGGCGCTTACAGTTAAAAAGAAAAAGATAGTGCGTCCTGCAAGAAAGAAAAAAGTTAAGTCTTTGGTTAAGAAAAAGAAAGTTACAAGTTCGGCTAAAAAGAAGAAAGTAGCACGTCCGGTCAAAAAGAAAAAAGCAGCGCTTCCGGCAAAGAAAAAGGTAACACCGGCGGCTAAGAAGAAAGTAACATATCAGGATAAGCCATGGGTTGCCCATTATAGCCCGGGCGTTATGGCAACGGTTAAGTATGAAGAATTACTGTTAACTGACAATCTTGAAATTGCGGCACGGGATTTTCCACGAAGAACAGCGTTTGTTTCACAAGACTATAAGGTCACCTATGCTGAATTGAAAGATATGGTATATCGTTTTGCAGCCTGTCTTACGGATTTTGGCATCAGAAAAGGCGACAGTGTCGCAATCCATCTCCCCAATTTGATTCAAACAGTCGCCGCCTATTATGCAATACTGAAGATCGGCGGGAAAGCCGTAATGAACAATCCCTTATATACTCCTGCGGAACTTGAGCATCAATTCAATGATTCGGAATCCAAGGTTCTTATCACCCTTGATCTGCTGGCAAATAACATGATCGATCTGAGGCCTAAAACCAAGATAAAACAGATAGTGTATGCTTCACTGGGCGATTATATTCCCTCCTCAACAGATCCAGCCACGGTATTTGCTGCCAAGCCAAAGGAGGCCCCAGATGTATACGGCTGGAAAGACCTTATTGCGAAATATCCCCCGAATCCCCCGCAGGTAAATGTTAATTTTAACGACATTGCCATACTGCAATATACCGGCGGCACTACGGGTGTTTCCAAGGGGGCGATGCTAACCCATGCTAACCTGAGCAAGCAGTTGCAACAGATAAAAACAACGGATCCAAAAACATATAAAAATTCGATAACAAGCGACGGCAAAGAAATATTTCTCGGCGCCATCCCTTTTTTTCATGTTTATGGGATGTCCACTGTTATGAATTTAACCATTTATTACAAATGCACCTGTGTAATGTTAGTAAGACCAACGCCGGAGGCCCTGTTTGACGTCATACAAAAATACAGGCCGACCGTGGCCTGTCTCGTTCCGACCATGTTGATCGGTCTGCTTGGCCATCCGAATTTCGATAAGCTTGATCTTACCTGTATAAAACGACTTCCTTCAGGCAGCGCTCCGCTTCCGGTTGAGGTTATAAAAAAAATCAAAGCAAGATCTGGAGCACTGATTTCTGAGGGATTCGGTTTGACTGAGGCTTCACCGTGTACGCATGCCAATCCATATGAAGGAGTACAAAAAGCAGGAAGTATTGGACTCCCGTATCCGGATACGGAATGCCGCATAGTGGATCTCGAAACAGGGGAGAAGGATGTTCTCATAGGTGAACCTGGCGAGCTTATTATCAGAGGGCCTCAGGTGATGAAGGGATACTGGAAGAAACCCGAGGAAACAGCTTTGTCCATACGGAATGGGTGGTTGTATACCGGCGACATAGCCAAAATGGATAAAGAAGGCTACTTCTACATCGTCGACCGTAAAAAGGACATGATTATTTCCGGCGGATACAATGTCTATCCGCGTGATATAGATGAAGCTTTATATACCAATCCAAAAGTTGTGGAGGCATGCGCTATCGGAGTGCCTCATCCGACACGTGGCGAACAGATCAAGGTTTTTGTCGTATTAAAGGAAGGAGTGACCGCAACAGAGCAGGAAATAATAGATTACTGTGCGACCAAATTGGCCAAGTACAAGCTTCCCACTATGGTTGAATTCAGAAAAGAACTGCCCAAGAACAACGTGGGCAAGATTCTTAGAAAAAACTTGAGAGCAGAAGAAGTGGCCAAACAAGGCAAATAGTAAGAATGATTCGGTTGTTACAACTTAGGGGAAATTAAATTTTTTGATGCACGCCCTGACTTTATTGTCGGGGCGTGCACCGTCTGAACTTACGGGAAGAGTAGTTAGTTCCCGCTAAATCCTGTAAATCAAAATATTATATCTCGAGTCTCATTACTCTTAGAATCCAATTTCGTAAACGCGGTTTTTACTATTATATGAGGAAAGTACAATTTCTGTAAGTATTTGTCCTTTGTCATTTTATCCAGCCTAACAATTATTATACAAACTTCGCTTTTCCCAAATTTATAGTTAAAATATAAAGCATACTTATATTTTTTCAAGGAAAAATTATATAAAGTCAATGGGTATCTGAACCGGGTACGTTTAGGCGTAGGGCTTGAGCTCAAAGAGTTTTTTATTCTGTGTGGAGACGATGTGATAAAATTCGTCCTGGGGAATATAGATGTAAGGAACATCATCATCGCGCCGGTAAAGAAAATGAGCAAGAATCATCCGGTTTACTGCCTGATGGCCGATAATCATGATGTCGTCTGCGTGCCGGTTTAAAAAAAATGATTTTTTTAGTCCCGCTTCGATGCGTGGTTTCATCGTCTCGTAACTCTCACCATGAGGATAGGCATAATGGTATTTGTCCGTCTTCCGGGCGCGAAATACCTCGGGCATTGTTTCTTCGATGTCTTTGTAGGTCATCCCCTCACAGATTCCGCCGGCTATTTCATCGAATTCCTTGATGGGAATAACCTTACAATTCTTTTGCATCGCGCAGATGAGCCGGGCTGTCTGAATTGCCCGCTTTTTGTGGCTGGTAAAAATATAGGAGATTTGCTGTTTTTTAAAAAAACTGCCCAGGGTTTTTGCCTGCGAAGTACCTTTCGCGGTGAGAGTCGAATCTCCGCCGATACGGTCGATGGTGTTAAATTTCGTTTCCGCGTGCCGAATAAGAAAAAGATTTTTGACCACGTCAGTGACCAGAATGTCCTTGATGAGCAAATAAAGAGGGATAGGATCGCTTTGTTTTTCTTCGATGATTTTGTTTTGCAAAGAGTCCATGCGGAAATAATTTCTTTCCATTCTCAACGGAGTATAGATTAGCCGGTAATTATCGATTCGTTTGAGGAATTCTTTTTGCGCCGTCTTGTGGGCGAGCCGGGAAAATTCGGGAAGCCTTGTTTTTTCCATAATGCTTAAATGGAGGATTTCCTGGTCGTCATTTATGCACTCAATAAAAAGGATCGGGTGGTTATTGAGGTTTTCTTCGATCATCTGACGCCGCGCTCTGCTTATGTTGGCCGCGTCAATGATGGCCACTCGTCCCTTACCTTCCAGATACGTTTTTGCCCATTTCATGTTGATGAGGGCGAACTTTTTTCTCATCTCTAAGGCGGAAGTGTTATCTGGATGATAAAAGTTTGCTGAGGAAGTTTCCGTGAGTGGCAGGTAAGCTCTCCGGAGATTGCCGTTGTTGAATATCTTCGCGGGAATCCGGCTTTTTCTAAAAGCGTCCTGCAGACGTATCGCCAGCGTTGATTTACCCCTTGCCGGAAGACCCATCAGGACCAGGTATAGTTTATCATCGTTCATGGGAAGTGCGATTCATCTCTTTGATTATTAATATTAATAAGTTTTGTTTATCATGCTCTCGAATTCAGGACAAGATAACAGTTTTCTCTTCGCCAGTCACTTACCATAAATTGCCTGATCATTCGCCACAGCTACTTTTTCTTAGCCGTTATAATGATAGGTTTTGAGGTATTCCTGGTCGTTGGCCATTTGCAGAAAAGCAATAGCCACCGGGCCTTGCTTACCCGGTGGCTATTTAATTAGATGAAATAAGATTTACTGTTAGCAAAGAGCAATGTGCGTCGCCTGTGCCGCCACCATATACCACGTTATGAAGAAGGCATTTACGAACGCACCGGTGTAGACAAGTCCCGTTTTTTCGGAAAAATAGGTCGATATGAGACTGACGATAAGGAACAACGGGAACAGCTGCACCGCTACAATCACGAACAATGTCTGGTATATTGTGTTGATGAAGGGGGCTACTCCTCCTGCTAAAATGGGTATGTACATAACCAGGAGCATTATGAGATAGCCCACTGATCCCAGTATCGCACTCATGAGCATTCTCTTTTTAAATGAACCGGTCAGAGAACGCAATTGTCCATGCAGAACAACTGCAAACATCAGATAGAATAGAGCCAGAGGAATTATGTAACGCAATGCTATTTTAAACTGTATTGCGCTCATGGGTTTGATGGGCATAATCCAGAATCTGAAATCCACGGTAAAGAAATAAGAAATCACCATAACCGACAAATATGCTACAGCCGTAACCAGGAAAGCAAACCAGGCGGAAAGTCCGATTTTTTTCCAGGTAGAACCCTTGGCAGCCTTGAGGCCGTATGATACCGCATTCCCGCCATTTTTCTTGTTCAGCAGGTGCCAGATCACAAACAGGATAAGAGAAATGATCGCAGCTATGAGCAACCAGAACAAGATATCGTTGGTAATCTGCTGGGGGAATAACCAGGATTGCTTTAACTTGCCATAGGCGATAAATGTTGCCGGGAAATAGGTTAAAGGTCCGATTATAATCATGAGAATGGCAGCGATCCACCATGCAACTCCGCTTGCGGGTTTCGGGTTTTGCGGCGCCCCTTGCAAAGAGCTGAAATATCCGGCTTGCAGCAAAAGATTGCCGGCCGCAAATACAAGCAGGATACAGCCGATAAGGCCGATAAGGGTGGCGATTTCCTTCCAGAACCAGATTTGATCGGAAGAAGCGAGAGTTTTTTCCTCACCCAGGGTTTTCTGGAACCAGTCGATAGCATAACCGATCGCTGTGGGTGACAGGTGTTCGCCGGGATGGGTTGTTACCGGTTGATAAAGAACGCGCGCCGTTCCGCTTTCGATGGAGCCGTATATTTTGCCGGGTTCTATGGCTTCTGTTACACCGAACACCTTCTTGAGTTTATCACTGTTGACAACGTTTGCCGCTACCGGCACGCTCCACATGAGTAAGGAAAACTCGTCAAAGGTGCCTTCTACCAGAGCCATGTTCTTGGGATAGGTAGTGCTTCCCTCCGCAGCGAAGGGCGCTCCAGTGGACGACCCTTCCAGAACCAGGGCCTTATAGTCGTCGGGACGAGCTATGGCCGCGGCGAGACTTGCCCACCCACCCATGGAATGGCCTTCCATGCCGATTTTGTTCTTATCGACGAAATCAAGGCTGCGGAGATAAGCCAGTCCGGGCAGACCGCCGAAGCCATTGGCAAAAGCCGGAGGGTCGGTATATCCGTGCCCGCTCTGATCGATTTCCAGAACGACCCAGCCACGGCGCGCGAATTCAATCGCAAATCCCGATTGTGTTTCCCGCGAATTGATATAACCATGAACGGCAAGAATGCCGGGCGCCGGCGTTTTCGGCGTGGCATTTTTCGGGATGAACAGAAGGGCGCTCATAATCGAACCATCAGCCGCCGCAAAACGAACATCGCGAACCTTAACCTGGTAAAAATCATTTTGCACAAGGTTGGCGATTATTCCTCCGATGATAATCATAATTACAGCAATAAATAAAAATACCTTACCTTTCATAAAATCTACCCCCTAAACATTTATTTTTTGGTACTTGACCGCCGGTAATAAAACCGGAATCCACACTGGAAATGAAAATAAAAAAGGTGATTAAAGTACGCCAGCAAGCAGGATAAGCTTTTTTGCGGCAAAAGACCAAAAAGTTTTCATCTTGTTAATGAGTCCCTTGCGATTGGCAAATTTATACTCTCCCTGGCACAATCAGTCACTATTTTGATAAAAGCTTGCTCTTTTGTGGGGCGAGTATATGAACAAGCCCCCCTCCTTGTCAAGAAAATTAAACAGCAAAATATCAAAACTTACTGAAAAAATCAACGAGGCGGATAGTAAGAATTTTGAAAAAATGGTGTGGGAAAATGCTAGCTTACAAATCATCAAAAGACGCATTTTTTTCTTGACAACGATGACAGTCTTATGTCGATACTATAGTTTTAATAAAACAGGACTACTGAAGGAGGTTGCAAACGAATACAATGGGCACGAAATTTGTTTATACTTTCTCGGAAGGATACGGAAAAGACAAAAATTTGTTGGGAGGCAAGGGCGCCGGCCTTGCGGAAATGACTCACCTCGGCATTCCTATCCCGCCAGGATTCACGATTACAACAGAAGTTTGCACAGCTTTTTACAAAAATAAAGGCCGTTACCCGCAAGGCCTCAAAGAGCAAGTCAATAAAGCTATGCAAAAGATGGAGCGACAAGCTGGTATGAAATTTGGTGATCCAACGAATCCTCTGTTGTGTTCGGCCCGTTCCGGGGCGCGTAAAAGCATGCCCGGCATGATGGAGACAGTGCTGAACATCGGCCTTACCTCAAAAACCATTCCCAGTATGATCGAAAAAACCAAAAACGCCCGCTTTGTATGGGATTCATATCGGCGCTTAATCCAAATGTATTCGGATGTTGTCATGGAGAAGGCCGAAGGTTTTGAACCGGCTGAAGGCATGGGTGTGCGCCAGCAGTTAGAGCGGGAACTGGCGGCTATGAAACAGCGCCGCAGAGTTACGAACGATGTCGATCTTACGGAACATGATTTGGAAGAACTTACCAAAATTTACAAGGCCAAGGTAATACAAGTCATCGGCAGACCCTTTCCTGATGATGCCCATGAACAACTATGGGGTGCAATCGGCGCTGTCTTTAAAAGCTGGAACGGGAAGCGTGCCATTTCCTACCGCAGGATTGAAGGAATTCCCGATGAATGGGGCACAGCGGTTAATGTGCAGGCAATGGTGTTCGGTAATATGGGTGACAACTCAGCCACAGGTGTGGCCTTCACCCGCAACCCCGCTACAGGTGAAAACAAATTCTATGGCGAGTGGCTGCCGAACGCGCAGGGCGAAGACGTTGTTGCCGGTATTCGTACGCCGAATCCGATCAATGAAGAAATGCGACAGGTGGACGATACACAGGGTCACCCAAGCCTAGAGAAGACCATGCCCAAAGTTTATGCGCAACTCAAAATGATTCGCCAGAAGCTCGAAAACCACTTCCATGATATGCAGGATCTCGAGTTCACCATTCAGAACGGCCGTGTCTGGATGCTGCAGACGCGCAACGGTAAGCGCAACGGGCCGGCTGCTGTACGGATGGCAATCGAGATGTTTAAAAGCAAGATGATCAGCGTCAGCGAAGCGGTGATGCGCGTAACTCCATCCCAGCTTGATGAACTGCTCCACCCTATGATTGACCCGGAGGCGGAAATTAAGGGAGAATTTCTGGCTAAAGGTCTGCCTGCCAGTCCCGGCGGAGCGGTAGGTCAGGTCGTATTTACTGCGGCAGATGCGGTGGGTTGGGCTAAAGCGGGTAAGAAAGTTATTCTCGTACGTGAGGAAACTAATCCCGAGGATGTCGAAGGCATGCGCGCGGCACAAGGTATTCTCACTGCGCGCGGCGGTATGACCTCACACGCAGCTTTGGTAGCTCGCGGATGGGGTAAATGCTGTATCGTTGGCGCTGGAACTCTACGCATTGATACACACCAGAAGACAATGATGGTCGACGGAAAAATAGTGCGGGAAGGAGAGATAATTACTCTCAATGGAACCAAGGGACGTGTGTATAAAGGCGCCTTAGCTATGATCAGCGGTACAAAAGATGATAAAAATTTTGTTGCCTTCATGAAAATTTGCGATCAGATCCGCCGCCTCAAAATCCGCACAAACGCCGATACACCAAAAGATGCCGCCAGAGCCAGACAATTCGGTGCCGAGGGCATCGGCCTGTTCCGTACCGAACACATGTTCTATGGAGAGAATAGTGAACAGCCGTTATTTCATCTGCGCAAAATGATTCTATCTGATACCGTTGAAGAACGCCGCGCGGCATTAAATGATCTATTTCCTTTTGTCAAGAACGACATCAAAAAGACAATGGAGGTGATGGCCGGCAGGCCGGTGACCATTCGCCTTTTGGATCCGCCCCTGCATGAGTTCGTGCCGGGAAATCCTGAAGAGCGTCAGCGTCTCGCCGAAAGCTTGCATATCTCTATTGACAAACTCAACAACCGGGCGGAAAATTTGCATGAAACAAATCCGATGATGGGTCATCGCGGCGTGCGCCTCGGCATTACCTATCCTGAAGTCAGTGAAATGCAAATTCGCGCTATCCTTGAAGGCGCGGCGGAACTTCTGAAGGAAGGCAAAAAAGCGCTGCCCGAAATTATGATCCCAGTCGTTTGCGACGTAGCCGAGTTCAAAAATCAGGCAACTCTGGTTAAGAAGATTCTTCCGGAAGTGTGCGCCAAGTACGGTCTCAAGAAAATACCGCATATGGTAGGAACCATGATTGAGATCCCGCGAGCCGCGCTTCTGGCCTATCGCATAGCCGAAGAAGCGGAGTTTTTCAGTTATGGTACAAACGATCTGACGCAGATGACTTACGGCTTCAGTCGTGACGATATAGGCACCTTTGTGCCCGATTATGTGGAGAAAAAAATTATTCCGGTAGATCCATTTCAGGTTCTCGATCAGGAAGGAGTGGGTCAACTCGTGGAGTTAGGCATCGAACGCGGCCGTAAGGCGCGTCCAGGTTTGAAAGTCGGCATCTGCGGCGAGCACGGCGGCGAGCCGTCCAGCGTTATGTTTTGCCACCGAGTAGGTATGGACTACGTAAGTTGTTCGCCCTACCGCGTACCGATAGCGAGACTGGCGGCCGCACAGGCTGTGATTGAGGAAAAGAAGAAATTGAAAAAAAAGCGTAAATAATTACACGAAATCGAAAAAATATTATCCCAAATATATTGCCGGGATTCATTTTATGAATGAGGGGATTATACGGATATGGTTGTAAAAAATGAACAGTTGAAAAAATGGGTTAAAGATGTCTCGGAAATGTGTCTGCCGGATACGGTACATTGGTGCGACGGTTCTAAAGCGGAATATGACCGGCTCATGTCTATGATGGTCAAAAGCGGCAGTGCTATCCCTCTTAAAAAACGGAAAAACAGTTTTTTGTTCCGTTCTGACCCCTCTGACGTGGCCAGGGTGGAGGCACGAACCTATATCAGTACCCCGCAAAAGATGGAAGCAGGCCCCACTAATAATTGGATAGATCCTCATGAATTAAAGACAACGATGAGGTCCCTCTATAAAGGGTGCATGAAAGGGCGCACCATGTATGTGATACCCTTCTCCATGGGACCGATTAAATCACCTATCGCCAAGATCGGCATAGAAATCACGGATAGCCCTTATGTTGTTTGTAATATGCACATAATGACCCGTGTCGGAACTAAAGTTCTCGATAAACTAGGAAAAGACGGCGAATTCATCCCCTGTCTGCATTCTATCGGTGCACCATTGGAGAAGGGACAAAAAGACATACCCTGGCCCTGCGCGCCAATGGATAAAAAATATATAAGCCATTTTCCGGATGAAAATCTCACCTGGTCTTACGGCTCGGGTTATGGAGGCAATGCTCTTCTTGGTAAGAAATGCCTGGCCCTGCGCATTGCTTCGGCTATGGCCAAAAGAGAAGGCTGGATGGCGGAGCATATGCTTATTCTCCGGCTGACCAGCCCGGAAGGGAGACAGTATCATATCGCGGCAGCCTTTCCTTCAGCCTGCGGCAAAACCAACCTGGCCATGCTGCGTCCGACAATTCCCGGCTGGAGATGTGAATGCATCGGCGACGATATTTCCTGGATGAAAATCGGCCCTGATGGCCTTTTGTACGCGATCAATCCCGAAGCCGGATTTTTTGGTGTGGCGCCGGGTACGTCGTATAAATCTAATCCGATGGCTATGGATACTTTGAAAAAAAACATCATCTTTACTAACTGTGCGCTTACCGATGACGGCGATATTTGGTGGGAAGGCATGGACGGCGCGCCTCCCCGGCATGCCATTGACTGGAAAGGGCGTGATTGGTCTCCGGAGATTAAGGAAGCGGCAGCGCATCCGAATGCCCGTTTCACGGCTCCCGCCTCTCAGTGTCCTATCATTTGCAAAGATTGGGAAAAGCCCGAAGGCGTTCCCATTGATATATTCCTGTTTGGCGGACGCCGGGCGGGTGTTGTTCCTCTGGTAAATGAGGCCTATAGTTTTGACCATGGGGTCTTCCTCGGCGCCACCGCTTCCTCGGAGACAACGGCCGCCAATATTGGCGCGGTGGGGAATTTAAGGCGTGACCCCTTTGCTATGCAGCCTTTCTGCGGATACAACATGGCTGATTATTTTCAACATTGGCTGGATATGGGTGACAAACTTAAAAGTAAGGCACCCCGGATTTTTTATGTAAACTGGTTCCGTAAAACTCCTGAAGGCCGATGGCTCTGGCCCGGATTTGGGGAAAACAGCCGGGTGTTGAAATGGATGTGCGAACGGGTGGAAGGGAAAGTTGACGCGGTCAAAACCCCCATTGGGTTGCTACCCGCGATTGCTGACATTGATATGAAAGGATTCTCCATCTCCGAACAAGATATTAAAGCTTTGCTCAAAGTTGATATAGATGCCTGGAAAGCGGAGATTCCCGACATTGAAAAGCATTTTGCCCAGTTTGGGGATCGTCTTCCGGCAAGGCTGAAAAAACAATTCGAAGCTCTTAAATCTAGGCTGAGGTAAATCCTAAAGAGTGAAGTTTCCTAGATTAACCGTGCTCCTCCCTAGAAAAGCCGAAAACCAATTGCATTCCGATATCTTGTTTCTCATCTGAAGACTGCAGGGTCATTTTCTGCTAACCACGAGGGATGACCCTGCAATAATTTTTGCTGACCGGATATATATCTGGTGCTTCAAAATAACTCAAGGCCCTGGTTATGTTTTAATGTAAAACTGTATTTTCCAGTGAAACACTATAAATGGTTGACAGTTATTTTAATCCGGCATATAAATACACATTGCTTAGATGTAGGTTTGCAAGCCAATTGGTATTGAAATTACCGGATTAGTTAAAAACGCTAAAGAAATAATAAGGAGGTTTTTATTATGGCTAAGTATTTGTCTCAAGAATGGTGCGATCTTTACAAGGCGGAAATCAATAAAAGTGCAGCATATGAGGAGTCGGCCAAAACCTGGGAGGGCGATTTTTACTTTATCACAGAGCCAGGTGGCCCGGTTAAGGAGAAAGCTTACATGTATATTGATCTTTATCATGGCAAATGCCGGGCTTGTGAAATTGTTACCGACCCCAACAAATACAACCCTGCATTCACCCTTGCAGCTACCTATGCTATTTGGAAGCAAATTGCCACCAAGAAGCTTGATTCTACAAAGGCGCTGATTACCAAGCAATCCAAACTGACGGGCGACATGGCCAAAATCATGCGCTATACCAAGGCCGCCAATGAGCTAACCAACTGCACGATGCTGGTTCCGACCGAATGGTTGGATTGATGATTTAACCACCAAAAATAAGAAAAAGATGGAGGGTAATATATGTGGAATTTTGCCTGCCCCTTGATTGTCTATGGTGATAACGCTCTCGATTATCTCGCGCAAGTCAAGGGTAAAAAAGCTTTCCTTGTCACCGATAAGAACATCGTCAAACTTGGGCTGACAAAACCGGTTACCGATCAACTCGATGCCAAAAATATTAAATGGCAAATATTTGACGAAGTGGAACCGGAGCCGTCGCTCGAAACTATCAAAAAGGGCGGAATAGCGGTGGGAAAATATCAGCCTGATTGGGTAATAGGTATAGGTGGCGGTTCTTGCATGGATGCCGCTAAAGCGATTATCCTGCTTTTGGCGCGGCCGGAATTGGAGCCGGAAGCTCTATCTGTGCTCGAAGAGTTCAACTTCCGGGAAAAAGCCCGATTGATGGAGATTCCTACAACCAGCGGCACCGGTTCGGAGGCTTCCTGGGCAATAGTACTCACTGACACAAAGGATAACCGCAAGCTTGGTCTGGGGACTCCCGAAGTTATGCCGGATGTCGCCATACTCGATCCGGTTATGGTTATGGGTATGCCCCCGCAAATCACAGCAGACAGCGGAATGGATGTTATCTGTCAGGCCATCGAGGGATACATCTCCACTTGGGGTACAAGCATGACCGCCGGGCCGGGATTAATTGCCACAAGGCTGACTCTGGATTATCTGCCCAGAGCATATAAAAACGGGAATGACCTCGAGGCGCGCAAGGAGATGATGTATGCTGCTACAATGGGTGGCATGTGCGGCAGCAATTCCATGTTCGGGCTAGGCCACGGTACCGGACACGCTCTCGGGGGAATTTTCCATGTACCTCACGGACGCACTGTAGGCCTTTTCTTGCCCTATACCATGGAGTACATGATAAACGGTTCTGAGGAAACAACGGCTAAATTCGCCGAGATAGCGCGCTACTGTCGTGTCACATCCGGCTCCGACAAAGAATGCGCTAAACTCCTTGTGGCCAAAATTAGAGCACTGGCCAAGGAAATTCGCCAGCCCCTTTCGGTTAAGGATTGTGGCATCGACAAGGCTAAGTACGAAAAAGAGATACCCAGCCTGATAGACCGGGCATTGAATGAGGTTATGACCATGACCGCTCCTCGCGTGCCCGGGGCTGAAGACCTGGGCAAAATATTTAATTATGCCTACGCGGGTAAAAGCATCGATTTTTAAACGAACAAAGAAACATACAGGAGGAGATCATGAATGGATATCATGGTAAGATATTAGTTGCTGATCTTACGAAGGGAACACTCCAGGATGAGCCCCTGAATGAAAAATACGCGCGCGATTTTATAGGGAGCACCGGTTTGGCCGCGCGCTACCTCTATGACATGGTTAATGATAAAACCGATCCACTGGGCCCGGATAATCCTCTTATCCTTATGCCCGGTCTCCTCAACGGTACGAGCGGCCCCAGTGTTAGCCGCTGGGGCGGCGCTACTAAGTCCCCCTACACCGGGCATTACGGTGACGCCAATGCCGGAGCCTGGTTCGGTGCAGAGTTGAAGAATGCTGGCTATGACGGAATTATTCTTAAAGGCCAGTCGAAAAAACCAGTCTATATTTATATAAAGGATGGAAAAGCGGAAATTAAAGATGCCGGCCACCTGTGGGGAAAAGATACTTATAAAACTCAGGAAGAAATCAAAAAGGAATATGGGGATAATCGCGTGCAGGTAGCCTGTATCGGGCCAGCATCGGAAAACCTGGTACTATACGGCAATATTATGTCTGAGTACGGCCACTGCCTCGGCCGGGCGGGATTAGGTTGCGTTATGGGCTCCAAGAAGGTTAAGGCGATCGCAGTACGCGGCAAGATAAAATTGCCGATGGCCGATCCGGAAAAATTCCGCGAAACCGCAAAGCAAGCCATGACCGAGGTTAAGGAAGGTTTCCTTTCTATGATCATGCATGAGACCGGTACGGCCGGGTGGATTGACTCGGCCATTTCCTATGGCGATGGTCCTACGAACTATTACACTGCCCCCACTCTACCGGAATCGTCAAAAATAAGTGGCGCGGAGCAGTTGGAAAAATATCAAACTGACACCACCGCCTGCTATGGTTGCCCGATACGTTGCCGCAAAATTCTTCAGATCAAAGAAGGTAAGCATTTATATGATAGGGTCGAAGGGCCTGAATATGAAACTTTGATGGCCTGGGGCGCAATGATGGGATTGGATATTGATATGTCCACGGCGGTATATTTTAACGAGTTGTGCAACGCTTATGGATTCGATACGATAAGCAGCGGTGCCAGCGCCGGCTATGCATTCTATCTATATAATCTGGGAGTAATTTCGGAAAAAGATACCGGCGGACTGAAACTGACCTGGGGAAATACTGATGCCGCAATTGAGCTTACGCACCTGATAGCTAAAAACCAGGGGTTCGGCGCTGTGCTGGCGGGCGGAACCAAAAGGATGACGCAAAAATACGGCCGGCCGCCTGGAGAAGCCGTCCAATGCAAAGGGTTGGAGTTTCCTATGCACGATCCGAGAGCTTACCACTCTATGAGTCTTGCTTACGCAACCGCTCCGCGCGGAGCGGATCATAATAAAAATGACGCTTATCAGGTTGATGGCGGCACGGGTCATCCCGATCTAGGGCTGGAGATAACTGACCGCTGGGCTGATGATAAGGCCGCTGGTGTCGCCAAAGGACAAAACTTCAGAACATTAACCGATTCTCTGGGTATCTGTCATTTTGCTCAAATACCGTTTAATTTACTTATCGACATGATTAATGCTTCCACAGGCT
>DLME01000097.1 GCA_002479215.1 Syntrophaceae bacterium UBA7544
CTCAAGATAATAGATGCGTAATCTGTTATAAGTGTCCATAATGCGCGAATGTTGTTTCATCCGGTTTCTGATATTCACTGATTGTCCGATATAAATTGGTACTAAATCATTAACAATGAAATAAACCGCAGCGACTTCGGGCAAATTTTCGCTTTGTAATTTATACGGCAGCTTATGAACTTCGGTCATTGTCATTTCTTTTCTCCGACAAAGGTCTTAATAAAATCGGTGAGTTTTGCAACAATAGTTTTCCCCTCAGATGCACATTTGCTTTTGAACTTTTTCCAAAGTTCTTTTTCAACTGATAAATTATATGCTGTTTTCATGATATGTTGTAACCTTTTTATATTGTTAATAATTATTATAACAAACATAACGTATATAATGTTAGTTGTAAAGGCAATAAATATGGGATGACTTAAATCACAAATATTTCCGATTATAAATTTTCCCCTGAAAAGTTTCCATATTGCATTTGTTATTTCCTATTACTAAATTTACGCCATGCACAAAGGACAAACAAAAGATATACGTACTACTATAAAGCAGTTTGCAAAAAAAATGAAAAACCTGCCCGCAGTGGAACACTCCGCCGTAGAAAAAGAAAAAAAAAAGACTGAAATTAAAGATTCTGAAATTAAAGATTCTTCTATTTTAGCGCAAAAAGATGAGTCTAACCAACTTGCCTTCAAAAATGAAAAAGAATATGCAAAGTTTTTAACTACATTTAAAAAAGAGCATAAAGTATTTGCGGATAATTATTTAAGTAATCTTAACTTAACAGAAAGTTACAAAATAGCTTATCCAAATTGTGCGCCTGATTCTTTGCCGTCAAAAGCGTCTGTGTTAGTAAGGAATAGTAAAGTACAACAATATATACAATACATTTATCACATCCGGCAGAAAAAGCTCGAAATTAGCGAAAATAAGCTACTTTCTAACCTCAACGACTTGTATAACAGGGCAATGCAAGCGGTTCCGGTGCTCGATAAACACGGCAAAGAGACAGGCATGTACAATTTTAATGGCATGGCAGCCGCAAAGGCAGCGGAACTCATCGCTAAAATAACCGGCATAGGGCTTATAAATAAAAGGATTAACTCAGATAACCTCGTAATCGTTAAGACTTATGTTGTACCCCAGTTCCAAAATACAATCAACCTGCCGGAGCAATCCGTTGAGAGCATCAAGCAACTCATCGAATCCTACGGTAAGCACGAATGATAAGTATGCCAAGCTGTCATGTCACTAATGATAAGTGTGAATTTAGCTTATAATCGCAACATTAGCTGTCCGATAATGTATATTATGTAAACTAACGTACACAAATTAACGATTTAACGATAACGATACAGCAGCCGATAAGGTTAGCCGGTTCAAATCAAGCCCCCCTATGTCTGGGTAGCCCCCCCATGGGGAGAACGGTGGTCGGTGCCGCCATCCGCAAATCATCCCTACCCGTCAATAAAGGTATTCTAACCCAGTATTTTTCCAATAGTCCTATGCGAAATCCCAGGAGATAATTTTTTTTCAGAGGTATAGAATTTTTATTTTGGTATATTCTTAGGGATTACACCGGGGCCAAGTGTTTTTGCGGTGGTAAAAGGTCATTTTGAAAAGATTAGAATTTGGCAAATAAACGAAGAAAGTAAAAAAAAAGTGAGAAATAGAAAGTGCGAAAATGAATCAGAATCAAAGGAAAGTGTCGAAAAACACCGGTAAAACACTTTTGGGATTTCAAGTACGATAATATTTATTTTAATAAAGTATTGACATTGCGATAATATTAACGTACATTAGCAGGGTAAAACAGAAAGTTACAATGACAAAGTACAAGCACAATGATTGTTTAATAAATCCTCCTGAGCCAAACATATGCCCGAAGTGTAAAATTAACGACAGAGGATTCCAGAGTTACTGTAAGGACTGCCAAAACAGTTATCAGAGAGTAAGAAGAAAGCGCCCTGATGTATTAGCCTCAGAGAGGGAGTATAGGAGGGAGTACAGACGGAAATGAGCCCCTGTTATGTAGATATTAACGGTAGATTACGCTTTGAAGATATTGTGACTTATAAAATTGTAGGCGTAAAGTTAGGAGAAGCCGGTAATTTGGTATGGATATTCAGGTCAATATTAGAAAGTAGGTTAAATGAATCAGATAAATAAAATAATAAATATCATTCTTTTTATTGCTTATTCGGTATTAGCTGTGTGGATTGGCTATCATTTCGGCAATAAAAAGACGGTATCCACAGCCCCCTCAATAGTTGTATTCCAGGGAAAACCCGATTCAACAAAAGCAATAGCGAAGCCCTTGCCTATAGCTACTGTTCCGGTCATTCGGAATGCAGCGTCTCATGTAAGTAAACCGGATAGTGTAAAAGCGGATACTTTACGGAAGTTTTTAAGCCAGCCTCAGTTAGATACTGTAGCTACTGTTCATCCCAAACCGATAGAAGAATATGATTCTTATAAAACATTTTCCGACAGCCTGGGTGATTATGCAATTAAAATTTTAGCAAAGAGCCCGGCGGATAGTGTCTTTTTAATTGTACATCATTTTGCAATGAAAACAATTGAAGCCTCTACCGATTGGAAGTGGTACGCCGCAATCGGAGCGGCGGCGGTATTAATTCTTGAATTTATAGGAAGCAGGCTTTTTAAATAATGAGTTACCTCAAAACCTTCGATCTGATATTAGATGACCCCGAAATTTATACCGAGCCTAAAAAAATAGTGGTTCAGCATTCAGTAGTGGCTCCCCAAGACGGCGGGCAAGTTGACTTCTTAAGTAGAGCAGAAACAGAAGTATTATACGGAGGCGCAGCGGGACCGGGTAAATCTTGGGCACTCGTTATTGACGCATTAGGTATTCAGTATATGTATGAAGAGTTTGGAATGTCCGCTTATAACCATCCCAAATATA
>DLME01000253.1:0-5691 GCA_002479215.1 Syntrophaceae bacterium UBA7544
TTGGAACTGGAAAGTATACTGGGAGGTGAAATATGTATTTTACCAGAAGAGAACTTATAAGAAATGGCTCTTTGTTTTGTCTGGCAACGATGCTGGGATGCACAAAAAATTTAAACGTTCCGGGGAAAATAAGTGAAAAAGAATTTGAAATTTTCCCCGCATTGTATGTCCCCAATTCAATATATTTTTCAGACCAAAAACCTGTTGTCAGTATCGTGAAAATCAATGAAAAATGGAGTGATGCGAAAGGGATTGAATACGCCGTGACAAAGGCCATTGATCTCATCGGTGGCCTGGATCAGGTGACTAAAGGAAAAGAACGCATTCTTCTTAAGCCGAATTTAGTGAGTTTTTCTCCATCCGATACGACCAAGCCGACAGTTGTTGAAGCCCTGGCTGTATTAATGAAAAAAGCCGGGAAAAATGTTTGTATTGGCGAGGCCAGTGCCGCGTCCTGGCGTAATATTAAAATATTGATAAAGGGAAACGTTTGCAGCGCAAAAGACCATGAGACCTTACTGGCTATTCAAGATGATGTTTTTGATAAACTTGGCTACCTTGGTGTTTCCAGGAAAATTGATGTTCCCCTGATCAATCTCCATGTGGGAAAAATGGCGAAACTGGCTATTCCGGACAACTTTGTCTTTAAGGAAATCTATATCCATGAAGCCCTATACAATACGGACATGATCTGTTCAGTGCCCATGATGAAGACGCACGGGTTGGCCGGCGTCACCCTGGCGCTGAAAAATGTCGGTATCGGTACCTATCCCGGTTTAATTTACGGATCGGTCAGGTCTGCGGTGCACCGGAAAGCAAATGAGTTTGAACCGACTGGAACCGCCTCGGCGATCGTCGATATGGTCAAGGCCAATAAAATCGGATTGAATGTGATCGATGCTACCATGGCGATGCAAGGGCAGGGACCTTCCGTTAGTCAAGGCGGCAAATTAATTAAAATGAATCTCATCATCGCCGGCACCAATCCTCTGGCCACGGATCTGGTTGCCGCCCATGCGATGGGATTTGAGCCGGATGAAATCGATACATTCAAATGGGCGCATAAAGCAGGGATGAGACCGGACGAAATAGACGACATTCAAATTGTCGGAGAAAAGCTTTCGGATGTCAGAAGGCCCTTTGAGAAACCGCAGATTGTACCTTACGGATGGTTAAAAGACTGGTACGGCCCACCTTGTTAATTATTGAAAAGGGCAATGTCCCGTTTAGAAATTGTGAAGTTACTCACACACAGGGCGTTGCTTGCGGAATGCGCACCCGATCAAGACAACGACACCTTAATCAGTAACCTACAGTCGCCATGCCTCCAGCATCTGCACGCGGCCTTCCTCCGTATCAGTTCACCTGTATAGCTTTACCTTTGGGGATAATTGGTAAATATAAAGTCCTTCTGCTTTACAGTAGTATGACACTCATAGCACTCCTGCACGAAGGATGCATCTTTTCCATACGGCGTAAATGTGGAGGTTTTTGCATCATACACGAATCGGGCGTATCCCCAGCCGCTGGTATTCGGAAATCTTTTGGAATCTTTGATGATGAACTCAACTCTTCTCAACACATCCGGTTCATAAGCAGCCGGAAAATCGGCATTCTGCCTTTCCGACCAAGCGATTTTTACGATGATGGATTTGTCTGGAAAGAGTTTGTCATTGCCAGGAATACCTTTTTTATAAGCTTTAATCATCGTGGGGTTGGCAAGGATAACTCTTAGTTCGTTGTTGTCTGTCCGGCGACTCACAGCAACCGTTTGCCACGTTTCGTATCCTTTTATTTCGGAAAAAGATATACCGTTGTGCGCTTTCAACGAGTATTTACCTGGCGCCGCAATTGAACGATATCCCCATACCATAAGGACAGCGACAAATACGAGAATTGCAGAAATGATAATTTTTTTCATTGCACGTGCCTCCTTTTATTGTACGTATTTCCTTTTGAAAAACGTTGCAGCAATATTTCCTTTATCTCTTTTATTTGAATTTAGGAATTGAAAAGCGAATGTCAATAGCTTAAGGCACAAGGAAAAATAATAATTTCATTGACAAATTAAATGGTTGTGCTATGCCAAATCAAGCCGATTCAATTTGTCTGCCAGAATTCCCTGCGATTTTGCAGTAATTAAGTATAGTGCCTCTTTAATTCCAAAGGAACCAATTAAATAAATGCCACTAACAGATCAACAAAGAACAGCAATAAACGGTGAAAGGCCTAACAATCTTCTTTTAGCAGGGCCAGGCACCGGAAAGTCCTTCACAATTTTAGCATATATAGGAATGTTATTGTCCGAAAGCGTCAGCCCAAATAGTATACTAGTAGTAACTTTCACAAGAGCAGCAACTAATGAACTAAAACGTGAAATATGCCGACTTCTGGGAGAAAATGGAACTTTGCCTCACATATACACACTGCATGCTTTTTCACTTAGACAACTAATGCGAAATGTGAATCGTGTTGACTATCTACCACGCAATTTCTCAATTGCTGATGATTTTGAAGAACGACATATAATACTCGAAGACCTTAAACGGCAACTTGGCATTGTCAATATCCGTGACGTAAGGCGCCTTTTTAATCTATTGGCATCTAACTGGGAAACATTGAACGCTGACCGTACGGATTGGGAAGTAACATTCGAAAGCCCTGAATTCGTCGGCGCATGGCGCGAACATCGAGAAATATTTGGATATATCCTTCGATCTGAATTGGTCTACCAATTCAAGAAAGCATTGGAAGAAGTTGACGGATTGAGGTTGGACGGTCCTCTCGAATACGTGATTGTCGACGAGTACCAAGATTTAAATCGTTGCGACCTACGTGTCATTCAGTTTCTAAACGAAAATGGAGCACGCCTGTTTGCTGCAGGTGATGATGATCAAAGCATTTACGGTTTCAGATATGCATATCCAGAAGGAATACGCCGTTTCACTGAATTGGTTCCTGATTCTGAGCAACACAGCATCACAGAATGCCGCCGGTGTGATGAACGAATCCTCCGGATAGCTATGGAAGTAATCCGCCAAGACCACAGAAGAGTTCCAAAAATTTTACGATCAGTTACTGGAAAGCCTGGTCATGTGTCAATCCTTCGATTCCCCAACCAAATATTTGAAGCTTCAAAAATTGCTGAAATTATACAAGTGTTAAAGGAGCGGGAGGGTTATAAGGATAGAGATTTTCTTGTGCTATTGCGTACCGATTTCAGGTGCGTTTTTTCAGAAGTTATCAATCAGGCGCTACAGAGACTTAAGATATCTGTAAACACCCAGAATCAAAGCTATGTCTTTCTTGACACCCCAATTGCACGACGTTTTATAGCTATTGCCAAGTATTTGGATAACAGCCACAATGACTTAGCTATTCGGACAATTCTATCAACAACGCAAGGAATAGGCCCTACGTTAATAGATTCTTTAATTACCGTGGCAAGAGATAGAAACTGGAGATTCCATCAAGCTGTCCAAGCTGTGTGTAATGAAGAAATTCGAGGCATCCGCAATTCGATGAAAGTGCAGACTGTTATGGAACCAATAGTAGCTCTGAAACGTCGGTTAGATGATGAAGAAATGCAGTTTTCCAATGTTGTTGACACTATTATAGAAATGTTACAGGACGACAGAGGTGTCACCGATATCCTCAAAACAATATTTATAGAACAACAAATTGAGTCTATAAGAGAATTGGTTAACTTTATTACTGACATCCTTGGACCTGCTGAACCATCTGATGAATGTGCTGAAGGCGTGCGTATAATGACGATGCATCGCGCAAAAGGACTAACATCGAAAGTTGTTTTTGTTGTTGCTGCAGAGGATGAATACCTGCCCGGCAGAGGCGAACCTGACGAAGAACGTAGGCTTTTTTATGTTGCACTGACAAGAGCGAAGCATTACCTCTATATAACGTATTGTACACGCAGAACAGGACAGCAACAACGTACTGGCTTTCTACGCCAACCCACAAGTGTACGTACTCTAACTCGTTTCCTGACAGATATTCCCGAGCCAAGGCCTGTTGACGGATGTACATTCAAAGCATAATTAATATTCGTATGGATAATTAGGGTCAGCCCTATTTACTGCTATATAAAATAAAAAGTTTCTGGCGCTCCTGCCATGAGGTAAAATATCCGCATCAAGTGAAGACATGTAAAGAGTTAAGCGTCATTGTTAAAAAGGACAAAAAATAAATATTACAAGGAGAATAAAGATGAAAAAAGAATTAATTTCATTTGAAACAAAACCAACAGCGAAAACAATTACTATTTGGATGGCACTATTTTCATTAATTTTTTCAATTATTGGTATCTTTTTACTCATAGGCTATGGATTATCTGGAAATAAAGCACTGCTTCCCATGGGAATAATGTATACAATATTACCAATATTTTATTTAACAATTGGATACTTGTTTATTCGATTTACTCTTTGGCTCTATAATAAAGTAGCAAAAAAATTTGGTGGTATTATTATCAATACACAAGATAAAGAATAATTTTTTACCGCACCAAGTGAGAATATGAATGAGTTGGGATAATTTTCAGCGCGTAAAAATATTGCCATGTCTATATGACTGAACCAATCATTACGAAAGCTGTAAAAGAAGATTTGCCCCTCATTCTTGATATTCAAAGAAAAGCATTTTTGGAAGTGGCTAGAGCGTTCCATTTAAAATCCATGCCGCAGATAGAACAAACACTGAAAAGCTTAACTGCTGAATTTAAAAATTGCACGATCTTAAAAGCTTCTCTCGCTAATATTTCGGAAATTAAACATGAGAACGCACCTATTGATAAATCCGTGAATCTGAAAAAATCAAAATCACTGGATTCCCGCCTTCGCGGGAATGACCTTGATGATGTGACAATAGTTGGCTCCGTGCGCGCGTATAACCACGACGATACCTGCTATATCAACAGATTAGTGGTTCTGCCGGAATATCAGAATCGGGGCATTGGCAAGGCCTTGATGAATGAAATCGAAAAGCAATTCAAAACTATTGTCAAGAGATATGAATTATTTACCGGGTCACGGGATACAAGAAATCAATACTTATATAATCAACTGGGATACAAACCTTTTAAAACCGAATATCTTAATAGTGAAATAACCTTTGTCTTTATGGAAAAAAGCGCGCAATAATGTTTAGGGACAGGGGTATTCACTTGGAAATATTTTTAATTTATAGCAATAATTAAAATATTATAATGAAGTTAACACACGAAAATAAGGTAGAAAAATTTTACTCTCACGGTTCAGACACCAGGGGTTTTCAAGACGGCGGCTATTTATCATTTGGCTATTGGACTGAGGAAACTATTGATTATCATCAAGCCGCTGAAGCATTGATTAATCGCCTGCTCAAATTTGAAAAACCGCTTAACCAAGGGGTAATTTTAAATGTCGCCTGCGGCTATGGCGCTGAAACCGTAAAGATTTATGAGAAAATTCGCCCGGATAAAATTATTGCGATTGATATCACAAATTCGCATGTTGAATTCGCCCAGCGTCGAATTAATTCACTAAACTTATCAGACCGGATTCATTTTGAAAAAATGGACGCTTGCGATATGAATTTTCAACCCGATAGTTTTATTTACGTGATTGCTGTTGAAGGGCCGGCGCATTTTAATACCAGAGAGGTTTTTTTACGCAAGGCCTATGAGGCGCTTAA
>DLME01000253.1:5721-6090 GCA_002479215.1 Syntrophaceae bacterium UBA7544
CCCCGACGGAATTTTATTACTTTCAGATATCGTGGCTGATAATCTTAAAACAAAAAAAAGTTTATACAATAAAGTAATCGCCAATTTCTGCGCGTGGCGTTGGCATATGCCGAAAGCGAACTGGATGACAGCGAAAGAAATAAAAACATTATTAAAAGAAATTGGTTTTACAATTGATAAGGCGGAAAGTGTTGGCGCTAATGTTTATCCCGGATTTTCTTGTTTTAATTTAAAATGGAAATCAATAAAGAATGCTGTTTATACCCGGGGGCTAAGAATAGGCCTGTTGCTCACGTTTATTTCTTGGTTGCTAGGACATGTATACAGAAGAAAAATGATTGATTATGTGTTTATTAAGGCGATTAAGCC
>DLME01000139.1:0-4304 GCA_002479215.1 Syntrophaceae bacterium UBA7544
TGGTAGAAGATGATGATATGGTACGTGGCATGATTACCCAGATGCTGAAGGCAATCGGCTACAGCGTAATGGCCGCGGCAACTCCGGGGGAAGCTTTGTCTCTTTGCGAAAAAGGGGACACAATCGTGGACCTCGTCATAACGGATGTTGTAATGCCGGTAATGAACGGCAGAGAGTTAAGAGATAAGCTGAGAGTCGTCAGACCGGAGATAAAAGTTCTTTTCGTGTCCGGCTACACCTCCAATGTTGTAGTTCATCATGGAATACTGGAAGAAGGTGTGCATTTTCTCCAGAAGCCTTTCAGCATGAATGATCTATCCCGCAAGATCAGCGAGGCGCTCGCTGGCAAGCGAAGTTATTAAACTTGGGGCCAGGTGGGGTCAAATCTTTATTCTTGCGGAGGGCCCTAGGGTCACACTTGGATCTGCTGAACCCGTATTGTAATCTTTCTGGCAATAATCACTAAAACAATATTTTTCCGATGCGAACTGGTTGTAGGCGTCATAGAGAACGCTCGCGTACTTCCTGTTATCGTTGATTGACTGATTTTGAAAAGTATGCAATATTATATTCTATTGATGCACTTCAGTATCTTCAAGTCACGGAGAGAGCATGGCGAGTAAATATTGCAGGACGATCATGATGGTCGTCCTTTGTGTAGGGATGCTGTCGGTCCCGGCAACTACAGGATTTTCAAAATCGTCAATAACCCCAGTCTCTCAGCGGGATTCTCGGAAGCTTGTTTTGCGCTCCGCCGCCGCCTTGGTCAAGGATCAAGAGACTGGTGAGTTCCTAATCGAGAAACAAGCGACGGCAGTATTGCCTATCGCTTCCATCACCAAACTTATGACCGCTATGGTGGTGCTTGATACCGGCATCAACCTTGAAGAATCGCTTACCATCGAGCAGGGAGACATGTTCGGCCTTCGCCGCCGCGCCCGCGCCCTCCTGCCGCTGGGTACCGAGCTCACGCGCAGAGATACTCTGCTGATTGCCTTGATGGCTTCCGATAATCGTTGTGCTCGCGCCCTGGGGCGCACATATCCGGGAGGCATTGATGCCTGTATTGCCGCTATGAATGCCAAAGCCCGGTCACTGGGACTTACAGAGACGCGCTTCGAGGACTCAACCGGACTCTCCAGCGGCAACGTCTCCTCCGCTCGAGATTTAGTGCGATTGGTCGATACCGCCTGCCAATACAATCTTATCCGGGAATTCACCACCTGCAAAAAAACTGTTATCCCTTCAGGCCGACGGATACTGGAATTTCATAACACCAATCGTTTGGTCCAGAACCCTGGCTGGCAAATAGGCCTCTCCAAGACAGGCTTCATCGGCGCGGCAGGCCGATGTCTGGTAATGCAAGCCAACGTAGCCCAGCGTTCCTTAATTATTGTGCTGCTCGATTCCCAAGGCAAGCTGACCCGCATAGGCGACGCCAACCGAATCAAACATTGGCTGGAAGGACTATCGCTGTAGCAGCAAGCGCGAAAAACGGGAAATTATGGTCCGGTCTTCAAATATAACTTTCCCCTGTTACTTCAAATAGCAACCTAAATCACGGGCATGAACCCCTCGGAACATAATACTATTTTTTGACAAAAGAATCCTGCGACATATATTACAGTAAAGGAGAGAGTAATATAATGAAAACATTTTTTGCTGTCAGTATTGCCGTTTTGTTCGTGGGCTGCGCGGGCAGCCGCCCGGCGCGCATGGGCGTGACCGACGGAAAGTTTATCCCCTGCCCTGAATCTCCGAATTGTGTTTCCTCCCAATCTACCGATAAGATACATGCTATAGAACCTCTATCCTATAAAGGAACTCTTCCCGAGGCCCAGGCTCGACTTCTGGCCGTAATTAAGGGTATGAAGCGGGCAAATATCGTCACAGAGCAGGAGCATTATATTCATGCCGAGTTTACCTCTGCCATCTTTCGTTTTGTCGATGATGCGGAGTTTTACATCGACGATGCCCAAAAGGTAATCCATGTCCGCTCCGCCGCCCGCCTGGGATACTCTGACTTCGGCGTGAATCGTAAGCGGATGGAAACGATCAGACAACTCTTTAACAGCGCATCGCCATAATGGCCGGCGGTGATTTTTTGAAAAATAAACCATTGGAACGGGAATGCAAGACGATTCGGGAGATGATCAGCCTTTCCTGCCGGGAACGGCACGACACCAAGAAGGGCGAATTTTGCCCGGCGTGTCAGGAACTTTTAACCTACGCTAGAACCCGTCTCGATAAATGTCCCTATCGGGAAGATAAGCCCACCTGCGCGCGCTGTCCTATTCATTGCTACAAACCCGCAATGAGAGAACGCATTCGCGAAATGATGCGCTATGCCGGTCCGCGCATGCTTAGGCGTCATCCTGTTCTTGCTCTCCATCATTTACTGGGCGGATGGAAAACCATACCCCGCCCATCTCAGGGTTGAACCGTAAGATTGATTATGGTATAAAAATGCCACTAGTTTGTTGTAAGTATTACGAATTGATGCCCCGAATATAATAACGAGGAGGTATAGGCGCGATGGCAGAAGAAACCGAGAAAAAGGAACACCACGACGAGACGCATTTAGAAAAATTAACAATTAAGGAACTGCGGGAAATTGCCATGGAGATCCCGCATTCCACGGCTGTCCATGACATGAAGAAGGAAGAAGTTATCGCCTTCATCAAAGAAGCCCGGGGCATCAAAGATGAAGCTCCCATCAAGAAAAAGAAGCATATAGGCAAGATTAAGATGACCAAGGCTGAACTGAAAGCCAAAATCCGCGAGCTAAAAGGTTTAAGATTGCAGGCCCTCGAGGAGAAGGATAGTAAAAAAGCCATACTCCTGCGGTACAAAGTCAGCCGGTTAAAGAAACTATCAAGACGTGTAGCCGCTGCCTGAATCTAAGCAAGATACCCCCGGCGAAGTCATTTGCCAACCCATAGATGTATTGAAGATCAAACTGAGCAAAAGAAGCATCATTTAAAAGGAGGAAAAAAATGGAAGGGAAAAGAATAGGTGAGAGCACTATTATCATGGCCCAGCTGATGAACCCTCAGGATGCAAATCCTGCCGGGAACGTCCATGGCGGGGTCATCATGAAGCTTATTGATAATGCGGCCGGTTGCGCGGCTGTCCGCCACGCGAGGTCCAATGTCGTTACAGCCTCCATTGACCGGCTGGACTTCCACAATCCCGTTTTTGTGGGAGACCTTGTGACCCTGAGGGCTAGCTTAAACTTTGTCGGAAGAACGTCAATGGAACTCGGAGTCCGGGTGGAGGCGGAAAATCTAATCACCGGTAAGAGGCGTCATACGGCATCTGCTTATTTGACTTTTGTAGCCCTGGACGGTAATGGCCGTCCCTTTACTTTATCTCCTCTGGTTGTAGAGACAGACGATGAGAAGCGACGAAACCAGGAGGCCAGTAACAGGCGAAAGGCAAGGCTCGCGGAAAAAACAAAAGAAAAGCAATGCCAGGCTGATATGAATTGTCTTGTATAGTGGAAAATAAAGGAGAGTTAGAAAAAGGAATCAGCCTCCGTACATGACATGAAAAAGGTTTATCAGCGAACCATTGATTAGCTTTTCCTCCGATGGCAAAACGCGGCCTTCCATGATTACCGTTGTGCCCGGAGAGGTAGGTATCCCCAATAGAGCCAAAAGGTCAGCTACCTTCGATCCTTCGGGAATATCCATTTCCAGACCGTTCTCCGGACTATAATCAGGTATTTTTCTTTTCAAATCCCCAAACAATTTTACCGTGACATTCATCCCCAAGACTCATCAAAAAGAAAAAGTGGTATCCATTTCGGCATCAGTAACTGTAAACACAGTATTGTGAGGCGGCAGAGCTTCTTTATAGAAAAATTCAGGAAGCCGGTCATCCTTGTTGGTGAAGCCCGCTCTACGGTTAAATTCTCTTTCCGCCTGCAGGGTGCGAACTCCTAACTGGGGAATGGCATCGGGGCCAAGCGGAGTGCCTAATTTAGCGCTCAGGGCTTTAAGAAACGCTGCGCCTGCTTCCGGCGCTTCCAGGGCAACAGCCGCAAGAATACAAAGGCCGATGCTATCCATAGCGGCCATAGCAATCTGAGAGTTGCGCGAGGCTTTGACCTGACCTCCAGGCTTAAGAGGATCGAGCTTTCCGGCCATATATTGGCCGATGACGTTTCCGGCCGTATGATCGGCACCCATAGGCGAGGTAGCATAGGTAACGCCGTTTCCCTGCATGGCTCTCGGGTCATAGGCAGCAATGCTCTGATTCTTGACTGCCGGAATCCGGGGATGGTTGAAACGGCGTCCCAC
>DLME01000139.1:4344-6978 GCA_002479215.1 Syntrophaceae bacterium UBA7544
AACGGCGTCCCACAGCCGACGGACCGTCTCCCAACACCTTGCCCATTTCAGTACCTTTACCTATCTCTTCGAGCATTTCGATGGCTGCCTGGCCATCTTCAAATTTTTTATATCCCGCATCCATGGCCACGGCCAAAGCAACGCCGGTGTTCATGGTATCGAGTCCGATGTCGTCGCAGAGAAAATCCAGGCGGGCGATAGTATCCAGGTCTTTTATTCCGGTCATGCCGCCGAAAGCCCAGATGGTCTCGTATTCCAGGGACGAAGTAACATATTTCCCCTGTTTATCCTTAAAAACATTGGAACAATGGATAATGCATTGGGCGCAGCCCATATGGCCGGGGCTGCCGCCGCGCTCCTTCATTATCTTGGTTAGGTTTTCTCCACTGATATTTTCCCAGCCAGGGAGAACTCCCTCGGTGGCGTTATAACTGGGGAAGGCGCCCATAGAATTTACCGCGGCAACCAATCCGGCAGTTCCCAGGTTCGGCAAAAACTGTCCGCTGAAAGGATTTTCTTTAACCTTGAGGGCAAAGATTTTGGCCGCTTCTTTAAAGGCCTCAGGATCGGCAATAGCATCAGGACTTTTCCCCTGCCGATCCACTACAAGGGCTTTCAAGCCCTTAGAACCCATGACGGCTCCCAGCCCTCCGCGTCCCGCTGCCCGACAGGGGTGGTCATCAACATCTGAGGACTGAATGGAAGCGGATTTCATAAGATATTCTCCGGCCGGGCCGATGCACATGACTGAAGTCCTGTTTCCATAGGTTTTCATTAATTTATCTGTCAAACTATACGTGCGCATTCCTTTGAATTCTTTAGCCGGTATGAGGCTGGCCTCGCCTTTTTCATTAATCCGCAGGATAAACATTTCCCCTTTTGCCGCCTGGCCTTCTACAACGATTGCCGTAATCCCGAGATGCCCTAAAGCGGCGGCGATGGTGCCTCCGGCATTGCTTTCTTTGATGGTGCCGGTTAAGGGACTTTTAGCGCCGACAGAAACCCGGCTGGTATTGACCAGATTCGTTCCGCTTAAAAGTCCCGGGGCAAAAATAAGCTTATTTTCCGGGCCTAAGGGATCGCCTTTCGGCGGCACTTCGACGTTGATAATAGTTGAGGTCAAGCTCCTGCCCCCCAAACCAAGATAAGGTTTAGGTACATCCTCAAAGCGGATACTCTGGCGCGACATATCGACTCTTATGAATTTCATAGCTCTACTCCTTTTCCTGTGATTATTTATTATCCAATTCTCGTGAAACGGCAATATAACCAACTGAATATAATCTAAACATGTACTGTGAATACTTCCCCGCAGTTTTCCTGGTAGTATGTTTATTATAACAAAAATATAAAGTAAACACAAAAGGTGGTCAAAAACAAAGCATTCAACCCAGTTGCGAAATTAAAACCTATCAAAGAGCGTCCTTAATTTCGCGTATGTATTTAGAAACAATTTTTACTAAAGTGCTGTTGTTTTTGTTCTCATTAATCAACCGCACGACGGCGCTGCCGATAACAATGCCGTCAGCAAAGTTCGCGATTTCGCTTGCCTGTCTTGGATTCGAAATACCAAATCCCACCGCCAGAGGTAATTTTGTAATCTTGCGGATTTTTTCTACCTCATTTTTTATATTGTCAATTTTGGGCGCGGCAGTACCGGTAACGCCGGTGATGGAAATATAATAAAGAAATCCTGTGGCATCGACGGCAATCTGGCGCAATCTTTCCATCCCGGTTGTTGGTGCAATCAGAGAAATAAAATCAATGCCGGAAGCGTCAGTATATTTTCTCAATTCTTTCGCTTCTTCCGGCGGCAAATCAACTACCAAAATACCATCCACACCGGCTTTTTTTGCCGCTTGGGCAAACTTTTTTGTTCCATAAGCAAAAATCGGATTGTAGTAGCCGAACAGCACGATCGGGATCTGCGATGTTATACGGATATCGTTAACCAAATCCAGTACACCTTGCAGAGTCGTTCCAGCCTTTAAAGACCGCTGTGATGCTTCCTGAATGACCGGCCCATCGGCTGTGGGATCGGAAAAGGGAACGCCGATTTCCAAAATATCAACTCCTGCATCGGCCAAACCCAGAATCAATTTTTTGGTTACGGCCAGCGAGGGATCGCCTGCCGTTAAATAGACTATCAGCGCTTTTTCATTTCTCTCGCGCAACAGGTTAAATTTTTCAGTAATCCGCCCCATGCCTATATAGCTCCCTTCTCGGCAATCGTCTGTGCGTCTTTATCTCCCCTGCCCGACAGACAAACAACTATGACTTTATTTTTGGCCATTTTGGGTGCTATCTTCATACTGTAGGCTAGGGCATGCGCGCTTTCGAGCGCGGGAATGATGCCCTCCTGGCGGGATAAAAAGGAGAAAGCCTCGATTGCTTCTTTATCAGTTATGGTCACGTATTTTATTTTTTTTGTCGCGTGAAAATAAGCATGTTCGGGGCCGACTCCCGGATAATCCAGACCGGCGGCAATCGAATAAGCATCCCTCACCTGCCCATGTTCATCCTGCAAAAGATATGTTTTGTTTCCATGCAGAACACCAACCTTCCCCGCATTGATGCTGGCCGAATGCTCACTTGTATTCAGGCCATGACCGGCCGCCTCCACTCCGTACATGT
>DLME01000139.1:7051-8056 GCA_002479215.1 Syntrophaceae bacterium UBA7544
CCGTACATGTCAATATTTTTTTCGCCGCGGAAAGGATAAAAAAGTCCCATAGCGTTACTGCCGCCGCCGACACAAGCGATCAAAACATCTGGATTTCTGCCTTCCATTTTCAGGATTTGTTTTTTTGTCTCGCGGCCGATGACCGATTGAAAGTTGCGTACCATCTGCGGATATGGATGCGGCCCGGCTGTTGTGCCAATGATGTAAAAGGTATCACGAACACTGGATACCCAGTAGCGCATGGCCTCGTTCATCGCATCTTTGAGTGTCGCTGTGCCGCTTTTCACGGGCACAACTTCCGCACCCAGAATTTTCATACGGAAGACATTAGGTGCTTGTCTTCTAATATCTTCTTCACCCATAAATACTTTGCATTCCATGCCGAAGAGCGCTGCAACCGTTGCCGTCGCCACACCATGCTGTCCCGCGCCGGTTTCCGCAATGACTTTTTTCTTCCCCATCCGGCGGGCAAGCAGTGCCTGCCCCAACGTATTGTTTATTTTGTGAGAGCCGGTATGATTCAAATCTTCCCTTTTCAGATAAATTTTAGCCCCGCCCAATACTTTTGTCATATGGTCGGCAAAATAAAGTGGAGTTTCGCGTCCGGCATACTCTTTCTGATAATAGACAAATTCTTTTTGAAAAGATTTATCTTTTTTTGTGGCGTTATAAGCTTTTTCCAATTCGATTAAAGCAGGCATCAATGTCTCGGCGGCATAGCGTCCGCCAAAAATGCCGAAGTGTCCGTTTTTATCGGGTAGAGTTTTTTTCATATTTTCCTCTTCGTAAAAATTAATGCAGTGTCATCCATCTCAGAATTTACCTTGCGCACAACATCGAATATCCGCGCCATTTTTATGTGATCTTTTTTCCCAGGGGATTTTTCCACGCCGCTATTAATATCCAACGCCTGAGGCGCAATTTTTTCTATGGCTCCTTTTATATTCTCCCCGTTTAAACCGCCGGAAAGAATCAGCAACTTTTTATTCTTGATGCACTGCGCCA
>DLME01000238.1 GCA_002479215.1 Syntrophaceae bacterium UBA7544
TAATCTGGATACCCTGAAAAAACGTTATGGCTCAGAGGAAATGATTGTCGCCGAATTGGCGAATAAAATCGAGGATACCAGTGAACTTACCGGAATGGGGGTAGATGAAATCAAATATCAGGATAATAAGATAACGATTAAATACGACAGTCTTAAAATTAATTCTTCCACCGTACTCAAATGGCTGATAGACAAAGCGGAGACCAAGGACATCAGCATAAAAGTCACTCCGATCGAGGATGTCATCCGCAAAATGTATGCGGTTAGAAACTAAAATGGTCTTTAATTAAATAAAATGAAAAAATACTTAAAATTTATCCAAATCTCTTTTTATAATGGCCTAGCTTACCGCGTGGAATATTTCGTTGGCACGTTCCGCAACCTCGTAATTCTACTGGTGCAACTTTGCGTCTGGCGCGCGCTACTAACCGCCGGCTCCGTAACGACCAGTACCGGGGTTGTGACGCTGCGGGAAATGAATACCTACGTCCTGATTAGTTCTATGATTGGGACATTACTTACGGTCAATGTGGTTTGGAATATGACCGACCGCATTCGCAACGGCCAAATAGCAATGGACTTGTTAAAGCCGATGAATTTCCAGGCTTACACATTCGCCAATATGCTTGGGCAAAACATGTTCGCCTTTCTTTTTCAGCTTTTACCGATACTGGCAGTCGGGATTATATTTGTCGGTATGAATTTTCCCTCAATCCCGAATTTACTGCTATTCCTGTTTACGATGATTAATGCCATTGTAATTTCGTTTCAGATTAACTACATTATTGGTTTGGTGGTTTTTTGGTATCTGCGGGGCTGGCAGGCAAATATTGTTTGGATGTTGAACCGGTTATTCTCCGGAGCATATATCCCGTTGTGGTTTTTCCCCACATTTCTCGTTACCATTTCGAATTTCCTGCCGTTCAGGCTATATTATTTCGTGCCGATATCTATATACCTGGGAACACTTACACCGCGGGATTGCCTATACGCGATTCTGCAGCAGTTTGCCTGGATGATAATTCTTTATGGGTTGACAATGTTGGAATGGCGGGCAGCGATGAAAAAACTGGTAATTCAGGGTGGCTAGATGAGAACTTTCAAATTGAGTTTAAGATTTTTCGCAGCTGCTGTTAAAAGTATGCTGGAATACCGCTTGACTACCTTAATCGACATATTTACTTACATATTAAATTTTGGGGTAGGTTATATCTCGACGTGGGTACTCCTCAGCAAATTCCAATCTATACACGGGTGGACGCTTTACGAGGTCTTTTTCCTTTTTAATATCAACATGGTAGCGAGCGGCATTAGCGGGCTTTTCATTAGTTCCCCGATGCGCGGTATGGAACAAATGTTGCAGAACGGGGACTTCGACATGGTATTAATCAGGCCGATGGATTCCCTGTTTTATACCATAATCGGCCGTCCCAATTTTACCTCGACTTCCGCCCTGATATTGGGGACCGGCGTATTTATATTGTGTTTTACACATTTGGCAATCCACATCACGATACTAAAAATCGTCTTTCTGTTGGCGGCAATTCTCGGCGCTGCATTAATACAAACCGCCATTCTCGTGGTCATCGGCACAATGAGTTTCTGGCTTGTAAAAAATACCGCTACATATTCTTTGCTTAATTGTTTTAATAATTTCCTGGATTATCCGATTACGATTTACGCCAGGTCCATTCAAGCTTTTTTAACCTTTGTGATACCGGTAGCCTTTGTGAACTTTTACCCGGCGCATTATTTTCTAAATAAGACGGGTGATAATCTTTTCTTTCCAGCATTGCAGTATGGAACGCCAATAGTAGGGTTGGTGATGTTTTTCATGGCCTACCAGTTCTGGAAAATAGGGGTGAATAAATACGAAAGCACCGGGTCTTAGGACCGGGAATCTCGCGAAATGAGCAGTTTATGATAAATAAAACCTACACCGCCACCATGAATAATGTCCAGGATGGAAAACCTAAAATCACCTGGGGATTACTGAAACGTGTCTGGGGTTATGCCCATCCCTACCGCGGGTGGATACTCGGTATGCTGCTGATGACGTTAGCCAGTACCGGATTAGGACTGCTGACGCCGCTCATCCTGCGGCAGCTGATTGATAAAACCTTACCCGATAAAGATTTACACAGTCTATTGTGGTTGACGATTGCACTGGTGATGATACCGCTCCTCACCGGGGTACTGAGCGTATTTCTACGGCAGTTCAATTCCCGTGTGGGAGAAGGTATTACCTATGATTTAAGAGCGGATTTATTTTCCTATTTACAGCGCATGTCGCTGAGTTTCTTTACCCACACTAAAATCGGCGAGCTGATGAGCCGGTTAAATAATGACGTCCAAGGGGCGCAGAGCGCTATTGTCAACACTATTGTTAATATCATCACCAATCTGATTCAAGCGGTCGTTATGCTCACCATCATGTTCGTGCTGGAATGGCGTCTGACTCTGCTCAGTATCGCTATTCTTCCTTTTCTGTTGTTAATCGCGGATAGGTTGGGAAAGCGTTTGCGTATCCTCACCCGCCAGCAACTCGACATCATGGCCAAGATGAATGCGGTCATGCAGGAACTGCTCAATATCAGCGGTGTGCTGCTGGTAAAACTCTTCGGCCGTACCGAAGAAGAAGACAACCGCTTTAAGAAGCGCGCCGCGGATGTCCG
>DLME01000001.1 GCA_002479215.1 Syntrophaceae bacterium UBA7544
AAGACCGTGAGCATAATCTTCATATAGTCTACCAAAAGAAAATTCCTTCAAATTCTTGAATTTCTTACGTGATTTCCTTAGTGTAGTTCTTTGATAGCAAACAACATCAGATGCGTATATACCTACAACGTGAACGTTTTCGTATCTTTCTTTAAAATAATTGATTTCGCTTGCCATTCTTAAACCAGAGATTACTGCTTTTTCTGTTTTTCTGTCTAGTAGATCATTTTCGATTTTTTTTGCTACAAGAGTCTGGTTCTTTGGTTCCATAAAGAAGTCAAAATTTCCTTTACCCACATTACTATGTATGCTAGTTGCATATCTGCTAGCTTCAAATCGCTCATAGCCATAGGCAGATATGATTTTGCTAGCCTCTGTTTTACCACAGCCCGATTTTCCAACAAGTATTATTATTTCCATAAAATTCATTTCTACGATCTTGTTTCCTTAAGTGGATGCATATACCTAACTTCGTGTTCTCGAACTCTTCCATCAGCAAAATCGAAATATTTATCTATTTCGTCTTTTATTCCAGAAAGTAATGATACGAAATTTTTAGAATTTTTGTCATCAGCAAAAGGGGACATTATGCAAGCTTTTAAGCTTCTGTATGGGTAAACATCAGAACCAGTTGAATAAGCTGGCGTCGAATCAATTAAGAATGGATTACCTATTTTCCTCAAATATGTTAAAAATTCTAATGTATAAGCATTCCGTACGTTAGCTTCGTATTGTTGATTTGCAAAGTTTAGAGCTTGTGGTAGTTTTGGAACAAAAACTACCGCATTCCCTAGTGAAGTCTTACTCACTACTTCAAATTTATCAGATTTTCTGAGCATTTCATGTAATTTTTCTGATACATTCATTAGTTTAGTTAACACCTTTTGGAAACCTTCTATGCCTAATAAATTTAATGCAATGTAAGCATTTAATGCACCAGTTGCTCCTCTAGAATTTTCTAATGTATATGCAAACGGTGTATATTGTCCATAATTTACAAAGTTGTCTTTATCGCTATAAAGATCCTTTTTATCTCTCAACATAAATAGACTGGAATTATAAGGACAAAATCCCATCTTATGAAAATCAACACCAAATGAGTCTGCCATATAGAGATCTTTGAGGTTATTAGTTATACTATCAATTTTATACATTATGCTTTTGCTTATTCGTAGAGGATTTTCTGATTTATTATAATCTTTAAAGAAAAGCCACGGCCAGCCAACTACTGAATCAACATGAAGGTGCGGTGTGTAATCTAATTTATGTGCATCAACTAATTCGTTTCTTACTTTTACAATCTCTTTTATTGGATCTACAGCCATATTATTTGTTGTTCCTCCAGAGATTAGTATGCTGGCTATTCTCTTGCCTCTAACTACTGCAGACGATAATTCTGTAGCTAATTCAGTCAGATTAACTGTGCTATCATTGTTGGTATTTATCCGTATAACATTCTTTGTTCCGATACCCAACCAATCCGCATCTTGGATATGACATGGATGACATGCCTTTGTTGAGAATACAACAACATCTTGTTTCACACCTTCCGATGATGAATCTTTAAGGCTCTTTCTTAGTCCGACTTTTATAGCATACAAATCTGTACCTTTTCCACCAAACGTAAAAGTCCCACCTGCAATTTTCCAATCCCAACCCGTATACTCTGCAACTTCTTTTATAACTCTCTGTTCTGCTAATGCCATTTTGCCCGCAGGTACATCCCATACAATATTTGGATTATATAACATTGCTAGAGAAGTAGCAGCAACAGTATGCAATAATGGCGGAGGTGTTAAGTTATACATAGTTCTTGGTGAGTGCCATCTTACAACCCCGTCAAACATTTCTGCTATTAGTTTGTAAGCTCCATTTCGACCTAATGATTTTTGAGGTACTTGAGAATTCTCCACCAAATGTAAATAGCTATCATATTCCATAGGCAATGTTGCTTTTGAAGTATCTGTTTTGGCTTCTATTCTTTTATGAACTCCTCTAATAAGTTCTAGTAACTCTTCTACCGAATCGCTTTTAGGGTTATAAAATAACTTACCTAACTGTTTATTATTTTCTCTCTTCTTAACCCTTTTACCTTTATGTTGCATATATAAAAAGCAGCCGTTTAGATACTTAAGGATTTGTGTCTAAAATAATCATATTTAAAAAGCTTTGTGTATAGTTTTATATATAAAATGTCAATTTTATAGAAAGGTGTGGATAATTATGCCAAAAAATAAGATTCCAAAAATTGCAAAGAGGGTCTTTAAAGGCGTTATATGGGATACTTATCATTGGAAACAAAAGATGTTTGATGGATCTTATGAAACATTTGAAGCTGTTAAAAGGCTTGATACAGTTATTATAGTTCCAACAATTCGAAACAAGATAATAATGATAGAAGAAGAACAGCCTGATAAGCCTAAATCGATGGGATTTATAAGTGGTAAGATAGAACGTAAAGAAAGACCATTAATTGCAGCAAAACGTGAATTACTTGAAGAAACAGGATTTAAATCAAATAATTGGATACTCTTAGAAATTAGAGAAGCCATAAAGTCCCAAAAAGTGGATTGGAATTTATTTATGTATATTGCTAGAGACTGTAAAAGGGTTGCAAAACCTAAAATAGAATCGGGTGAGAAAATAAAAATTAAATATATTGATTTTAGTACATTTTTATTACTACCAAATAAGATTAAAAATCTTGACTATGACTTAAAAGAAGATATAAATAAAATTAAGAATTCAAAAGAAACTATCTGGAACTTCAAAAAACAATTATTTGGAGAATCTAATTTGTCTAACTAGCTCCACATTTGTTGTAGGCTTATAGAAGGGTCAACGTATTGTTACGACGTCAGGAAAGGATAAAACTGAACTCAGTTCAAGATATGCTGGAGCTAAAGGAATTCTTGCCCTGACAGCAATTAGCTTAAATTTTCTGATTCAGCGCTAGAAAAGTCTGACTAAAAGATAGGTATAAGTATCTGATGGAATTAAATGCACGTCATAGCATAGGGGATTTGCATGGTCCAAAAGAGTATCGCCGTATTAAAAGGGGACGGAGTAGGCCCAGAAATCATGAATGAAGGCCTAAAGGTGCTGGAGGCCGTTTCTACAAGGTACGGGCACAGATTCAGTTTAGAGTATGCCCCTTTCGGAGCTAATGCTTATTTTAGCCACGGACATCCCTTTCCAGAGTGCACGAAGCGCATCTGTGATAGGACAGATTCAATTCTGAAAGGGCCCATCGGCCTAAGCGTCTTGGAGATGAGCAAAATACCCGAAGACAAAAGCCCTGAGGGAGCCGCTTTGCTTCCGTTAAGAAAAAGATTTGACACCTATGCTAATTTTAGGCCGGTCCGTCTTCCTCTCGAATTCGCAAACTTTTCGCCGTTAAAGGAGGAAAGGCTTGGAAACGGCATAGACATCCTGATGATCCGGGAGCTGGTAGGGGGCAATTATTTCGGCCGGAAAGTCGAGGGCAGCGAGAATAACTGGGAGTTCGCGGTAGATGAGGGAAGATACGAGCGCACGCAGGTCGAGCGGATAGCGCATGTTGCGTTTAAAGAGGCCATAAGGCGGAACGGAAAATTAACCAATGTCAGCAAACAAAACGTAATGGCGGAAGGGCGGCTGTGGAATCACATTATTCACGAAGTTGCGGTTAAACATTATCCCGGAGTAAAATTACAGGATGTGATTGTGGATAATATGGCCTTCCAGCTTGTCGTGAACCCGTCACAATATAACGGTGTGGTTCTGCTCGAAAACATGCAGGGGGACATATTGACGGATCAAGCGGGAGGAATTCTGGGCAGTCTGGGTTTAATGCCTTCTGCATGCCTAAACCCAGAAACTGGCAAAGGCTATTTCGAACCCGCGCATGGTTCTGCCCCTGACATAGCCGGAAAAGGCATTGCAAATCCATTTTCAATGATTGGATCCGTAGCGCTAATGCTTGAGAAAAGTTTTGGATTATACGAAGAGGCTGAAACTGTCTGGAGCGCACTTTTTGCGGTTTTTGGCAATGGTTACAGGACAACGGAGCTAAAGAAACCAGACACTCCTGCAGATAAAATAGTATCGACAGAGCAATTCGGTAACCTAGTAACTTGTGAGATCTCACAGTTTCTGCGTAGATAATCGCCTTAGAGACAACCACATCTGACAACCATACGTGGCCCGATAATCAAAAGTGGTTGCATGAAGCAGACTCAATATAGGATATGCTATATGTTTATATAGTTTTACAACCAATCCTAATCGTGGTTCTATGACAGAAGTCAAAGTAAATGCCGTAAAGGACGGGCCGGCCTTGATACTGGTAGACGGGAACGTGCAGGTTGCGCTCTGCAGGTGCGGGTACTCGAAGAACAAGCCATTATGCGATGGCGCGCATCATCAGAAGCAATTTGAGGCTGCTGAAAAGGAATTGAAGATACTTTAATTGGCGCGATTTGCCCATACCTGGCAATGCACCATCTCTTTTTAGCCTGTCGGTTCTAAATTAGGCATAGTGGAACAATGAATATTTATTTTGCTGGTTCGATACGCGGCGGAAGGGAGGACGTCGGATTGTACCGCAAGCTGATAGAGCATATGGGCAGGTACGGCAAGGTGCTCACTGAGCACCTGGGCAATGTCAACATAACCTCGAGCGGCGAGCAACTGGCTGCAGAGGAGATTTATGAAAGGGATGTGGATTGGCTGAACAAGGCTGACGTGATGGTCGCGGAGATATCTACGCCTTCACTTGGCGTTGGATATGAGCTGTGCAAGGCTGAATCGCTTGGCATACCTGTTTTGTGCCTGTATAATGGATCGAGAAACGAGCCGTCGGCAATGATAACAGGCAACAAAAGGTTCAGGATTTCCAGGTATGAGGACATTGATGCTGCATTTAAAGAAATAGATACATTTCTGTCAGAGCATAAAAAAGATTGATAAGGAATAATAAGACAGCATACGAAAGGAAAATAGCGTTTGACGCTGACTGGTGTTTGTATGGCGCGCGGATTGTCTTTGGAGGGTCATGTGATTGTATGCGGCTA
>DLME01000074.1 GCA_002479215.1 Syntrophaceae bacterium UBA7544
CGGTTGCTCCCAATAGAAAAAGGCTTTGACCCGAAGGAGAGAGAAAAGTAAAAGGGCTGCCGCCGGAAAACATTCCCTGTGGATTTAAAAGCAAGGCCAGAATATAAAAAGCGATGTTGATGTAGATAATGGTCATTACCGGGTTGAAAGCGAAGAAAATATTTCTGATAATTCCTGCAGTATTGTGCAAACCCGGGCGTAAAAGTCCGCAATAAGGGCAGGAAGGCTCGTCAGAGCTGATAAGCTTGCGGCAGTTGGGGCAGAGGATAGATTTTCTTTTCGAGGACATATTAATTCCTATTAATCCATTATAATTTTAGTTGCGGATTTAATTAACAACATTAATCCAAGTTGTAAAGAAAATACTGCTCGTATTGACTATTATTTCTCATATACTATATGCTCCCGCTGAACAGGAAAGTTTTGTAAAAGTCTAAACTGGAGAGTTATGCAGCTCAAAGACCGCATTGTTATAAAAATCGAATCAGTAGCATTTGGCGGGGAAGGAGTCGGACGCGTCGACAATTTTGTGGTATTCGTTCCCTTTGCCGCTCCGGAAGATGAACTGGAAGTTGAAATTGTTCAGCTCAAAAAGAAATTTGCCCGCGGTAAAATATTGCAGATAGTCAAACCGTCACCGGTGCGAATAAGCCCTTTGTGCTGCTATTATGAAAACTGCGGCGGTTGTTGCTACCAGCACTTAAATTATGAATACCAACTGGAAATTAAAAAAAAGCAGGTAGAAGAAGTATTCCGAAAAATCGGCAAAATTGTGACTCCATCCATTGGGAAGACCATAGCTGCCTCAAACGTTTATAATTATCGGGGAAAGGCCGAGCTTCATTCCTTGATAACATCTAGCGGCTGTAAAATCGGTTTCTTAGATGTTTCCGGCGGGGAAATTGTGGATATTGAGCGCTGTGAAATTATGGAAGAAACAATAAATGACAAATTGCGTATATTGCGGCTAAATAAACAACAGTTGCGCAATAATGATGCTCGTTTAACAATTTGGTCAGGTCTTCTTGCCGATCAGAAAGGTACAGTCACCAGGGTGGTTAGGGGGAAAACGTTTTTAGTGCATCGAGGAGGATTTTTTCAGGCAAATCTGTATTTGACAGATCAATTGGTGGATGAGGTTTGCCGTCTGGCAATGTCTAAAGAAATAAATATTTTAATTGATGCCTATTGCGGCAGCGGTCTTTTTTCGATTTTTCTGGCGCCTTATGCCCAAAGTATTGTCGGTATTGAAATAAGCGAAAAATCGGTAAAATATGCGCAAATAAATGCCGAAAACGCGGATGTGAAGAACGTTAGGTTTATCCAGGGAAAAGTCGAAAATGTTTTGCCGGGGTAATTTTTATCTTCAAAAAGAGAAAGCAATTTGCTTGTGCTTGATCCGCCCCGCAGCGGCTGTAGCGAATCAGTATTGAAGACAATTACGGATTTAAAGCCGCAAAGGATTATTTATGTTTCCTGCAATCCGGCGACGCAGGCGCGGGACGTTAAATATTTAGATGAGCATGGTTATGCCCTGCTTAGCCTTTTACCTGTGGACATGTTTCCACAAACCGAGCATATTGAAGTAATCGGTTTATTGGCGACAAGATGAACAAAAGATGGTAGCTTAGGCGGTAAGTTGGTGCCGGGAAAATAATTAGGAAAAACTAACATCGAGTAAACAGTAAAAATATTTTTGTAGATTTCGGTGAAAAATATTGTTAGCTTATATTAATCAGTAAACTATTTTAAAATGCATGTGGAGGAAAAAATGCCGTCGAAAAGTAAAAATGTGAGAATTGAACAGCGCCGGATCCTAGAGAAAAAACTGGATTTACGATTGCAGAAATTAGCCCAAAAGGGGATCAGCAAAGAAAAAGCGCAGAGCGACCCCCTTGTTAAAAATCTTAAGGCAAAAATCAGACAAACCAATATAAGAATTGCCGCGCTGGAGAAATTTGTTCAACGCGTCCAGGAATTAGCGCAGGCAAAAGCGCAAAAGTTAGCCGAACCAAAGAAAAAAGAGAAAAAACCGAAGGCTGTGCCCAAACCGGCACCCGAACCCAAGCCTGTTTCTGCTGAGGCTGAACCGAAGCCCCCGAAACAGCCAATATCCCCGGTACGTGAACCTAAACCAAGACCTGTGCCCAAACCTGAGCCGCCGCCGGTACCAGTAGAAAAGGTACCACCAGAAATGACTAAGTTTAAGCCGGAGAAAAAACCAGTAGCCCCACCTCCAGAGCCGGCACCAAGGCCCCTGCAAGTTGAACCTGAGCCGGAGAAACTGCCATTGGTTCCAGAGCCGGAACCTACTCCGGTACCGAAGCCCATACCAGCTGAGCCGAAGCCCGAGAAACTACCTTTAGCCCCAGAGCCGGAACCTGCGCCGCCAGCACCAAAACCAAAGGCAAAGGCGCCGGAGGCAAAAATCGCACTAAAACCTGAGAAACAGCCAAAGGCCGAGGCACCAAAAGCAAAGCCAAAACCAAAAACACCAAAGGCAAAGGACGAACCAAAACCTAAACCAAAGCCTAAAACAAAGACGGCAGCCATCACTGATAAAAAATCAAAAAAGAAACCGATCGCGGAGGCCAAAACAAAGCCGAAAAAGAGCACAACTAAGAAAAAAGGAAAATAAGCTTCAGGTAAACAAAAAAGGGCAAACCGAATGCAGTTTGCCCTTTTTTAAGTATTGGCGTCCCCATGGGGAGTCGAACCCCAGTTACAGGCGTGAAAGGCCCGTGTCCTAGGCCTCTAGACGATGGGGACGTCGGGAAATAATTTTTATGTAAGGTGCGCGCCTTATATATTGTTCAATGTAGAATGTCAAGTAATGCCTCAACAAAAATATCACAAGAGAATTAGCTTTTATCGAAATACTTTGGGGATATATAAAAGATAAGATAACAGGTTAAATATTTGTGAAAAAAATGGTCACCAAAGAAACAATCATCAAAATTCTTGAAGATATAGCGGTTCTTTTGGAATTGACCGGAGAAAATCCCTTTAAATCCCGTGCCTATATGAATGCCGCCCGCAATCTGGAAAAAGTAGAATCTGATCTTAATGAAGTGGTGCAGCAGGGGAAAATTTATGAAATCGAAGGCGTAGGCGAGGCTATCGGCAAAAAAATTGTAGAGCTGATGACTACAGGGAAATTGGAATATTACGAAAAACTCAAATCATCTGTCCCTTCC
>DLME01000119.1 GCA_002479215.1 Syntrophaceae bacterium UBA7544
TGCCCCAAAGAATTAAAGCTGGTGCTTTTATCTTCGGCAGATCTTTTTCGAGAGAGAAACTATCGGGATAGATTTCTTTGCCCTCCTTTTCATAAAACTGGCGATTGGCTAAAAAAGTTTTAATCATTACTTTGTCGATAGGATAGGGTACACTCGGCAGATTAACAAAAACGATTGGCATCGTTTCACTGTATCACGCCGCAGGCAACTCGGGCACCGCCGCCGCCGAGAGCTTCGGGATAGTCTGAATAATTGTCGCTGCCCGCATGAACCATCAATGATCTCCCCTTAAGGTCTGAGACTTTCAGCCGCGGTGAGACAACAGGCAGAGTTGCCTTGCCGTCAGTCCCTGCATAAAGGGCGGGTAGGTCTCCCAGGTGCCCTTTTCCGTATGGCCCTTCATGCTTGCCGGTTTTAAGGGGGTCGTAGTGCCCACCTGCGGCAAGAGCCGCAACATGCTTGCCCTCTTTCATGGCATGATTGCAATCAGCATTTTGATGTACATGAAATCCATGCATGCCGGGAGAGAGATCGCTTAGTTGAGGGGTGAGAATAAGGCCGTACTGGCTATCGGTGGCAGTAACGGTGCCAATGTACTTGCCGATACCCTGATCAGTTACCAGATTTACCTTTATTACCATTTCATCAGCCAGGGCATAGCCTGCAAAAGACATAACAATGAAAAGTATAAATAGTGTTTTCTTCATCTTTTCCTCCTTTTAATCAGTGCTTTCGATAAATCGTGAAATCAGGTTCTTATTTAATTTTATAAGCTTTTGCTTTCTAACATGAAAAATATAGTAAAGTTCTATTGGTATGTCAATTATTTTTCCCCTGACGGTGTTTTTGATAATTTGATAAGATATTGCTTACTGTCCGAAAAAATCATCTCATTGTGGATAACAATCGATAAAGATTACCATTTGAAAGAAAGTATGCCCATGAAAAATCCCAAATGCTCCCTTACAGGAAGAAGTGCTTACTGACTACACCTACTAAGTTTCAGTTTTACGTGGCTCTTAAAATTGAAGATTACTGGTTGTAAGGTGCTAACATTTAATATACGAACTTCACTTTCCCCTTCCCCGATGATTTGAATATCGTAAAAGAAACTATTCTACCAGTTTTCTACAATTGTATTTCCCATTAATAAATAAATATCTTAACTTCTTTCATAAACGAATATGTTAATATTTTTCCGTCTTTTGTGCGAATCTTTACCATGTCACCGCTAAAACTGATTACTTGTCCTTCAATGACATTCCCGTTCTGTAATTCTATTCCCTTTAGCCCCTCTATTGCTTGGTAATGCTTTTCTGAATCCACCGGACGATTGGTAACTGAGATATCCTTCTTAGGAACTTTTACTTTATATTTGCGTAGTCGCGTACTGTTGTTGTCCTTCTTAAATTGATTTAAAAGGGCAATCACAGAATCAGCATCGCCCTCGTTATAAGTCTTCAGCAGTGAATCTCTCAAACGCCTTGGTTGTTTTTGTATCCACGCCACAATTCTTCCTGAATCCCTTAAATTATCAAAGTCTGGATGAGCGCTTCTTATGGTATTAAAATGTTTTTCTTTAGCAATTCTTTCTAAATCTTCATTTGAGGTTGGACCAGTTGGTTGATCTGGTACTGGAGCTGGTGCAGGTGCCGGTTGCGCAACGGGTGCTTCGACTTTAGGAGTCGCTACCGATACTAGCTCTTCCCTTTTGTTTAGGTTTGCAATTGTGAACAGAATGCCAGCGAGTACGATAATAATTAGTATAGATATAATGACAGCTTTATTAAGAGTTTTAGCTTTTAGCTTATTTTCTTCTATATGAGGTTTGCCAACTGCTCTTTGCTGTGGTGATAGTCTCGAAAGAGTTTCTGCTTTTACCTTTCTTTCTTCTATGTGAGGTGTGCTAACTGCACTTTGCTGTGGTGATGGTCTCGAAAGGGTTTCTGTTTTTACCTTTGTTTCCTCTATGTGAGGTGTGCTAACTGCACTTTGCTGTGATGATGGTCTCGGAGGTGGTTCCTCGGTTATCTTTGAAACTTCTCGCGGCGGAACTTTTTGTTCTAATATATTTTGTTTGGCAACTTTAACCGGAGGTAAGGCCATAGTGCAGTGCCAGCATTTTATTGCATCATCTTGAAGCTCTCCATCACAGAATGGACATTTTTTCATAGAAACTTTTGGCGGCGGAACTTTTTGTTCTGACGTATCTTGCTTGGCAGCTTTAACCTGAGGTAAAGTCATAGTGCAGTGCCGGCATTTTATTGCATCGTCTTGAATCTCTCCATCACAGAATGGACATTTCTTCATCGCTGCTCCTTTAAAACACAAAACCCTGCGCTCTTTTAATAAACTTAGTTTTTCCAGATGTGTTGAACATCATTATAGCACATTATTTTTTTTAAAAAAGGAGGGAAACAGAGCATCCTTTATTACGGGTTGAAATATTGTGTGAATTGGAAAAAACATAAAAACAACATTGTAGGAAGTTAGATTCAGAGATCGCTTTTTTAGAATTGGGATCGAAGCGACGCCGCGCAGCGCCCGCATAATAATGAGACTCGACGACTATAGGAGTCGTTAGTCGTAGTGAGACTCGCTGAAAACGAACAAAGTGAAGTTTGAAGAGGAAGTCGAACTATCCAATAGCCAAAGGCTATTGGGAATTATCCCAGAAGCGTAGTACCCTGAAGGGCATCTACGACGACGTGGGATTTCTACCTTATGTAATTTTCCCGATCCATAAGTTCATCCACCCAATGAGATGGTTTTGATTATTCTGTAACCAGTCTAAAAAAAATGAATCGCAGCCGTATTCCTTTATCAAACGTCAATGGTAAAGATTTGACCCCACTTTCACTCCATAACCGGATAGTTTATGTGCCTCTTTCAACTGTTCAAAAACAACTTGACAAGACGCACCTGATGGCGTTACTACAATATATAAACTGGAATGATTCCGAAATGAAAAAGATTAACAAAGAAGACCTAATTGGTCAGTTGAAGGAAAAAGGCCTCAAAATTACGCTACAGCGTCTGGCGATTATCGACGCGCTGGCGGAAAATTGCGATGCGCATCCGGGCGCTTCGCTCATCTATAATGAGGCCCGAAAGAAAGCCAAACGCGTCAGCCTCTCCACGGTTTACGCAACGCTCAAGGAGTTTTCCGAAAGCGGACTGATCAAGCAACTGGAGTTTGACCGGATGGAAAACCGTTATGACGGCAATCTGTCTGAACATATTAACCTCATCTGCAAACGGTGCGGAACAATTATTGATTACCATATTCCTGCGAACCTTGAACCCAAAGACATTGCCCGAAAATCGGGATTTGTCGTCACCGATACCCGGATGGAATTCCACGGGTATTGCCGCGACTGTCTGAAGCGACCCGACTAATCTTCTTATCCTACAGCCTCGCGGCATATAAACCGACGGTGAAAGAAGCAGATAAGCGGCTTTTATTTTTTGACTGGAATCATTCCAGATTAGATAAGGAAAGGTAAAATAACCATAAATTGTGCAGCACTTTTCAACTATTCTCATTATGAAAGGAGGAAATAACATGACTGAAGAAAGCAAGTGCCCGATAACGGGCAGGATGAGCAAACCCATTTCCGGCGCCGGCATGTCGAACCGTGACTGGTGGCCGAACCAATTGAACCTCAGGATTCTCCATCAGCACTCGCAGAAAAGCAATCCGATGGGCGAGGCGTTTAACTACGCCAGGGAATTCAAGAAGCTCGACCTGGCGGCCCTGAAGAAGGACCTCTATGCTCTGATGACCGACTCTCAGGACTGGTGGCCAGCCGACTGGGGTCACTACGGGCCGCTCTTCATCCGAATGGCGTGGCACAGCGCCGGAACTTACCGCATGGGCGATGGCCGCGGGGGTGCGGGCTCCGGTTCCCAACGCCTGGCGCCCCTCAACAGCTGGCCCGACAACGTGAACCTTGACAAAGCGCGCCGTCTGCTCTGGCCGATCAAGCAGAAATACGGCAAGAAAATCTCCTGGGCCGACCTGATGATCCTCGCCGGCAACTGCGCCATCGAGTCGATGGGGTTCAAAACCTTCGGCTTCGCTGGCGGGCGTGAGGACGTCTGGGAGCCGGAAGAGGACAT
>DLME01000283.1 GCA_002479215.1 Syntrophaceae bacterium UBA7544
AGAGGCAAAAGTCCCGGCATCCATGTCAAATATCGTTTTGCCGTCTTCGAGGCGAGGAACCCCGGCGTTAGGTTTAGCGACCAGCGGCACTGTTGCATAAGGCTTCATAGCAGCAATGAATTCTACCATTTTTTCGGGTCCAGTAGAACAATTGCAGCCCACGGCATCCGCGCCGAGGCTTTGCAGAGTGATGAGTGCGCTTACCGGATCGGTGCCGTTGAGTGTATGACCATCTTTTTCGTAGGTCATGGAAGCGATGGTAAAAATATCCTTAATTTCTTTTACGGCCAATAAAGCCGCCCGTGCTTCCTGAATATCTATCATCGTTTCAATGACGATAAGATCACATCCCCCTTCAATCAAACCGGCCGCTTGTTCCTGGAAAGCATTCACGGCTTCTTCAAAATCCAGCGGGCCGAAAGGTTTGATAAAAAGACCGGTCGGACCAATATCGCCGGCAACGAGTGCTTTGTTACCGGCAGTTTGTTTAGCCAGGCGTGCCAGTTGACGATTAATCTGCCGGGTATTATCCATAGAGCCATATTGATTGAGCTTAAAGCGATTGGCGCCAAAGGTGCAGGTATAAATTATTTGCGCTCCCGATTGCAGGTAAGAGGTGTGAACCTCCTTAATAACGTTCTGGTTTTCCAAACACCACAGTTCAGGAGAAACTCCTGCCGGCATTTCCTTTTTTTGCAATTCGGTGCCGGTAGCGCCATCCAAAATTATAATTTTTCTCGTCAAGAGGTTTTTAATTTTGCTGTTTATCATTAAGAATGCTTCCCGAAACTTAGGTGTTTGTTTTCTTTGAGCATGTTCTTATATCATCTTTGAAACAAGAAGTGTGATTTTTTCCAAGGGTAATAACAGCTCCTCGTTTTAACCGTAAATGCCGCTCACCGCGGTGACGGATTTTTCCGGAAGCAGTATAAATTCGTCAGTGATGGTTACGCCAATTTTTTCCATTTGGAGTTTTTGATAAATTATTTTTTGATTTTTCAGATCAAAGTCGGCATAGCCTGCGGAAAAACGCCGCGGCAAAAGAGTTTTTCTTTCGCGGCGAACTTGTTGATTTAGATAACCCATAATCCAATCCAGCCCTGCATCGACTATTTCGCTGGCTGTGGCGTCGTAAACCACAGCGACGGCCAGATTATCCTGATTCGTTTTTTCTTTAATTGCCTCCATAATGGAGTTGCCGGCAGTGGCGCCCATGAGCGCGGCTTCTTCGCAGTCGGAGAGGAATGAGGACAATTTTTTGCTGTCAAAGATCAAATTACCGGCCAAAAATATTTTCTTTCCATCATTTTTATCAATGGGAGTCCGCAGTAAAGATCCCTGCAGTGAAATAATCGATACGGCTTCGTCAATGAAGCCGTCGGTTTCTTTTCGCTGGTTTACTGGAATTTGGGTGGTTCTTTTTTTAAAGCCAAGACGCTGGTATATTTTTGCGCGAGGAGGATCAATTACTATCTTTTCAAAAAAAACGATAGATTCCATCTTTTTTATCCTCACAGGGCTTTGCTTACAAACGGCGATATTTTATTTATTAACGTGCCCATCAATTTAAAAGTTTATGCAGGTTTTTTACAACACTGTCGCCCATTTTTTCGGTGCCGATGAGTTTCTTATCTTGCTGATTAATATCCTGCGTCCGGAAGCCCTCTTTTAAGGTTTCCGTAACGGCCTTTTCGACTAAAATGGCTTCCTGCGGCATCATTAGCGAATAGCGCAACATCATCGCCACTGAAAGAATCATAGCTAATGGATTGGCAATATTTTTCCCAGCTATATCCGGTGCTGAACCGTGAATGGGCTCATATAAAGCTGTATCTTTGCCCAGAGAAGCTGAAGGAAGCATACCGATGGAACCGGTCAGCATGGCGGCCGCGTCGCTTAATATGTCGCCAAACAAATTGGTCGTAACAATTACGTCGAACTGCGCCGGATTGCGAATAAGTTGCATGGCGCAGTTATCAACGTACATGTGCTTTAAAGTCACTTCGGGATAGTCGCGGCCGACTTCCGTAACTACAGAGCGCCAGAGCTCGGTACTTTCGAGAACATTGGCTTTATCCACGGAAACAAGATTTTTTCTTCGCTCCTGGGCGATTTCAAAAGCCCGGACGGCAATCCTCTTGATTTCATCTTCGGTATAAACCATGGTATTGATGCCTGTACGTTTGCCGTCTTTCCCTCGCGACATGCCTCGCGGCTGACCGAAATAAACATCACCGGTCAATTCGCGGACAATCATAATATCAATGCCCTGGATAATACTTTTCTTCAAAGGAGAGGCATCTAAAAGCTCGTCAAAGGCGACAACCGGCCGCAAATTGGCAAAAAGTCCTAGTTTTTCCCGTAATCCTAAAAGCGCCCTTTCCGGTCTTAAGCTATAATCCAGAGTCTCCCACTTAGGGCCGCCTACGGCTCCGAGCAAAACCGCATCGCAGTGCAGCGCCAGATCAAGACTCTGTTGCGGCAGAGGAATGCCCATAAGATCAAAGGCGCTGCCGCCGATATATCCTTCTGTAAGTATAAGATTAATATTTCTTTTAGCGGAGATTAATCTCAAAATTTTTAAAGCTTCTTTTATTATTTCCGGGCCGACTCCGTCACCGGCAAAAACGGCTATTTTAAAATCTTTTTGTTTCATTGTTGAAACTCCAATTCCGAAAGCGCAGCGCAGCGGAATTGCTAAGTTGAACAATCCCGCGAAGCGGAGGGTATGATACCCAGCATCTTGCTGTAAAATGTTTTCAAAGCTTGTTTTGGTTTCATACCCGTGATTCTTTCCTCTTCTTCCCAATATGCTTCATCAAACCGCCGTCGGAAATTAATTGCTCCATGAAGGGAGGAATTGAATTGCTGCTGAATATTTTATTTCCCTTGGTAACGGTGATAATTCCTTTGGCGCTATCCAGAGATATTTCATCTCCATCCTTAATCGCGCCCATAAGTTCGCGGGATTCAAAAATCGGCAGACCCATATTGAAAGAGTTGCGATAAAAAATACGGGCAAAGCTTTTGGCCACCACACAGGAAACGCCCGCCGCTTTAATGGCGATGGGCGCATGTTCGCGGGAGGAACCGCAGCCGAAATTTTCTCCGCCGACAATTATATCTCCGGGCTTCATTTTGGTGATAAAGGCGGGATCGGCATCTTCCATGCAGTGTTTGGCCAGCTCCTGCGGATCAGAAGTTGTAAGATAGCGCGCGGGAATGATGGCATCGGTGTCGATATTATCGCCGAATTTCCATACTTTTCCTTTTAGTATCATTTTTTTAAAAATCCTCTTTTAATGAGACCTAAGCTTCAGAAACAGAGTGCACTGAAGCTTGTTGGTCGAATTATCCCACTTGCGAAGCTAAGTGGGATTGTATGCCCTTGGTTACAATTCCTCGGGTGAAGCAATCCTGCCCAGTATGGCAGAGGCAGCCGCGACAGCGGGGCTGGCCAGGTAGACTTCGCTTTGGGGATGGCCCATACGGCCGACAAAGTTACGGTTTGTTGTCGCCACAGCTCGTTCGCCTTCAGCCAGAATTCCCAGATGCCCTCCCAGACACGCGCCGCAGGAAGGCGGGCTGATGACCGCATCGGCATTCATAAAGATTTCGATAAGCCCTTCCTTTATTGCTTGCTTATATATGTCCGGAGTTGCCGGGACAACGATTAACCTTACCGTTGACGCCGCTTTACGTTTTTTCAGAATAGCGGCGGCAATTCTTAAATCTTCAATCCGCCCGTTGGTGCAGGAACCAATTAGCGCCTGATCTATTTTGATATTCCTCGCTTTACTTACGCCTTTAACATTAGATGGTAAATGGGGGAAAGCAACCTGTGGTTCCAGTTTTCCAGCGTCAATTTCAATAGTATCTGAATAGACAGCGTCAGCATCGGAAGAATAAAATTTATAAGGCCGTTTTGCCCGCGGCTCCACGTACTCTTTAGTGATCGCATCGGGAGCGAAAATGCCGTTTTTGGCTCCGGCTTCAATGGCCATATTGGCCATAGAGAGTCTGTCAGCCATCGGCAATTTACCGATTGTTTCACCGGCAAATTCCATTGCTTTGTAAAGAGCTCCGTCCACACCGATGCGTCCGATGATGTTCAAAATCAAATCTTTTCCCGAAACCCATTTGGGCATTTTACCCTTAATTATAAATTTCATCGACTGCGGCACTTTGAACCAGAGTTCGCCGGTGAGCATAACGGCGGCCAGATCCGTACTGCCGACACCGGTGGCAAAAGCGCCCAGTGCGCCATAAGTGCAGGTGTGGCTATCCGCACCAATGACTAAATCTCCGGGGAGCACGATACCTTTCTCCGGCAACAGCGCGTGTTCGATGCCTACTTGTCCGCCTTCGTAAAAATGAGTTACTTGCTGCTCCATGGCGAATTCATGGACAAACTTGCACTGCTGGGCGGAATCAATATCTTTATTCGGCGTGAAATGATCCAGAACAAGGACGACCTTATTTTTATCAAAAACTTTTTTCCCGCCCGCTTTCTGGAATTCCTTGATGGCAATGGGCGCGGTAATATCGTTGCCCAAAGCTATATCCACTTTAGCGTTAATTAATTGACCTGCGCGGATTTCTTTCAGGTCTGTATGCGCCATTAATATTTTTTCTGTTATGGTATTACCCATCTTTTCTCCTCGATTATTCAGGAAAAGGAAACTGTCCTTATCTTATTTTTTATGTTTATTCAACTTTAACCTTTTTAGTATTTTCCTTTAAAAATTCCAGCCTGTTGAGAGCGTTAATGTATGCTTTGGCCGAAGCAACGATAACATCCGGGTGCGCGCCGCGGCCGACAACTGAATGGCCGTTGTATTTAAGCTGGACGGTCACTTCACCCTGCGCGTCAGAGCCGCCGGTTATGGCGTTAACCGCGTATTTCATGAGCGGATAATTGGTTTTGGTGATGTTGCGAATCGCCGCGAAGGTCGCGTCCACCGGCCCGTTGCCGAATCCCGCTTCCCGCACAACGTTTTTGCCTACCTGCATTTCCATGGTCGCTGTGGGAATGGCGACATTGCCGCTCACCACATTAAGGTACACCAGATTGTATTTATCTTCGCCCCGGTAAATTTCCTCGGAAAGAATCGCTTCCAGGTCTTCGTCATAAATATCTTTTTTGACATCCGCCAGGTCCTTTATGCGTGCCGCGACTTTGGTGATTTGCTCATCATTCAGGTCGTAGCCCATTTTTTTCAAGTGGTGGAATATGGCATTGCGCCCGGAATGCTTGCCCAGCACAATGTGTGTATCGCTGATGCCGACAGACTGCGGCGTCATGATCTCATAAGTGATTTTTTCCTTAATCAGTCCGTCCTGATGAATGCCGGATTCATGCGCGAAAGCATTGGCGCCGACGATAGCCTTGTTGGGTTGAACCGGTATACCGGTAATTTGTGTCAAGAGGCGCGATGTCTTGTAAATCTGGTCGGTATTGATTTTTGTATAAAGACCATAAAGGTCTTTGCGCGTTTGCAGAGCCATGACTATTTCTTCCATCGCTGTGTTGCCCGCCCGTTCGCCGATGCCGTTGATCGTGCATTCGACCTGCCTTGCCCCCTGTTTGATAGCGGCCAGCGAATTGGCTACGGCCAGACCCAAATCGTTATGACAATGGACGGCCACAATCGTGTCGCCCATGTTCTTGACGTTGGCATAAAGATAGGCGATCAGATCGCCGAATTCATCTGGAATGGCGTAGCCGACAGTATCGGGAATGTTGACTGTGCAAGCTCCCGCGTCAATGACTGCCGAGACCATTTCGACCAGATAGTTCTTATCCGAACGCGTAGCGTCCATTGGCGAGAATTCGATATTTTCCGTGTAAGAGCGCGCCAGTTTAACAGCGGCGACAGCTTCTTTGAGTACCTCTTCGCGGCTCTTTTTGAGCTGATACTTCAAATGAATATCTGATGAGGAGATAAACGTATGGATGCGGGGATGAGCAGCGCCTTTTATTGCCTGCCAGGCACGGTCAATATCGAGTTTGTTGGCGCGCGCCAGTCCCGCCACCTGTGATTTTTTAATCTCTTTGGCGATTTGTTTGACTGCATCGAAATCTCCCTCGGACGCGATGGGAAATCCCGCCTCGATTATATCGACACCCAGTTTTTCGAGTTGCCGGGCGAGAATTAGCTTTTCTTCCGTGTTCATGCTGTAGCCCGGTGATTGTTCACCATCTCTCAATGTCGTATCAAAAATATAAACGCGATTTTTCTCTTTTTTCATCTTAGTGCCTCCGGTTAAGTAATTTTTTACAATAAAAAAGGCCGTGGGTTTTTCCGCCCACGGCCTTTTAGGGAATCAGTTATTTATATAGTTCTAGTGACGACCTAAAAACGATGAGCGGCGAGCCCCAAGTAAAAGGCGCAACAGGGCGAGACCCAAAAGCAGGGATAGAATGTTAATTGCTAAATTCTGATTTCTCGCTATGTCCGACATCGTTCTTACAGCCTTCATTTTAAAAAATTTTATAAAACATTAATGCAAATCTTAATTATTGTCAAAGCATTTTTTTCAATGCCGTAAAAAATGTCTTATTGGTGAAAAACGATGTTGCCCAAAAATCCTTTCCTGCTTAAAGACGGATATGATATACGAACAGTGCAGGAACTTCTTGGCCATAAAGATTTGAAAACGACTATGATCTATACCCATGTTTTAAGCAAAGGGGGCGACGGTGTGCGAAGTCCTTTTGACGGCCTTTAACCGATTTATACAGTCTGTATAAATCGGAAACGAAATAATACGAATCAAGATTTAAAGGCTTGAATTAATTTAATAATAATTGTAGCATTAAAACCACAGAAAAACGTTTTATACAGAAAGCAGCAGTCTGTGTTTACAGATTTATACAGACTGTATAAACATTGTTAGCTTCATACCAAAGGCGATATGAAACGTTTTAAAAAAATATTTTTGTTAATCTTCATCTTGTTTCTCATCGGAACTATAGGACTAATTACTTATTTCTGGCCCATTGATTCACGATTATGCGGAAAATTTCAGTCAGATAAGGAAGCTACAATCGAATATATAAAATTAAAAAGGCATGTTACTGATAGACAGCTAAAAATTTTTAATCAGATTTATGGTCATTCAACATTGGCATTTGATGGTCATAAACTCAATCTAAGCACTATCTCTACAATTATTCATGATTATCCTCAAGGTTCAAATACTGAATTGAAAGAAGGAACAAAGGAATCATTTTTTGTGATGATAAAATTAGAAAAAAATAGATCGATGATAATAATTTTCCCTTCACAATTCTGGAAGGTAAATAATTTTGAAATGCATGAATTAGAATTCGAAAGTAATGGCTTTTGGTTAATTGAGAATATGAGTTCCACAGGTAGAGAAAAATTCAAACAAATCAAAAGCTAACAATTCAATACAGCGGATCGGCAGGCTACGCCCGCCTCCCCGTGAGCTTTGGCGTCGCCCTACCAAAAATCACCTTCCTTAATTGAAGTGCGGGGGAAAGATATCTGCAGATACATCCAGCCAGCTCAGATTTCACGCCTATCTATAAGATTTTTTAAAAATTTACTTGACAAAACCAGCCATAAAAATTAGATTCGGCAATTCGCTTAAGGGCGTAGTTGTGTCTTTTTGTGTTTAAAGGCATAAGGGCTTAATATTTAAAGAGAAATAAGGTGGGATTTGCTGGCGTAGCTCAATCGGTAGAGCAGCTGATTTGTAATCAGCAGGTTGCGGGTTCGAGTCCCATCGCCAGCTCCAGTTTGGCTATTATATACTGGAGGGGTTCCCGAGCGGCCAAAGGGAGCAGACTGTAAATCTGCCGGCGGAGCCTACGGAGGTTCGAATCCTCCCCCCTCCACCAAGGATTTTTTGAAGCTGGATAAGCGGGAGTAGCTCAGTGGCTAGAGCGTCAGCCTTCCAAGCTGAGGGTCGCGGGTTCGAATCCCGTTTCCCGCTCCAAGTATTTTATAAAATACGGGCAAAGTCTAAGAGATTGCGCCCACGTAGCTCAGTTGGTAGAGCACATCCTTGGTAAGGATGAGGTCACCAGTTCAATCCTGGTCGTGGGCTCCAGTTAAGGAGAGTTATGAGGAGCAATATTATATTGGCTTGTACGGAATGCAAGCAAAGAAATTACGTTACGACAAAAAATAAGCGCACCATCCAGAACCGCCTGGAGATGAACAAATACTGCAAGTTTTGCCGGGGGCATAAGCTGCACAGGGAAACAAAATAGGTGATACGGGCATAGGCCAGTAGCTCTAATGGATAGAGCGCCGGACTCCAAATCCGGATGCTGGGGGTTCAAGTCCCTCCTGGCCTGCCATTTCTTTTGGCCAAAGGATTTTAAAATATGGAACAGATCAAAAGAATATTTCAAAAAGTAATTCAATTTCTCAGCGAAGCTAAGACGGAGCTGAAAAAAGTTACCTGGCCTTCCCCGAAGCAGACCTTAGCTTCTACTTCGGTTGTTATTATTATCGTTTTTATTGTAGCGATTTATCTAGGTATAGTTGATTACGTTCTTGCTAAACTCGTTAAATATATTTTAGGTTAGCATAATGGCTTTTAAATGGTACGTTGTTCACACATATTCCGGATACGAAAACAAAGTGAAAATGAGCCTGCAAGAAAGAATTGAGATGGCCGGCGCACAGGAGTATTTTTCGGATATTCTTATTCCTGAGGAAGATGTCGTGGAATTGATTGCAGGAGAAAAGAAAACGTCCAAGCGCAAGTTTTTTCCCGGCTATATACTTGTCCGGATGGAAATGAGCGATGAAACCTGGCACATTGTGAAAAACACGCCTAAAGTAACCGGTTTTATCGGCAGTAAGGATAAACCTTCGCCCATATCGGACAAGGATGTAGAAAATTTAAAAATCAGGATTGACGAGGGAACTTTAAAGCCCAAGCCTAAATTTAAATTCGATGTCGGTGATCATGTTAAAATCATCGATGGGCCGTTTACTAATTTTGACGGAGTTATTGATGAAGTAAAGCCGGAAAAAAGCAAGCTCAGGGTTATCGTGAGCATTTTTGGCCGGCCGACACCGGTAGAATTGGATTTCATTCAGGTAACGCAAGGTTAATACTTCATAATACAGCTAAGCGATACTTAAAAAATTTATCGATTAGGGTGATCAATATGGCAAAAAAAGTTATTGCAAATATAAAATTACAGATAAAGGCAGGCAAGGCGACTCCTTCGCCGCCGATAGGTCCGGCGTTGGGACAGCATGGCGTCAACATTATGGAATTTTGCAAGGCGTACAATGCGATGACACAAAATCAAGAGGGAATGATTATTCCAGTCGTGATTACCGTTTACGCAGATAGGTCCTTTACATTTATAACCAAAACGCCGCCGGCATCCGTGCTGCTCAAGCAAGCGGCCAAAATTGCCAAAGGTGCCAATGATCCCAAAAGAGAAAAAGTGGGTACGGTTACAGCTAAGCAAGTACAGGAAATTGCCGAGTTGAAATTTAACGATTTAAATGCCGTGAATATTGAAGGCGCTATAAAGATAATCGCCGGTACGGCCAGGTCAATGGGAATAGAAATTGCGGGTTAATAAGGACGAGGTTTTATCATGTTAAGAAAAGGCAAACGCATATTAGCAGCAAAAGCAAAAGTTAGCACGAATAAGCGCTACACACTTAAAGAGGCCGCGGAAATGGTTGTAGCGATGCCTGCTCCCAAATTTGACGAAACGGTTGATCTTGCTGTTCGTTTGGGTGTCAATCCCGCGCATGCCGATCAAATGGTTCGGGGCAGTGTGGTTTTACCCAACGGTTTGGGCAAGTCGGTACGCGTTTTAGTATTCGCCAAGGGCGAAAAGGAAAAAGAAGCTTTGGAAGCCGGCGCGGATTTAATCGGCAATGATGAGATTATTGAAAAAATCAAAGGCGGATGGCTGGAGTTTGACCGGGTGATCGCCACGCCGGATATGATGGGTTCCGTGGGAAAGATCGGCAAGATTTTAGGCCCGCGCGGTTTGATGCCCAATCCCAAGGTAGGAACTGTAACCTTTGAAGTGGCCAATGCGGTAAAAGAACTGAAAACGGGTAAAGTCGAATTCCGCGTGGAAAAAGCTGGAATCATTCATTCTCCCGTGGGCAAAGTTTCCTTCGGCGCCGAAAAATTGAGCGAAAACGCAAGCGCCTTATTGGAGACAATTATCAAATTAAAACCGGCATCTAGTAAGGGAATTTATATTAAGAGTATTTCTCTCTCCAGCACAATGGGTGCGGGTGTGAGAATCGATCCTCTAGATTTTAAGATTGCTTAATAAAAGAGGAGTTAATCGTTTTAGTAAAAAGGTCGAAGACAGCAGGTACAGAAGTTTAAACGTAAAGCGGCCTGCCGAGACCGAGACTCGTAAGTAAAACATTTTTTAAAAAACGAGAATCGGAGTTAGGTAAAAAATGGCGTTTTGTTCTGTATGTGGCTATATTCTCCGGCCTCAGGCAACTAAATTATTTTTGGAAAGGAGGCTGATAAATTGGATCGGAGAACGAAAGAGCAAATAGTATCCGAACTGCACGAGAAACTTAAAGAAGCCAGACTAGGCGTTTTGACCAGTTTCAGCGGGATGAGCGTCAAGAAGATGGAAGCTTTGAGAAATGCGTTACGCAAGTCCAACTCTGAAGTGAAGGTTGTAAAAAACACTCTTTTGGGAATTGCCTCAAAAGAAACAGGCTTCAGTGTTCTTGCCGACCAGTTCCAATGGCCCATTGCCGTTGTGTTAAGCTATAAAGATCCGGTGGAACCGACAAAAGTTCTAATTGATTTTGCCAAAAAAAATCCGGAACTGGAAATAAAAATCGGTGCGCTGGATGGCAAGATTTTAACCAAGGGCGATCTTAACATCTTGGCGGAATTACCCAGCAGGGATGTCCTTTTGGGTAAGTTAGTTTCGGTTATGGCAACGGTGCCGACATCATTCGTGACGGTTTTAAGCGGTGTCCCGAGAAACTTTGTGCAAGTGCTCAGTGCCTACTGTGATAAGAAAAAAACTTTAAACTAATAAAACATACAGAAAAGAGGATAGAAAAATGTCAGGTAAAATTACTAAGGAAGACGTCGTAAAATTTATTGAAGAGATGACCGTGCTGGAGCTTTCCGCTCTGGTGAAAGAATTGGAAGAAAAGTTTGGTGTTTCTGCCGCAGCCCCGATGATGGCGGCGATGGCCGTCCCGGGTGGAGCTCCGACAGCCGCAGCGGCTGAAGAGAAAACAGAATTCAACGCCATCCTCACCGGTTTTGGCGCGGAAAAAATTCAGGTAATAAAAGTCGTAAGGGCGATTACCGGATTAGGACTCAAGGAAGCAAAAGACCTGGTGGAAGGAATACCCAAGCCTATCAAGGAAGGCATTTCCAAAGATGAAGCTGCAGATATTAAGAAAAAAATTGAAGAAGTTGGTGGAACCGTCGAGATTAAATAACTTAATCTCTAACAAATATTTTATTTAAAGGATGCTATGGACAAATTTAGAAAAAATTTTGGCCGGGTAAAAAAGATACTGGATATTCCCAATTTAATTGAAATCCAGACAACATCTTACGAGAAATTTCTCCAAAAGGATTTGGCAGCCGCGAAAAGGAGCAATGTCGGTCTGCAGGGCGCTTTTAAGAGCGTTTTTCCCATTTCGGATTTTAGCGGGAAATGTTCTTTGGAGTTTGTCAGCTATAAAATTGGCGATGTCCGGTATGACATAAAAGAATGTATCCAAAAAGGCATGACCTATGCCGCTCCTTTGAAAATTGTGGTGAGACTGGTCGTATTTGATACTGACCGTATTGCCGACGCCAAAATCGGCAGGGAAGCAACCGAGACAAAGCCGATACGCGACATCAAGGAACAAGAAATATACTTCGGCGAAATCCCGCTGATGACTGAAAACGGCACTTTCATAGTTAACGGTACGGAGCGGGTTATTGTCAGCCAGCTGCACCGTTCGCCCGGCATCTTCTTTGATCATGACAAAGGGAAAACCGTGGCCAGCGGCAAACTGATTTATTCAGCGCGAGTTATTCCTATCAGAGGTTCTTGGCTGGATTTGGAATTTGATTCTAAGGATCTTCTATATGTGAGGATTGACCGCCGCCGTAAAATGCCAATAACTATTTTGCTAAAGGCGATGGGCAATTCAACGGAATTTATTCTCAATTATTTTTACAGCATCGAAAAAGTTACAATTGAAGGTGAAAAGCTTTATTTTACCGCTGATGATACGCTTGCCGGTCAAAAAGCTCCTGAAGATATCAAAGATCCAAAAAGCGGGGAAGTGATAATCAAGAAGGGGCGTAAACTGACCAAACCCCTTTTGAAAAGGGTATTGGATGCCAGCGTTAAGCGCATTGCCATCAAGGAAACCGATCTTGCCGGAAAGATTCTTTCTTCGGATGTTCGTGATCCCAAAACGGGTGAAATTATCTTCCATTGCAATGAAGAATTGCCCTTAAATGGTTTGGAAACAGCCAGACAGAAGGGTATAAATGAGTTAAACTTCATTTATCTCGATGAAGATCTGGATAATGCTGCTATTCGGGATACCTTGTTGATGGATAAAATCGATACTTCTGAAGATGCCGTATTGGAAATATATCGCCGATTGCGTCCAAGCAATCCTCCTACGCCGGAAACGGCAGCTAAATTTTTTCGGAGCCTGTTTTTTGAACCGGAAACTTACGATCTTTCGGATGTGGGCCGGGCAAAGATGAATTACAAATTGCATTTGAATGTGCCGACTGACGTGACAGTGTTACGCAATGAAGATATTTTGTCCGCGGTTAAATATTTGATCGCTTTGAAAAATGGTGCCGGTGATTGCAGTGTAGATGATATCGACCATTTAGGTAACCGCAGAGTAAGGTCTGTCGGAGAACTTATTGAAAATCAATATCGCATCGGTTTAGTGCGCATGGAGCGGGCAATCAAAGAAAAAATGAGCCTGCAGGATATTGAAACAATGATGCCGCATGACCTGATTAACGCCAAGCCTGTATCAGCCGTTGTTAATGAATTTTTCGGTTCGAGCCAGCTTTCTCAGTTTATGGATCAGACCAATCCTCTTTCTGAAATTACGCATAAAAGACGCCTGTCCGCATTGGGGCCTGGCGGTTTAACGCGTGAAAGGGCCGGATTTGAAGTTCGCGACGTCCATCCTACACATTATGGCCGCATCTGCCCCATAGAAACTCCGGAAGGACCTAATATAGGTTTGATTGTGTCTCTTAGCACTTACGCCCGGGTTAACGAATTTGGTTTTATTGAGACACCTTATAAGATAGTGGAAAATGGCAAAGTATTGAACGATGTCCGTTTTATGACGGCAATTGAAGAAGAGAACCAGATCATCGCGCCGGCTGATCGTCCCTTGGACAAGCATGGTAAGTTTGTCGAGGAATTAATCTCCGTTAGAAAAGGGGGCGATTTTATTTCTGTTGTGCCGGAAGAACTTAAAATGATGGACGTTTCTCCCAACCAACTTGTCAGTGTAGCGGCGGCATTAATTCCCTTCCTGGAACATGATGATGCTAACCGTGCGCTCATGGGATCCAATATGCAAAGGCAAGCTGTCCCGCTGATGTGCCCGGAAATGCCGATAGTGGGCACTGGTATGGAATCGGTTGTTGCGCGTGATTCCGGAGCGGTACTTGTAGCCAAAAGAGCGGGACATATAGAAACCGTTGATGCTTCCCGGATTGTTATTCGCGCCGACCATCCCGAAGAGGACGGCATTGATAGCGGCGTTGATATTTATCCTTTAGCTAAATACCAGCGCTCTAATCAGGATACATGTTTTAATCAGAAGCCGATAGTTAATATCGGTGAACGAATCAATAAAAAAGATATATTAGCCGATGGGCCGGCAACAGATGACGGTGAGTTAGCACTAGGCAGGAATGTCATGGTTGCCTTCATGTCCTGGGGTGGTTACAATTATGAAGACTCTATCTTGGTTAGTGAAAGAATAGTCAAAGAGGATATTTACACCTCGATTCATATCGAGGAATTTGAAACTATGGCCCGTGATACCAAGCTGGGTAAAGAAGAGATTACTCGAGACATTCCCAATGTTGGTGAAGAAGCGCTAAGAAACTTAGATGAAAGTGGCATTATTCGCATTGGCGTTTCAGTCAGGCCCGGAGATATCCTTGTCGGCAAGATTACCCCCAAAGGAGAGACCCAGCTTTCTGCTGAAGAAAAACTCTTACGGGCAATATTCGGCGAGAAGGCCAGTGATGTGCGTGATACATCTTTACGCGTGCCTCCCGGAGTTGAAGGTACGGTTATTGATGCAAAAATATTTACAAGGAAAGGCACGGACAGAGACTTGCGATCTCAAGCCATCGAAGCCGACGCCATTGAGCAATTAACTAAAGATAGAGATGATGAAATTCGCATTCTTACCGAAACAATAAAAAAGGATGTGGCGAAACTTGTTAACGGAAAAACTATCTCCACAAAGATTGTCGATGCCAAAAAGAAAACTCTTTTAAAAAAGGGTGACAAGATCACTAAAGATATTTTGAATGATCTTCCCTTTAGTTACTGGAAAGATATTACTATTGCCGAAAGTGAAAGTACCGAGGAAAAGTTAACCAACTTGCTTTCTTCCATGGAGAGAAAAATAGATTTTATTCGAGCGCATTTTGAAGAAAAGCTGGAGAAGATTAAAGCGAGCGACGAACTTCCTCCCGGGGTAATAAAAATGGTTAAGGTTTATATCGCCATTAAGAGAAAACTTTCAGTTGGCGATAAAATGGCAGGAAGGCACGGCAACAAAGGCGTGCTATCGCGTATTTTGCCGGAAGAAGACATGCCTTATTTTGCCGATGGCTCTACGGTAGACATCGTCCTTAATCCCTTAGGGGTTCCTTCGCGAATGAATGTCGGACAAATTCTCGAGACTCATTTAGGCTGGGCGGCAAAATCAATCGGTGAAAGTTTGAATGAACTTTTAGAAAAGAATTTTAATTTGAATAATGTCAAAAACGAATTGAAAAAAGCATATTCTTCGCCGGATTTTGACAAATTTATCGATCAGGCTTCCGCTGATGATGTTAAGAGCTTTGTCGGGCGGTTAAAAAAAGGGATGCTTGTGGCCAGCCCTGTTTTTGACGGTTGCCCCGAAACTCAGATTAGAGAAATGCTGGAAAAAGCTGAATTGCCGGAAAAAGGACAAGCAATGCTGTTTGATGGTCGAACCGGTGAGCCTTTTGATCAGGAAGTTACAGTAGGAATCATTTATATGATGAAGCTGCACCACTTGGTTGATAATAAAATTCATGCTCGTTCCATAGGCCCATATTCTCTGGTGACCCAGCAGCCCTTGGGCGGTAAAGCTCAGTTTGGCGGGCAAAGATTAGGTGAAATGGAAGTGTGGGCTATGGAGGCTTACGGGGCTTCTTATACCCTGCAGGAATTTCTTACGGTCAAATCCGATGATGTAGCCGGCCGGACAAGGATTTACGAATCTATCGTTAAAGGTGAGCATACATTTGAGCCGGGTCTGCCGGAATCTTTCAATGTGCTTGTTAAAGAATTGCAAAGCCTCGGCTTAGATGTGGAATTGGTTGAAGAAACCGACGAAGTGAGCACACAGAAATAATAAGATTAAGGCAGCTTTGTATAAGTGTGTAACATAATTTACCTAGATATTTAATAGTTAGTACAGGAGAAAATCTGTGGAAGATGTATTCAGTTATTTTGAGAAGCCAAAAAATCCGATCAGATTCAATGCAATAAAGATTTCTATTGCTTCACCGGAAAAGATTCTTTCTTGGTCGCATGGTGAGGTCAAGAAACCGGAAACCATCAATTACCGGACCTTCAAACCCGAGCGCGACGGCCTGTTCTGCGCGCGCAT
>DLME01000285.1 GCA_002479215.1 Syntrophaceae bacterium UBA7544
CCCGCGTGCGAAGCTTAGCGGGGGTAATAATCAAGCCGCTCAATATTGATATTAAATATTTTTCAGTTAATCCCTCGGCAGGAACTCCGGCAGGGCACTTCAGCGAATGCAGGGCATGCCGGATACGCCAGGTATCTTCTTTACTATTTGCGTTTCACCCTTTAAAATTGCCGAATTTCCAAACGCCCTTTTCTCGAAAAGCTGGGATGGTTTGTCTGCGTGCAGCATTAAGCAGCGCGTTAATAGATTTTTTATTAGCTTTTGCATAATCAGCGACTGTGGAAATTTGTTCGCCTTGTAAATAAGCGATTCTTTTATGCAGCGATTCTGTTAAAGCCAGAGTGATAATTTTTTCCATAATCTTTGTATTTTTTGAATCTTTATATTCACCAAATGCTCTGTAGTAGAGCAGCTTCTCTTTATCCCGAATAATAATGTTGGGAAAACTAAGGCGTGCAAGCTGATAATTGATAATCACACGCCCAATTCTGCCGTTGCCGTCACAAAACGGATGAACAGTTTCGAAATCAAGATGAAATTTAGCTATTTTGTCGGCAAAGTAATTGATATGGTCCGAAGAAAAATCCAGCAGAATAGTCTCTATCATTCTTTCTACATGCTCCGGTGCTGGAGCGATATGTGTGCCCACGCGGACATATTCGCCTTTGGCGCGGAAGTGCCCCGCGATAGCGTCTTTGATATTCCCCATAAGCATTTTGTGTAAAAGCAGGATGAGTTCGATTGAGAGTTCCGTGTCGTTTGCTTTACTTTTTATGTATTCCATCACCCGCGCCAGATTTTTCGCTTCAAAAACTTCCCGCACTGAAACATTACGGGAAGTTTTCATCTCCAGTAAAATGCGTTCTGTTTCTTTGAGTGTCAGTGTAGAATTTTCGATAGCGTTGGAATTGAAGACGCTTTCAGGAAGTTCGGATTCGTCAATCAGCTTGACTAAAGACTCTTTCCCTTTACCAAGCTGGTCATACTGGGCTTTTAAAACTTGAATATAATTTTTTACAGGATTTGCTGTTGCCATAAAAGTAATATAGTAAATTAACCGAAATTTGTCAATAATTCGTTAATATAATGGATAAATAAAGATAATTAACGGTTATTATCGTTAATTTCTTACAGTAATTGAGGTTATTGATAAGGTTTTGTCTTCACGAAATATGAAATCCGGCGTATGCTGGACGCGTCTCGTTTCACGCTTAACTAGAACTGCTTGTTCCTCGTGCTTTAAGCTTATTTGAAGCTTTAACCAGCCTGGAAGCCATCTTTTCTTTTTCCATAAGCTGTTCCACCAAAACCTCTCTCATCAGGTTGCAGGCCTGCATGATTTTAGGATTGGCGATCCGGTAATATAACTGAACACCTTCACGTCGCACTAAAATGACGCCTTTCGACTTTAAAACATTCATGTGCTGAGTCATGGTCACCTTACTCAGACCAGTCTTTTGCATTAATTCGCTGTTGGACATTTCTTTGTCCTTTAGCAAATTGATCATTTCCAGACGTTTGTCATTGGCGAATATTTTACAGATATCAGCTTGCAGTTTAAGAATGCTTTCCATTTATCCTCCTAGTTTCAAAATTGTACCTGTCCCCATTATTTTCAATGAGACTAAAATTTTAATGAGACTCAAATTTCACAAGCGCAGTGCAGTGAAATTTGCAAGTCGAATTATCCCACATGCGAAGTCATGTGGGGTTATATTTGTTAGTCGAATTGATCCCGTTGCGAAGCTAATCGGGATTGCGGGCTCAATTCCCTACTTTCCACCACAGCCAGGACTGATAAAGAATTTCAATAGAACCGTCCCCTTTATTTCTTAATATTATGACATAATTTTTTTAAACGTATTCCTTACATCTTCCAGGCGCCAAAGCGCCAATTTTTTTCAATTCGATGATTCTATATCTTCTCCAACAACCGTTTGTTCGCTTTCTATTTGTTCTTCTTCCTGCTGCGACGTATCCTTAATAAGCACCTTCACCAACTCACTGGATTGTTTCAATATCCGTGCGGCTTCATTCTCCGCTTTTTTCATTGTCCTTTCCAGAGCATCATCAGCCAGTTCCGCTTCTAAAATTTCATCATTATCAATTTCTTCGTTCATGGCAAAAAACTCTCTCTTTGTTTTATGTATAAATAGTGTGATTAAATCTTTTAATAGAATTACTTTTATTTAGCTATTTTTTACTAAGAACACAAAATTATCAATTTTGCTAATTTTATGTATTTAGAAGTATTTTGCAAGATATTTGATATCTCTATTTTGTTATCCCCTGGCGCTTCACGCTTCACGAGATACGCGTTCTTGTGAACAGGGAATACAGGCTTTACGTCCATCGCTTAGCTTCACCATCTTTGCCGCCATAGTCATCTCGCCGCAGACGGCACAAGGTTCAGACGGCGCCAGCGGCGCGTAGAGAGGCTCATTGAAAGATACTTCTGTGGTGGTAAAAATTTCCTCGAAGGGACGCGCCAGCAGATCATTCATCTTGAGGCGCTTCAGCTTGCGCCTTTCATTTTCCGAAGCCGTCCCGGCGGCAACGACTGTCTCCAGCCGGTCAAACGTGCTCTTGTCTTTACTCTTGTAATTGTAGCGCGTCTTTCGGGAAAATCTGTAGGCCTGACGCTTGGTGCGGTTCAACACCGTATAGGCATTCTTCCCGAAATCTTTTATGATCAGATTGCCCTTGCCCGCCGCAGTGCCCAGCAATACCTGGAGGGCATCGACGGCACAGGAATCATTTTCACAAACAGCGACCACTTCCTCGTCAACAGCGCGCTTAAGCTTCATCAGTTTTATGGCCTCTTTGGCCACCCGGTAACCATACACCAGACCGGGGCAGATATGCCCGTGAAACCGGACACATCTTTTTAAGTCATCAGGCATCTTCCGTTTGCTGTCTGTGTTTGGCATAAAACTCTCTTTCAAAATCCACATTGATGTGGCGGTTATTTAATCTTCGCATTTCACGCTTTACGAGATACAAGATGCGATATACGTTTCTTCAATTGAACCGTTCACGATTATCTCTTTATTTCTTTCTATCCATGTATGAGCTTCATGATGATTACGTACAAGACAAGACTCAAACCGAACGCATTACCGAAAATGACCGGGACCGAGTGTATCAAAAGGCCATAAACTACCCAGAGAAAGAGTCCGGTACCCAGAGCCGCGAAGGTGCCCAGCGAGAGGTCGCGGGTTGCCTTTGTCCGGTATATCTTGATGACCTGGGGTATCGTGGCGAGTGAACAGATGACCGCCGCCGTGAATCCAATTATATCAGCTATGCCCATAAAAATTTCGCTTTTCCCGATGCGTTAATAATTAACTATACTGTCCCCGGAATTTCGCTCCTAGTTTCAAAATTGTACCTGTCCCCATTATTTCTTAGTTCGGAGATTGTCTAACAGCAACCAATCGCCCGGTGCACGTTCGTATTTCCAATTTGTCCAACCGTTGCTGGCGCGTTGTTTAATGGCAGCAGCAGCCATTGAAGGTGAATAATAGACTTTCCCTCCACATAGAATAGTGCCGTCTTTTCTGACCGTTGCCTTATATGTTTTACCTTTATATCTAAGACGAATCTCAAAACGCTTCTTCACATAAGGCGCAAGAACAGCTTTACGTCCTTTCTGCTCTATTACCTGCCGCGTTTCCAGTTCATTAGTTTTTATCAAACCAAGTCCAACTAATTCTTTCTGCTGCGCTTTTGTAACCGCCCTCTTGAATATTGGTCTCAGGTTTTGAGCATTGATAAAATTACCGGACTGTTTATTTCCTTTTGGTGAAGCAATCTTCAAAATGAGCGTTTCCAGTTCATGCAAATGTGAGTCGTTAATTGTGAGATATACGCTAAAGCCATCCCATGTTTGAGCATGGCGATCTTTGAGGTGCGTCTTGAGTCTATTGCGCAGGTTGGAAGCCAGGCCTACATAGTATAAATGGCCTTTGCGATACAGAGCATATACGCCATGTCTCCCCTTGACGTATTCTTTAAGAATGTTTTGGTATTTTTCTAATGCTGTTCGGGAAATATTTTCCAGGTGTTGACTGACAAGTTGACCTTTGTTTGCGCGCATGTTTATTACCTCTTAAAATTATTTGAACAATGTATTAATTATACCTGTCCCCTTTATTTACTAAAAACAAATCAATCCAAATCGCCCACACTGGCAACTTGCTTGAACTCTACTTCTTCAAACTCGTTAAAATGCGCATGTCCACATCTTATTTTCTGCTTTTCGGTTACTCTCAATTCCTGGCCAGCGGACTTTGTCTCAGCAACAAAGTAAACCGTTTTTTCGTTCTTTTTTATTAACGCCCAGTCAGGATTGTAAGTGCCGATTGGTGTATTTATTTTAAACCAGTAGGGCAGTTTGAAGTAGAATTCTATATCATCACGTTCTTCACAATCCCTGGCAAAAGCATATTCCACGTTGGAATTAAGAGGCACAAGATTGCTGTAAATAGTCTTGTCTTTCTTTGTTACTTTAAAAGTAAGTTCGTTGACATGAATATCATAATCTTCAAATAACCGCATTTCATACTCTTTTGCGCCTATTTTTTCGTATTTGATTCCATTAATCATTAAATCGGTCAATACTTCATTGATTGCTGTCACAGCATTGTCGAGAAAGAGCTGAGGATTGATAATTATTTCGCCGGTCCTTCCCGACTGCAAGAGAATTGCAAGCACCGTGTAACGGGTCAATTCCGTTCTTTCCTGTATGTAAAACAAAACATCCGGTATGCGAAACTTGCCATCGATTGCGACGTTATATGATGCTCTAACATCGGACACTATGCCTGTTTCAGCGAATTCGATGGCTGTCTTCGTCGTTTTGATAATCGCTTTCTTGGTCATTGGCATTAGTTGAACCGCTTTGGCTGCTTTTTTGATAAGTTCCTGCGAATCGTAGTCAACTTGATAGGCCGTCTGATATTTTATTTTGTCCCATATGTCCTTAAATTTTTCATCCAGCTCAAAACCTTTGCGGTATTTCACGGCTGCCCGCTTTTGCTTGTTTTTAATTCTGCCTTGGAAAGACACGCCGCAATCTTCCTCAATTTCAGTCTGAAGTTGCCGGGCAAAATCTTCATAAGCCTCGTTGGCAATCACAGTGAGCCTGTTGATGTTTGTATCCTGAATACGCCGCCCTTCCTGATTTACTGAAAGCCTTAACCCTCTGCCTATTTCCTGTCTTTTTTTCAGCTCGGAACGCGTTTCGTTCAGTGTGCAAATCTGAAAGACATTGGGATTGTCCCACCCTTCGCGCAATGCGGAATGACTGAAAATGAAACACAATGGTTCGTTAATATCTAGCAGTCTTTCCTTGTCCTTCATGATCAGTTTAAAAGTATCGTCATCGGCCAGTGAATTGCCTTTTGTGTCGCTCCAACTACCTTTCTTATCCTTTGAGAAATAACCATTGTGGACTTCTTCCGCCCGATATGGCATCAGCCCTTTATAAGAGCCTTTGCCGGACATTTCCTTGTATATTTCTTCAAACCAAAGGGCGAACTTTCCTTTGACCGGCTTGCCGTCCGTGCCATAACTGCGATAATTGGCCACCCGGTCGATAAAGAAAAGTGAAAGCACCTTGATTCCTTTGTCTTTAAATTTTCTTTCTTTTAAGAAATGTTCCTCTAGCGTCTTTCTTAATTGGACTTTCATAACCTCGTCGGTAAGCCCGCCCTTTGCTTCGCCTACAAAAACAGTATCACCATTGGCAAGTTCTATGAAACCATCGCCCACATCAATGCCGTTGATGATGTAACCGCTTTTATAAATATCGCGTTTGCCGGATAAATCGTATAAATCGTCGCCGACCTTTGCTGTCACGGTTTTGCGCCTGACGCCGTCATTTGTATTGACGTCGATTTTGATTTTCGCGGCTGTTTTTGTTTTTGTCGCCGTAACCTTTTCCAGCGCGATAAATGCTTCATTAAAATCGTCTTCCGTAACGATGGAATCGACTTCTATTTGCTTGACCAGTCCCAGATCATAAGCTTTAACCGGATCAAGGTTGTAAACCATATTGTAATGGTTGGTATGCGTGGCGGAATAGCGCAGCGTGCAAAGCGGTTTAAGGTTGGCGATAGCGTTTTTTCTGATTTCCGTTTCCATGTTTTGCGGCTCATCCACAATAACAATGGGTTTTGTCACTTGGATGAATTCAACAGGCTTAAGGCCTGTCAGCCGGTCATTTGGTTTGTTAATGATATTTTCATCTTTGGCGAAGGAATCGATATTAATTACCAGAATCTGAATATTATTGCTGTCGGCGAAATTTCTCAGAGCAGAAACACGTTTGGAATCGTAGACATTAAAGTTGACCGGCGTCTTGTCGTAAATATTCTGAAAATGATCAAATGTGATTTCCAGATTCTTCAGCACGCCCTCGCGGATGGCAATGGAAGGCACAACAATGACGAATTTTTTGAATCCATATTTTTTATTCAACTCATAGATTGTTCGCAGATAGACATAGGTTTTGCCAGTGCCTGTCTCCATTTCCACGGAAAAGTTCATGCCGTCGAGCTCATTAGAAACAGCGAGATCGTTTGCTTTCTGCACAGCCTTGACGTTTTCCAGAATCTGGTCTTCACCAAGCATCAAGCGGTTGCCTATCCCTGCTTCCTGAAAAAGAGCGTCTGCAAATAATAAATCAAAATCGTTGCGGCCCAGCGGCTGGCCTTCGAAGATTCCGATAACGGAATTGATCGCGTCTCGTTGGAATGGCTGATCAGGGTCGAAATGTAATTTCACTGGATTTTTACCTTCACTCCTCAAATCGCTTTGAATTCGATACCCGCATCTTTCATTTGCAGCGCGGTATTTGTTTTTAATTTGTCATTGTTTTTAAATAACCTGTCCAGAGTAAATACTTTTTGCGGTTTTGCAGCAATTATTTGTTTGATGATCTTTTCGTCGGCTTTTTCCAGCATCAGCGCAATTTCGTTGTCGTTCACCAGAATATAACCGTTTTGCTCTTTGATCTTTGCCGTCAGCGGTGCACCGGATTTTAGCAGCAGTTCATAAAGAAGATCTTCGGTTTTCACGTGCTCATCCAGCGATTCAAGGTGCTGCTGCATCTGGGCAACCAATTCTTCTTCCGTTTCAATATTGGAACGCCAAATTTTAAAATTGGATTCTTTAAGCTTGAAGACCTTGAATCCCAGGTCTCTATCTCCATGTCTGTCGAGATCAAGCTTGCCATCCTGGTCTTCTTGAATTTTTTTGATCACGCGGCGAATACGTTCCTTGCCAATTTCGGCGATGGTTTTATAGCCCGCCTTAAATGCTTCCGCGTTCTCATTGCATTTTTCCGGGAGTTGAGCGCAGATGAATTTGCGGTTACCGCCATCTTCCTT
>DLME01000242.1 GCA_002479215.1 Syntrophaceae bacterium UBA7544
GTCATTGATGGAATTCCCGATGAATACAAAGAGTCGGTTTCTAATTTGTTTCAAAAATACAATCATGGTATTCAAGCAGAAGTGGAATTTTCAAGCGACGGGCAGGATATCCATGAACAAATACGTAAAACTAACTATTACGGCAGGCCGCTTATTCTGGGAAGCATCTGGGAAAAGGTGCTGGCAAAAGAACTAATGGGACACTATGTCGGAATATCGATGCCTGTCAGTCAGAGGCTGATACTGGACCGTTCCTACGTCGGATATGACGGCGCATTGAGGCTTCTTGAAGATATATATTCAGTCGTTTTAGAGACTTCGATTTAGAAGGGATAATCGAGGAGGCGCTTCCCGTGATTCAACTTAACAACATTCACAAGTCTTTTGGCAAGCACGAAGTGCTGAAAGGAATTAATTTAACCGTCAAGCAAGGTGAGGTCATCGTCATTCTGGGCCCCAGCGGCTCAGGAAAAACTACGCTATTAAGATGTATTAATTTCCTGGAGCGGCCAAATGAAGGTGAAGTTTTGATCGATGATTTTAAACTGGATAGTCGGCATTGCAGCAAACAGGACATAGTAACTTTGCGCAAAAAGACAGCCATGGTATTTCAGCATTACAACTTGTTTAAGAATAAAACAGTATTGGAAAACGTGATGGAAGGATTAATTGTTGCGCAGAAAATACCTAAGGATATTGCGCAAGGACAAAGCATGCGTATCTTGGAAAAAATGGGATTGACTGAAAAAGTTAAGGCTTATCCCTGCGAGATTTCAGGCGGCCAACAACAGCGGGTTGGAATTGCGCGGGCTTTAGCGCTGAATCCTAAAGTGATACTTTTCGACGAGCCCACATCCGCACTTGATCCTGAACTGGTGGGAGAGGTTTTGCTCGCAATAAAGAGAGTTGCCAGAGAAGGAATAACAATGATTGTGGTAACACATGAAATCGATTTTGCGCTTGATGTCGCAACAAAGGTTGTTTTTATGGATAGCGGATTGATTGTAGAACAAGGATTGCCGGATGAAGTCATTTCTCACCCGAAAGAAGAGCGCACAAGACAGTTTTTAAGGAGGCTCTTGCCGGAATCGAGCTTTGCCATATAATTGTTTCTATTTCAACTTGGGAGGAATAAACAAATGAAGTGTTGTTAAAGACTAAGGACGTCTTAAAAATAATAAAAAATGAACAAAGAGGAAATAAATGAAAAAGTTACTATTGGTCATTACAGCAATAACTATAATCGCTACTCTATTCGCAGGGTGCTCTACCGCTTCATCCCAATCGGCGACTTCAACGACTACGACCTCAACCGCTTCGTCAATCACTACAACAGCCGCAGTCCAAACGATTGTGGTTGGTACAGGCATAGATATGCCTAAATTTTGCTACCTGGACGCAAATGGGAATTTGGTCGGTTTCGAAATTGATTTACTGACGGCCGTAAATAAACTCCTCCCTCAATATCAGTTTAAATTCGAAACAGCGGATTTTGCCAGCATACTGGTGGGGGTCACCACAGGGAAATATGACATTGCAGCGCATTACTATGCATGGAACGCCACCCGCGACCAAAGTTATCTTTATTCTGGGGTGCCGTATTTACACTATTCATATCAAATTACGGTGGCTAAGGGTAAAACCGGTATCCAAACCATTGATGATTTACAAGGAAAAACCGTTTACGTTGCATCAGGCAGCAATGCCGCCAATCTTTTCGAAACATACAATCAAACTGCCAAAACGCCTATTAAATTAGTTTACGGAAGTTTAACTGCGGATCTTTTGGTTAAAGGATTAACAGACGGCCAGTTTGATGCAACATTGTTGGATGTAAGAACGATAAACGATTACAACGTCGCTTACAATAACCAAATCCAAGGAGTGGGAGATCCTTTGCTTCCAGGGTATACATACTATATTTTCCAAAAAGGTAATACCCAGCTTAAAAATGCTGTCGACGGCGCTTTAACCCAACTCAGAGCGAATGGAACCATTGCTGCTTTAAGTGTTAAATGGTTGGGAGCTGATTACAGCCAATTAATTCCCGGATTAGCAATCCATTAGTTTCCCAATATGAGGAGCTGATACTTTTTGAGATGCGTCGGAAATCCACCGCCGGTGTACTCGGAAAGTATCAGCTTCGGAAACAAAGTTTTAGGTGGTGTTCTATGAAAATAAACGAACTTGTTGCGGAAAATCAGTCTCTTTTAATTGAAATGAGACGGCATATCCATCAAAATCCGGAACTCTCCGGTATTGAATACGCAACTTTGCAATATATAAAAGAAAAATTACAGCAGTTCCATATCGAATACTTAGAAGTGAAAGACGGCGGCATCCTCGGCTTCATCGGCGAAAAAGGTGCTGAAAAAACTGTCCTTCTCCGAGCGGATATAGACGCTCTTCCGATCCAGGAAAACCAACGGAATCTTAAAAGGGAGAAATTTGTTGTGTCTGCAAATGCCGGAGTACAGCATGCCTGTGGACACGATGCTCACACGGCCATGCTTTTAACAGCAGGCAAGATATTACAGGAAAATAAGTCTGAAATTAACGGCAGAGTTATTTTGCTTTTTGAGCGCGGAGAGGAGGGTGGCGGCAATATCCGACAAATACTCGAATATATCGATGAAGAACATATAAAAATTGACGGTGCCCACGCCATACACTTGAACCCCGGTATTAAATCAGGGAAAATCATTGCCCAGCAAGGCCCGGTAATGGCAGGGAGCGCTGGTTTTTCCGTTACTATCAGCGGTCGCGACGGGCACGGCTCAAGACCTGATATCGCCAATAATCCTCTGGACTGCTTTGTTTCCATTTATGAGGCTATCAACAGTATCAGACTGAAGCATATTTCCCCGTATGAGTCTTTTACCTTTTCGGTTGGGCAATTATCCGGCGGTACCCGAGGAAACATCATCGCCAAAGATATCACGTTTGGGGGTTC
>DLME01000098.1 GCA_002479215.1 Syntrophaceae bacterium UBA7544
TTGGCATCGGAAACTTTCCTGATTTTTTTTAAGAGTCCTGCCACCAGTGCAGGATCACGATACTCATCAATATATTTCATTATCGATAAGCTCTTGCAGCGCTGCCAGTTTTTCTTTTGCCGACTCTACATCTATCTTGTGAATGGCATAACCCGCATGGCTAATCACATAATCACCAACGACGACTGGTTCATCCACGATATCCAAGCAAACCTCACGTCTCGTTCCACTGATATCGATGATTGCATAATTATCTTCGTCAATCGAAATGATTATTCCGGGAAATCCAATACACATAATTAATTCCTAATCTACGTCCATTTCTAAAATTCGCAATTCTTCCGTACCGCCAGTTAAAATAACTTCTTCTCCACCACATTTTGGGCAGATGGCCGAATATGTTTCCACTTCTAAATCTTTTGCGCAGGAAAAGCAATGGATAACGGCGGACTGAATATTAAAGCCCAGAGAGGCATTCTCAGCAAGTGTATTTTTTGCCTGCACTTCAAAAGCAAATTGTAGAGATCTCGACTCGATACAGGATAGGCGGCCAAAGGAAAGTAAGATTGAATTCACTTTGCTGAAATGTTGCTTTGCTGCATATTCCTGAACGATATTTAAAATGGACTGAGCTAAATACAGTTCATGCATTTTCTATTCTTTCCAAAGTCACATCCAATTTGGATAATTCTGCCAGAAGTAATTTCTCCATAACCGGAAACTTCTCCTGCATCATAGCAGTCATTTCCAGATTCATTTCACCATAATTCTGAGGAACAATGCACAGGAATAATGTTTCGGGTAATTCGTCCAGAAGCTCCACTTTAAATAAGACATCAAAAAACGTGACTTCATGAGCCGTTGTGGGAGGCGGCATGTGCGCTTGCATTTCCTGAGTATTAAAGCGATAAATAGATCCGGGTGTATCCTTTGCCTTTAAAACATCGATCACAATCAAATTGTCGCAACTGCAAATGATGTCGATGAGAGCATAACCAAGCGTGCCACCATCAACAATCTTTATACTATCAGTCGCAAGGTAACGTTCAGAAAACCAGCGGACAAAATGAACGCCGAAGCCCTCGTCCCTGAGCAGGATATTCCCTACGCCCAGGATCGTGACCTTTTCCTTCTTTTCAGTCATAATGTGTAATCTCAATATATGACTGTTTATCAACAGCCCATTAAAAAATAAGAGGGGAGAATAGTTATATCTCTCCCCTCTCGAAAAAAACAATAGTTCTTCCGATTACTCCTTTATCTGTTTGAACTTTGTTCCTCCGATCATGGAGGAAACCGTACCCTGCTTCAGAACGGCGTCATACCAGAAAGCCATGTAGATATGGACCACGATGAACAGGATGAATAACCAGGTGAAAATGTGGTGGATGTAACGGACCACGGCCAGGCCGCCCAGCAGATTCTCTACCGGTTTCAGCACGAAGTATGCCACCGATGTCAGACCGGCATGGTATCCGGCCCCCATCAGGATCACCCCCGTGATGAGAGTGACGACGACCATACCCCAGCAACCGGAATAGACCAGAGCCTGCACGGGCCCGTACAGGTACTTCTGTTCCGGATGTCCCTTGATCAGCAGATAGAATTTAATCTGCTGGACCAAGCCTTTTAAATCCGTCCAAGCCAGGAAATCCTTCCAGTCCGCATGAAAACGGGAGAAGACAGCCAAATAAAGCCGCCAGATGGAAAGGAAGATGAGAAACACGCCGAACAGGATATGGACAAAACGCACATTGCCCATGAAAAATTTGTCTACAGTTTCTCCTTTGTATATCGTAAATGGATCGGCGATATAGAAACCGGTCGCGATCAATATGAATATTGAGATCGCCACGGCCCAGTGGTTGATCCGCAGGGTAGCAGACCACTCTTTGATACCTAAATATTTTTGCATGATCGCCCCCTTAAGCCACTTTAAATTTTTTGATCTCATTCGTTTTTGGATCGATAATATGCACTGCGCAAGCCATGCACGGATCAAACGAATGGATCGTCCGGATAATTTCCAGCGGCTGGTCAACTTTAGCCAGTTTCGTTCCGATCAAGGATTCTTCATAGGGACCGCGTAAACCCGCTTTATCACGAGGTGAGCAGTTCCAGGTTGAAGGGACAACCGCCTGATAGTTGGAAATAACTTCGTTTTCGATTTTGATCCAATGACCAAGTGCGCCGCGCGGCGGTTCCGTCATGCCGCGCCCTTGTGCCGGTTTCTTGGGAACATCGCAGCGTGTCCAGGTGCGGGTGTCACCCTTTTTGATGTTTGCGATCAACTCATTCACCCATCCTTCGGTATTGTCCGCGACCAGCTTTGTTTCCAAGGCACGTGCTGCCGTCCTGCCTAATGTGGAGAACAGAACTGAAGCGGGCAGTCCGGTTGTTTTCAAGGTGGAATCGATAAGCGGTTTAATTGCTTTATCACCCTGGGCATAGCCGACAACCATACGAGCCAATGGACCTACTTCATAAGGCTTATTGTCGTAACGGGGTGCTTTACACCAGGTATATTTTTCATTACCTTTTACATTACCGTTGCTGTCATATCCTGTGTATTCGGGATCGGTTGTTCCGTTGAAAGGATGTTGCGGTTCTTTACCTTTATACCAGGAATGAGTTGCTTCTTCGGTGATTTTTGTTTCATCGAGTTTCATTGGTTTAGCCAGGTTTCTGTCTTTGACAATTCCGCGCGGGAAGAGCAATTTATTCCAATCGTCATCCAGCGGGAATCCGCCGTAAGACAGATAATTCTTCACACCGCCGCCAACACCTTTCAAGCCTTCATCTTTATAGTAAGTGGCTGCCAAAAGGACATCCGGCAGGTAAGCTGTTTCGACAAAGTTTTTCATTTCTTTGAAACGGAACAGATACTGTCCCAAACGTTCGGCATCAAATAAATCCATGCCCGAGGTAATACCGCCGACAACCAGTGACTGCGGATGAGGATTCTTTCCGCCAAGTATAGCCATCATCTGGGCGCCGACTTTGGAAATTGCCAGGGCATCAAGATAATGGGAAAGAATGATTAAATTTGCTTCCGGCGGCAGTTTGTAAGATGGGTTTCCCCAGTAGGCGTTCGCAAACGGTCCGAGGCGGCCGGATTTGACGAATTTCGTGAGACGCTCCTGAACGGCTTTGTAATGTGTCTCCGAACAATTGTAAGGATTTTTGCTATATCCTTTAGCCATCTCCACTGTTTTTTTGGGGCTGGCCGAAAGCGCGCTGACGACATCCACCCAATCGAGGCCATGCAGATGATAAAAATGCATGACATGGTCAGTCAGGTAAAGAGAGGCGCTGATTAAATTACGGGCGATTCTGGCATTGGGCGGCGGTTTGATGCCAAAAGCATCTTCACAGGCCAGAATGCTGGCTTCATAGTGTACATAAGTACAAACACCGCAGAAACGCTGGACGATCAAACCGGCATCACGCGGGTCGCGTCCCTTTAAAATGGTCTCAATACCACGCCAGAGTGTTATGCTGCTCCAGGCATCTTTGATGACGTTATTATCATCAACTTCCACTTCAATCCTTAAATGTCCTTCAATCCTGGTGATCGGATCGACAATAATTCTCTTGGTCATATGTTATTCCTCCGTCCGGTCGTCTTTATGAGATGTGGGGGCCGTTTTAAAAAAATCGCTCTGGTGGTGCCTGACTGCACTTGCTACAGCATGAACTGCAACTCCGGCTACGGCTGCACCTGTTAAAACGGCGCCGATAGTATCGACTGTTTTTTCACCGCCACCGTAAGTTTTTTCATCAAGCGGTTTTTCCAGCGGGGCCATGGTATCCCAGAATGCCGGTTCGGTACAACCAATGCAACCATGCCCTGCCATAATCGGCCAGGATACACCGTCATTGAAGCGAACTTTACTACAGTTGCCATAGGTATAAGGACCTTTGCAACCCATTTTATATAAGCACCAGCCTTTGAGTGCGCTTTTATCGCCCCATTCTTCGACGAATTCCGAGGCGTCATAATGCGACCTTCTTTCACAATAGTCGTGAATGCGTTTTCCGTATGACCATACGGGTCTGCCCAACGAATCCAATGGGGGGAGAGTTCCAAACATGATGTAGTGGAGTAATGTTCCGGTGAAGTTTACGGCATTGGGCGGACAACCGGCGATATTGACGGTAGAAATTCCCAACGCCCGGCCGACGCCCGTCGCATCGGTAGGATTCGGTTTGGCGGCCTGGATATTACCGTTAACTGCGCAGGCGCCGATGCAAACAACGGCTGCGGCTTTGGAGGCGACTTCTTTGCCTACTTCAATACCGGTCTTACCTTTGGGACCGAGAGTTAAATATTTGCCGTTCAAACCGCGAGGCAGACCGCCCTCGATGACACAAATGAACTTGCCGGCAAAGTCATGAATGGCCTTCTGCAGATTTTGTTCGGCCTGGTAACCAGAAGCCGCCATTAGTGTTTCATGGTATTCTAGCGAGATAGTTTCCAAAAGAATAGTGTCCACATTGGGATAAGAAGAACGTAAAAATGCTTCGCTGCAACCTGTGCATTCGGCAAAATGCAGCCACACCACAGGAATGCGGCCGAAATTTTCTGCGGCTTTGGCTACCAATGGACGGAAAATAGGCGGAAGCATCAACGCTGCAGTCATTGCCGATGTCCATTTAATGAAATCTCTTCTACTGAAACCCCGGTCTTTTAAAATTTCATGCAAGTCTTCTCTTGGTTCGGGTAAATCTTTTTCGATTTGTTCCATGTGAAGCTCACAATGCTTCATCAAGTCTTTGTACTGCTGGTCAATCATTTTCTTGTATTCGGAATTATTCCCTTTTGCCATACTTCCCCCTTTCATCTGATCTTTAAGCATATCACTTTTATTGAGACATGCCGGTTTTGTTATTCTTTGTTTTCTTTTTGCTCGGGTACCTTTGCTGGTTCATCCATGGACTTTTTAAAATTTCGGATGGCTTTGCCGATTGCCCCGCCGATTTCCGGGATCTTACCGGGCCCGAAAATAATCAAGGCGATAACCATTATAATTATTAATTCTTACAATCCTACCCTAGGCATAAATAATCTCTTTTTCTTTTATATCGCCAATATTCAATTTTTTATTTTTCAAAGTTTCTTTCTCAACAAATTATTTTTTTAAGCCTTTGATAAAAATGTTTAAACTATCCTTTACCATTGAGTGAATCCTATCCGCGCGTTTCGCCGGATTGCCCATGAAGAGATAAAGGGAAATAATGCCATTGAACAGACCCCATATCGCATTTTGTGCCTGCCGGATATCGATTATCGGCGTGAATTCACCGGAATCAATGCCCTTTTGAATTATTGTAGAAATGACCTTAATATTGTCATTTGTCGTCCGGATGAGCTCGGTGTTTTGTTCTTGCGTCAGATTCATCTGCTCCGTTTGCAGCATGAAAGTCATAAGTATTCTGAATAACTCGTTATGATCTAAAAAATAATTAATGTAAATCTGCGAAAATTCCAGCAAAAGTTCCGCAGCCGACGCTTCCCTTGTGGAAAATATTTTAATGTTTTTATTAAGTTCGATATTATCGGTAATCAAAACTTGGGCGTATATCTCTTCTTTGGAGTCAAAATAAAGATAAATCGAACCTTTACTGACTCCAGCCTTGGCCGCGATACTATCCACGGTTACGGATTTGAAACCTCGATCAAAGAAAAGTTTTCTTGCCGCTCTTAAGATTGTGTTTTTCTTATTTTCTTTTTCCTTTTTCCTTTTTTCCGGCGAGCCCAAAATAGGTACTCCTCCTCAAGTTAAAGTGATGGTTATTTGTTTTTTGGTATTTCTCTCTGACCCCTGGTCACAAATCCGTATATTAATATCGGGGCTATGTCAAGAAAAAATTCCCGATTAGTATGGACTGAATTTGTCTTATGAAAATTGCTTACTTAAGCTTTTCCAGTTGCCGGACGGGGTCTTTCAGAGGCGGACGCCTGTTGATGTTATGGACATCCTGGCAATACTGACAGCATATCCTGTAGATTTCTATTATAACCGCTTTTGCTTTTATCTGGTTGACCTTTTCTTAAAAGTTAATTGCGGGACATTAAGTGGCGGACTGCTTTTTCCAATCCGTCGAGCGTTAGTTCAAACATGGGGAATATCTTTTCGATGCTTTTTATCGTCCATGTATAAGGCCAATCGACTTGCGCTACAGGATTCAACCAGACAGCATGGCGGAAAGTTTTGGCCAAAACTTTTAAATAATCAACGCTGGGCTGCAAGTAGTTCTGGTTGATATAAATTGCTCCGTTGCGGTCGACAAGCTCATAGGGCGCCATAGAGGCATCGCCGACAATGATTAACCGCGTCTCCGGATCGCTGCGTACGAAATCTTCAACCGCCACCGGCTTTTTGTGGCGTTCGGGATCCTGCCAGACGTTTTTGTAAATGGTGTTGTGGAAATAATAAATTCCCAGCTCCTTAAATTGAAACTGCGCGTAATGGAAAAGAACCTGAACGATTTCGACATAAGGATCCATGGACCAGCCGCCGTTATCGATAAAAAGTTTTACTTTCAAACGATCGGTGAGCCGCCGGTCAAAAACAATTTCAATTTCTCCGGCATTGCGCATCGTTTGATAAATGGTTTTATCCACATTGACAATGTCCTGCGGGCCGGAGGGTGCAAGATGCTTGAGTCTTTTCAGCGCTTCACCGATTTGCGAAGCGGTAATCGGCCCTTCCTGCGAGTAATCGCGGTAACGCCGCTCCATCGCCACTTTAATCGCCGATTTGTTTTGAGAGGCGCCGCCCACGCGCATACCGCCCGGGTGCTCGCCCGAATGCCCAATAGGCGAGGTGCCGCTCGTGCCGATCCAGTAATTGCCTCCGTGGTGCGCTTCCGTCTGCTCTTTCAGGCGATCTAAAAAATATTGCAATAATTCTTCCGGGGTCATTTCTTTGAGTTCTTCTTCCGGCAAGCCCAGAGCTTCGGCCAGCGCTCCCGGATTTTTGAGCCACTCGGAAAGCAGTGCTTGAGCTAATTCGGTAAGCTCGGCTTCAGTCGGATCGACTTGGGTTACTCCGCGAAAAGCTACCGCAAATGTCTGATCGTAAACGTCGAAATAGCGTTCGCTTTTTACCAGAAGAGAGCGGGCCGCGATGTAGAAATCCTCTAAAGAACGGACAAGACCCATGCCCAGAGCTTTTTGCAGACGCAAAAAAGACGTGGGAGAAACGGGAATCCCTTTATCGCGCAGCATATAGAAAAAATTAACAAACATAATTTTTATATTTTGCTTTATATTAACTTATTGGTTGGCGGCCAGATTCAAATCAGAGCTCTTTTTGAATAATACACCCAGATAAGGCACAGCGCCTTCTTTTAAGCTCTTCAACTGAAAATCAGGATCGGCCTGCAGCGCGCGTATCCAGTTAATCAGTTCGCGCGTTGCCGGCTTTTTCTCCACTCCGCGGATTTCCCGCAACCGATAAAAAGTTTCCAGACATGCCGTCACCAGCTCATTTTTTACAGCGGGGAAATGCACGTCGATTATCCTGCGCATCATATCGTGATCGGGGAAAGCGATATGGTGAAAGTTACAGCGTCCCAGAAAAGGATCGGATAAATCCTTTTTCGCGTTGGATGTGATTACAATAACCGGCCGGTTTTTGGCGGAAATTGTTCGGTCAATTTCGATAATATCAAATTGCATTTGATCGAGAATATCCAGCATATCGTCCTGAAAATCGGTATCCGCTTTGTCAATTTCATCGATCAAAAGAACCACCTTTTTTTCAGCCGCGAAAGCCTGGCCGATTTTTCCCATCTTGATGTATTCTTCGATGTTGCTGACATTACGGCATGAATCGCCGAACCGGCTGTCGTTGAGACGGGTTAAGGTGTCGTATTGGTAAAGAGCGTCAATCAATTTCATGCTGGATTTGACATTGAGGACGATCAAGGGCATACGCAAGCTTTCCGCGATCGCGTGCGCCAGCATGGTCTTGCCTGTGCCCGGTTCGCCTTTGAGCAAAAGGGGCATTTCCAGAGCAATGGAGATGTTCACAATTTTAGCCAATTCTTCATCAAGAACGTACCGCGATGCCCCGCGAAATTTGGCGGGGCGTTTGTCTGGTGTCATAATAAATTAACTCCTTTTCCAAGTTGTCTTCATACGGATACCTTTGTTGTCATCGTCGTCGGCTTCCTCGACGTATTGTAAAATACGCCTGTGGAGCCTCCTCCTTGCCGCCTTGGTATCCTGATGAAGGCAACTCGTAATATATTTTTATGCCTTATCTGGCAAATAAAATTTCCAGCTGCAAAACCACTGTGCCGGATGCTGATCCGGCGGGCAGCCGATGCACTCAGTCTTAATGCGGCCGTCGATTGTTTCGGCAAATGTCCGGTATTCGACAAGTCCTGCCGATTTGCAGGGATAATCTGTAAGTCCTTTGCGCTTTCTGGCCGATTGTACGCGACAGTCATTCATCTGAAAAATGATGCTTTGTTCCGTATCGTCAATGATGGTTTGCGTGTTGATGCAGGCATAAAGGCGAAAGCGCAGCGCTTTTTTCAATCCTTCCAATCCCGCTGACTCCGGAAGTTGAAGAAACTTCTTAATGGACGAAGCCTCAAAGGGAGAAAACCGCGCCCAGCAAGAATCATTGCAACGTTTTGCTTCCCACAAATCATAATGCGACTCGACACTTTGAAACCAGATACCATCGCCGGCCAGCCAATTCTTGCCCAGCTCCTTCATGATCTTCAACAATTCCGCTTTATCTTTGGAAAGAAGCACTTCGGGAATTGTTTCTTTTATTTTAAAGCCGAATATTTCGGAGAGCCTTTTGATTTGAAGGGGATAGCTTTTCTGCCAGGCTTCATTCATAATTTCCAGAGCCTTGGGCATACCCAGCTGATGCTCCACTTCACCAAACCAAAGCGTGTGGTGGACGATCGTGCGATGAAGTAAGTCCATTATCAGCATCGCCATTTCATTCTGGTTCAATTCTTCAGGTTTTTCGGCACTTACAGTCATATGGTCTTCTGCTCTGTTCCTGGTTTTATCATGTTTTAAATAAAATTATAAGTGTTATAGTTCGAGACATAATCAATTAGTTCACAACTTCCAATGAAATGGTTCACAACAAAAGTTATTGCCAGAAGGACACAGAGTGCAGGAGAAGAAGTCCCTTTGTTTTTAGCAAAGAGAGGCAGCTTCAGCCAAGAAATCAGGACAAAGGCCACCTGAAACGATTTTTCCCTCTTCCATTAAAACTACGCGAGAACAAGTTTGACTAATTAAATCCAAATCGTGAGTTGCAATAATTTTAGTCATCTCCAGCATATTCAACAGTTTGATCAAAGCGCGCCGGTGTTTGGGGTCCAGGTTGCTGCTTGGTTCATCAAGAACGAGAATTTGCGGATTCATAGATAAAACCGTAGCAATGGCAATTCGTTTTTTTTCTCCGACGCTTAAATGATGCGATGATCTTTTAATAGATACCAGCATATCCACTTCTTTCAGTGCTTTTTTAACGGATTTCTCCACGTCCTGTCTGGGCATTCCCATGTTTATCGGCCCGAAGCTAACATCGTCAAACACTGTGGGCATAAAAAGCTGGCTGTCAGCGTCTTGGAAAACTAATCCGACCATACTTCGAATTAAGGGAAGATTTTTATCGGTTAAATTATTACCCAAAACACTAATCTCTCCGCGTCCCCGCAATATACCGTTGAAATGAAGAAGGAGAGTGGATTTACCCGCGCCATTGGAGCCGATTATTCCCAGTGATTCGCCGCGCTGAATTTCCAAATTTATATCACAGAGAGCTTTTGTGCCGTCCGGATAAGAATAATGCAGATTTTTGATGCCGATGATTTTATTTTCCAAGGAAATTATCCAGAAGTTTAATGCTGACTAAAGCCAAAAATATATTAAAAAGAAAAGCCAGATCATATCTTCTTAATTCAAAATTATGTGATTGCTTGAAAGTTCCGTTAAACCCACGGGAACGCATTGCCAGATAAACTGTTTCGCCCCGCTCATATGACCTGATAAAAAGTGTGCCGAGCATGTTGGCTATTGCTTTTAAATGAAGCCAGCGGGAACCGCCGGCACGGCGCGACTTCATCGCTTGCCACATTTTCATGGCTTCATCTTCTATTAAAAAAATATAACGGTACATAAAAGATAAAATCATGATAATTAATTGGGGAAATTTCAAATCTTCCAGCGCCGCCAGCAGCTGCGGAAAAGGCGTGCTGGCCGTAAGTAATGTGAGGCAGGCAACAGAAAAAATGCCTTTGATCAAAACACTTTGGAACATTATCCATCCGGCAGCGGAGACATTTGCCTGAAAAGTACCGATTTGGAACAGCGGTATGGTTTCTCCCTGCTGCCAGAAAGGCAAAAAAAACGCTGTCATCAAAATAAAGGGGACAATCACTAGGCATCGTTTAAAGATATAACTTATCGGTATTTTAGAGAATGCAATGAGTGTGAGCAGTAATAAGCCATCCAGCGCAAAACTTAAAATGGAGCCGGGCGCGGTAAAGACGATGAAAAAAATGAAAGCAAAGAAGCTGATTATTTTAATTCTGGCATCAAGACGGCTTAAAGCGCTGTCGATATGGCTGTGTTCATCGATAAATGAATGATTCATCTGCTAATCCTTGTTCTTTTTAAGCAGGCTCGCCAACCCATAGCCAATTCCAAAGATAACCAATGTTCCGAGGAGGCCTGATATGGCAGTTGCCATTTTTTCGTTTTTTAGTCCCGGAAATATATAATCAGGGATAGGCGATTTGAAAACGGAGCCCTGCTCGCCTTTGACCATAAATCCATGATCACGCGCCACTTTTTCTAAGCCATCAGGCCAGGAAGAGGCCAGCGGCGACAGGAAAAACGCTACAATTACGGCGATGATAAGTCCCATAACAATATCTTTTCTATTCATGCTTTATTACTTTCTCCCGCAAATCCGTAAATTAAATCCGGCCTTACTTTCTGAATAAAGCTGAGAACTGCCACAGTAATTGTTGCTTCCCCAATACCAATCAAAGCGTGAATCCCGGCCATAGCCGGAAGAACGATACCCAGCGGTGAAGTTCCGGAAAATGCCAATTCCAGTGCGCAAAATGATGCAGCTATAACTACGGAAAACCAGGCGGCAACGGCTGCGCCGATTTGCAGTCCTTTTTTATTGCCAAATATTTTATGGAGAACATTAAAAATAACGTAGCCGCCGATAGTTCCGATAATAGCCATATTCAAAATATTGGCGCCCAGAGCCAATAATCCGCCGTCTTGAAAAACAAGGCATTGGAAAATCAACACACAGGTAAGAACCACCGCTCCGGCATAAGGCCCAAGCAATACAGCTGCTAATACTCCACCTAACAAGTGGCCGGAAGTGCCGCCGATAACGGGGAAGTTAATCATCTGCGCAGCGAAGATAAATGCCGACATAATGCCCATCAAAGGCACCATTCTGTCTTTGAGCAGGCCGGCCGTTTTTTTCAAACAATAGCCAATCGTACCGGTCGAAATCACCCATGCCGTTGCCCAGGTGTTTGCTGCTAAAAAGCCATCAGGTATATGCATTAGTTTGTTTACCGCCCTTGTGTGATTAGGCTAAATCCTTCCCTTTTGTAGCCATCATAAAGCCGGCATGTTTTACGCTTTTGACCGATTTTAACTTCATATAGAGCTTTTCGATTTCCATCGATTTGCCTTTGGTGACAATAATTTCAAAGCAATTGTGATGATCAAGATGAATGTGCTGTGTGGAGAGAATGCAATCGTGATGATCATGCTGGATATCCAGAACTTTGTTGACCAACTCTCGCGTATGATGGTCATAAACCAGCGTAATCGCGCCGGTTACTTCTTTGTTCTCCGTCCATTCTTTCTTGACCAGTTCTTCCCGGATTAAATCGCGGACGGCTTCGGAACGGTTTGTATATTTATGTTGTTTAATATGCCGATCAAACTTATTTAAAAGGTCATCTTCCAGCGATACACCGAAACGAACCAGATTAGGCATAAATTTCCTCCCGCTGATTTAGTGTGGCACGAATATATAAATAGTAATACGCAAAAGTCAAGAAATTTTTGCCGCTCGTTGGGGCCGTGTGCCAAATCCTTACCAGTGCCGGCAGCGCCTCAACAAGATGAGGAATTACAGGTGGCAACAGCAACCTGTCTTCCTGAATTCAGTATCAACTCTTGCATTTGCCAAGCCTTGAAGCAAAATTTCCACTGGATAAGCGGAGTCTTTTCATTTATATGTCAGAACATCAAAACAAATTCACGTGGGGAAAAACTACCATAAACAAATCAGACCTTATCGCAACTCTGGCCGCTAAAGAAAATCTGACTGAGAAACAAGCAATAGAAATCATCAATCTGCCCTTCGATGGATTTATAAATACTCTGAGAAAGGGTTATTAGGTATTCAACAAAACGATTATTTATTATACGGAGCAAGCCATGATAGAAGAACTACTTCCTCATACACATCATGCAGAAGAAACACTGCGCAGGTCTATTGTAAAAACCGTTAGTTACAGACTAGCTATTTTAATTCTCGATTTTGCCGCAATTTATCTATTTACTGGACAAATAAAGGTAGCATTAGGTTTTATGATTGTGAGCAATATCTATACTACACTTGGTTATTTTTTTCACGAGAGAATTTGGGATAAAATAAAGTGGGGCAAAATAATTTATAAAAAAGTTGCTTAATAATAACCTTACACAATTTCAAGAAGTTTTCCGCACCACCTCTTACCAAAAATCATTGAGATTTATTACAACCAGCACATTTAAATTTTTCTTTGATCACTCCTGCGCATTACCATTGGATAGGTGCTCCACTATTGCACGAGTTGCAAATGGTGACTTCAATAAAATAATGGGATTAATATTTTCTTAAAAATACACTTACGTGTTTCACCTTGTGTTCTTATAA
>DLME01000221.1:0-779 GCA_002479215.1 Syntrophaceae bacterium UBA7544
CGTGCCACCGCTGTAAAGGATAATAGCCATCTCGTCCGTATCCATGTTCGCTTTCGGCGCCTCGGGGTAGGATGCCGCCATGAGAGGCTTCCACCATCTGACCATGGGGTCTTCGTGGGTTTTATCGGCGCCCTGTTCCCGCGGGGTCAACTGATCGAATATCTCCGTCAGGATCAGTGTTTTCAATTGCGTTTCACCTTTAATCTCCTTAAACTTATCATAAAAAAGATCCAGGGTCAGGGCCACCCGGCTCTTGCTGATATTCAGATAATAGACGATTTCCTTAGATGTCGAAAGCGGATGAATCATGCTGGCCACGACCCCCAGTTTATTGGCGGCATAAAAACAGATGATGCCCTGCGGGGACGTAGGCATGGAGATGGTGATCCGGTCCCCTTTTTTCATGCCCAGCGCGGCCAGAGCGCTAGCACAGGTATCGATATTCCGGGCAAACTGCCGATAGGTCGATGTATAGTCAAAAAAATCATATGCAATGTGCTCGGGAAATTTTTCGACGGTCTGCATCAATGCCTCGTACATGGTGACGCGTGGGTAACCAATTGATTCCGGAGCGCCATTGTAAAATTTTAACCAGGGTTTCTGTTTGTACATAGTACTTCTCCTTCCTATTCCAACAATTCATACGCAGATGGTTTCATCAAAGTAACAACATTGTAACTTCCATCCGCTTTCTTAACTAATATTAGATAAGAGCTATGGAAAACTTCGCTATATTAATCCTGATCTGTCTCCAACATTTGTACCACATGTTAAGTTAG
>DLME01000221.1:827-6726 GCA_002479215.1 Syntrophaceae bacterium UBA7544
TGTACCACATGTTAAGTTAGAGTTCAGTGATTTTTATTTCTCAATATATGACCGTCTCTGATGCCGCGGGACGGTAATTCAATAAACTGTGTGGACTGAATGTGTTGTATCCTATGCGAAGCTTATCTCAGGAAAGACTACGACGCTTACTTAACAGCCGAAGAAATCACCACGGCAGTAGTTTCAATCTTCAGTCTGTGTCCGTAATATGTGTTTGGGCCAACATTTGAACTTATAACAGGTGTTTATTCAAGTATAGACTTCTTCCTGTACTCAACAATTCTTCAACCGCGTTAGATATGCTATATTTTAATCCGTAATAAACACAATTCACTTTTGACAACAAACATCGGCGCCTCAACAAGGAAATATTGTAAATATGCTCTCTTTGGATATTGAACGATGTTACCCTCCTTCTTAAAAAATTGCATTTTTTCCTGAGAATCTAATATATGCGTTTACAATAAGCAGTTAGTGAGTTATGGTAACAATTCAAAATCAAATTGATTTGTCATGAAAGAGGAGGACACAGATGGACAGAGAAAAGTTATTATCCTATATTTTAGACAGTTATCCGTATCCTGTCGTTTTTGCTGACAGTGATCACATCATTCGCTATCTGAATAAAAATGCTCAATATCTTTATTATCAAGAGCAAGGCTACGATGACCTCATCGGAAAATCAATATTTGCTTGTCATAATGATAAATCTAAAGAAAAAATTACAGCTGCTGTGGAAAAGCTTAAAAATCATAGCATGGAACTATACCTTGGCGTTAACGTGAAAAACCACAGGGTTTATATACAACCTGTAAGAAGCGAAAAAGGAGAACTGATTGGCTATATTGAACGCTTTGAAATGAATGTACAAAAGTAATCATTTGTTTGGAGTCTTAATGGGACCAATATAAAAAAGGAGGTATGCAAAACCACTTCAGATCCGAATTATTTGCCATGGCATTAATGAATACCCCCTTGCCCAGATCTAGATTCCTTCAAAGCATCGATATAGACTTTAGGGAAACAACATTTCTTTCGATTTGATTATTAAAATAAAAAAGGGAGATACGTGTTATGAAACCAGCCAGTATACAATTGGATGAGCTATACGTACAAAGGGACAAGCACGCCAAGGAATTGCGCGATTCGGGGAAGAAAGTCATCGGCTACTTCTGCTGTTTCGTTCCCGATGAGATCATTACAGCCTTCGACATGGTTCCCTACCGCATCCAGGGCAGCCAGAACAAAGCCATCGATCAGGCGGATGCCTACATTGAACCAATGGCCTGTCCCTTTGTCCGGAGTTGTTTCAACAAGGCTCTAAAAGGGGAATACGATTTTCTTGACGGCTTCGTGGCGCCCCATAGCTGCGACACGGTAGAGCGCATGTACAATATCTGGTGTCAGAACAAGCCGGCCCCCTTTAACCATTTAATCAATGTTCCCCATATGATGGGACCCAGTTCCGAGAAGTTCTACCGCCAGGAACTCGATTACTTTGTGAAAAGCCTTGAAAACTGGACAGGACATAATCTGGATACGGGTAAGCTCAGGGATGCCGTCAGGCTATATAATGAGCGGCGTGCCGTGCTCAGGGCACTTTACGACTTGAGAAAATCGGACCCGCCCCTGGTATTGGGAACGGAGATTACCACGGTTCTCGTGGCCGGCATGGGTATTCCAGCGGCGAAGCATATAGAGCTTGTCAAACAGTTCATCGATGAGGTCAAGGGACGTCCTCTACCGCAGACCCAGAAGTTGCCCCGTATCTTCATTTGGGGGAATGAGCTTGATGACATAGCCTTCATCAAGCTCGTGGAGGAATGCGGCGCTTGGGTTGTCATGGACGATCTATGTACGGGAACGCGCTTCTTCTGGGAGGATGTTCCGGAAACAGCTGATCCCCTGGATGGAATTGCTACCCGCTACCTCTACACCCATTGTCCCCGCAGCAATGTACCCCAAACAAAAACCCGTGCCGGGGATTTGGAAAACCGCTACAGCTATATAAATGATTTCATTAAGGAATGGGTGGTCAATGGGGCCATCTTTTATATCGTCCGCTACTGCGACACATGTGAGTTGGAGGGGCCGGATCTGCGGGAGTATCTGAACGGCATGGGTTTGCCAGTCCTGATGATCGAGGATGACTATTCGACCTCGACGATTGGTCAGCTCCGCACCAGAGTGCAGGCGTTTTTGGAAATGATTGGATAAGGGGGATACCATGGAACAAAAAGAACAAACGAAGACGACAGCGGTCAAAGGAACAGACATGGCCCGCAAAGTTCGGGGCTTGGTGAAAAATATCTACCGGTCCGCTCATGAGGCGAAGGCGCAAGGGAAAAAAGTGGCCTACATGATGGTGAGCTCGCAGTACGATGAAATCATCCGGGCCATGGACGTAGTCCCGATCCCCACGGAAAACTATGCCGGACTCTGTGCGGCCAAGCGGGAAATGGATCGTTTTCTTCTGAAGGCGGAGGCGGACGGCTACTCCCAGGTACTTTGTAGCTATGCCCGGATCGGCCTTGGCTTTGACAGCCTGAGGAAGGAATTGGGCGGAATCCCGGAAGGCGCCCCCGACGGTGGCATGCCCACTCCGGATATGATGTTGGGAAGCAGTGCCGTCTGCGATCCACGATATAAATGGTTTCAAGCGGCGGGGCGCTATCTGGATGTGCCCACCTACAGCATCGACGTGGTATGGCCGCCGGTAGATGCCGACCTGAAAGCGGTACGGGACCATTACATCCAGTATCAGAAAGAGCAGTTTCAGGGACTGATTTCGTTTATGGAACAGCAGACGGGAAAGAAATTGAACAAAGAGCGTCTTTGGGAGACGATCCGTCTGAGTGACGAGGCCTGGCGGCTCTGGTACGAGATCGATCGGATGCGGGTTGCCATTCCCAGTCCCATGCCCGCCCAAGATCATTTCAGCGTCATGGTGGCCGGCTATTACTATCCAGGCATGCAGGAGGCGGTGGACTTTTATCAGAGTCTTTACGACGAAGTTAAATACAAGGTGGAGAACAAGATCGGTGTGATTCCCGATGAAAAATATCGCATCTTGTATGGTGGCGGGCTTCCCCCTTGGCATACCCTCTGGATCTTCAACTACTTTGAGAGCTTTGGCGCCGTGTTCGCGATCGAGAGACAATACCGCGCCTATGACCCTGTGGAGGTGCCATCCTCGGTGAAGGACCCGGTAGAGTTTCTCGCCTGGCGTTCCTTCCTCCGGGCCACGCAATTCTATGAAAAGGCCAGAGCCAATAGCGGTAATCCGACTGTGGAACGTTTACTGGGCATGATCGACCGTTATGCGATAGATGGTGTCGTCTTCCATGCTTGCCGTTCCTGCCGGGCGACTACAATCGGCCAGGTACACTACAAAAACATATTGGGCCGCTATACAGACATCCCAATGATGCAGTTGGTCTCCGACATGGTGGATCTGCGGGACTACTCCGAGGCTCAGTGGAAGGCCCAGATCGGCGCTTTTATTGAGACGCTGGCGGGACGTTCCGCTAGATAATGAGCAAGGAAAATGATTTTTATGCCCTTTGCAGGCATTGATATAGGCTCCACCATGACCAAGGCGATCATAGTGGATCATGAGGAACGGATTCTCGCTTCCGTCATCGGTCCCACTGGCGCCGAACATCGTCACCTGGCCTTGAAGGTCATAGATGAAGCCCTTCAGAAGGCGAGTCTCGCCATGGAGGGGCTTGATTTCATCGTCGCGACTGGATACGGCCGCATTAGCGTCCCTTTTGCGGACAAACAAATCACGGAGATCACCTGTCATGCCCGAGGAATCAGGGCATTATTGCCCACAGTACGGATCATCATCGATATCGGCGGCCAAGATTCTAAGGGGATCAAGCTGGACAACGAAGGCAAGGTGGCGAATTTTGTCATGAACGACAAATGCGCCGCCGGTACGGGACGCTTCCTAGAGGTCATTGCCGAAACGTTGGGGCTCAAACTGGACCGGCTGGGAAAGATTTCCTTAACGGCAGAGGCGTATGTCCAGATATCCAATACCTGCACTGTTTTTGCTGAGCATGAAGTAACTTCCAGACTAGCGGAAGGGGCGTCGATACCGGAAATCGTTGCCGGTCTCCATGAAGCAATTGCCGGCCGAGTCATTAATATGGTTCGCCACCTTGGTATGGAGAAGGATGTCGTGGTTACTGGCGGCGGGGCCATGAACATTGGCCTCGTGAGGGCCATTGAAAACAAGGTAGGGTTCCCTGTCCTGATTCCGCCAGAGCCTCTTCTGACCGGTGCCCTGGGGGCTGCCCTTGCTGGTCATGATTTTGTAAGACGCGGCGTTACGCCTGATCACGGGCGGAGAAGAGAAAGGGTAACTTTTTTCCAATGAAGGATTATATAAAGTACTATGCCGGGGTGGATATCGGCTCCGTTTCCATCAAGGCCGCGCTGGTTAGCAACCGCCGGTTGATTGCCACTAAGCTTGTGGCCTCCGGTGCCAGTTATAAGGATGCAGCCCAAAAAGTTCTGTACAGCGTTCTGGTTCAGGCGGGTCTGGATGCGGAAAGGTTGTCCGGGATTGTTGTAACAGGACTAGGCAGTGAAAGCGCTCCCTTCCCCGCTCGACAGATTTCCGATATTTCCTGCCAGGCCATGGGCTGCCATTATCTTTTTCCCTCCGCCCGTACGGTAATCAATATCGGAGGGCAGTTCACCAAGGTGGCAAAGATCACGCCCCAGGGGAGAGTCGTCGATTTCCTCATGAGTGAAAAATGCGCAGCCGGATCAGGCCGCTTTTTGCAGGTGATTGCCCGCATCCTTCATGTCACGCTGGAGAACATTGGCCCCCTTTCCTTACAATCCCGAGAGCCGGTGGAATTTTCCACTAACTGCGCCGTCTTTGCCGAATCGGAAACGGTTTCACGGATTGCCGAAGGCGCCCGTGCAGAAGATATCCTTGCCGGCGTACACCGTGCCATGGCCATCAAAGTGGCTATGCTGGTGAAGGGAGTGAAGATGGAGCCAGATGTGGTTCTTATGGGCGGTGGCGGCGAAGATGCCGGATTGGTCCTGGCCATTGGTGAAGCCCTTGGCACTAGGATCCTCGTACCGGAGCAGCCTCGTGTTTCGACCGCCTACGGTGCCGCCTGCCTGGCAGAACTTGACCTCGCTCTTTAGAAAGCAGGGACACTTGACAATAGGGAGGAGGACATCAATGCAAACCTTTATAGTTCGCTGCCGGAATAAGATATAATCAAAAAAATGGACGTTTTGAACGAAGAGAAAAATATTAATAAAACCCTGTCTTTGATATTTCTCATCGCCAATGTTCCCTGAAATAACAAAAAACATTTCCCAACTTATTACTCTCTTTCAATCCGTAATCCTCAATTCCTACAACTGCCTGCCACTGAACAGTAGTAGGTGAATGATAGGGCTATTCTATTCTTGCACAAATGGGAACCCATTAACTAATCTTAACTTGTATTAACATGGATTAACAGAATAACTGGAATAATTGAATTAAAATAAGAGAATAAAAAAATTGGCCGAAAATATTTTACTGTTTTTTTTAGCCCGTAAGCGAAATATTTTCACCGAATAGCTTATCCCAGAGAACCGAAGGTCATATCAACGTAATCGGCGACAACTTATTTTCGCTGAAGGCAGAGCGCAAAAACCCTGTCCGATTTTGTACAATTTTTCTCAGGGGCAATACCGGCAGGTATTTTTGGTTAAAGCAGTAAGCAACATCGAAAACTGGATATCCGGGCTTTCGAATACAAAGCGTTACATTTAATGATCGGGTCAATTTATTGAATATGGGATGAAACATGCAAATGCGTGACAGCTTATTTGCTGTTCCCGTGAAATCCGACTTTCTTCCTGTAATGTTGTTTTT
>DLME01000144.1 GCA_002479215.1 Syntrophaceae bacterium UBA7544
AGCCAGTGTTAAGATAATTACACAGTTTTTTTCTTTGAGCATCCGGTCGTAAATATCGGCAGCTGTCGCTAAATCACGAGCGGAAAAAGACATCTTTTTCATGGCTTTGATAATAGCCACTGCGTTGATGGACTTAATGTCGATATGTTCCACTTTCTGACTTAATAGATCATTCTTCTTCATTAAATAATTACTCCCTAAAATATTCCATACAGAACTTATTAAAACATGGGCGGGTAAAAGTCAATCTATAGTAGTTAATCTGTATATTACAATTCCCTGTAGCATGTTCATCTGTTTACATCCGCAAGGTACTTCAGACCCTTTGCGTGGCACTAATTCCTGCATATTTATTTGATTTCGGGAGCTTAAATTCAATCTTGTTTTACCCTTCGATATCTGGTAGTCCACAACGCGGGATTATACTGATGAAAGAAATAATCACAGTTTCACAACTAAATGATAATATTAAATTCCTTTTGGAGGAAACATTCGGCTTTGTTTGGGTGGAAGGAGAGGTGTCCAACTTGCGCCGACCACAATCCGGACATATTTATTTTACGCTGAAGGATGAAAAGAGTCAAATCCGGGCGGTGTATTTCCGTCAATTCGGGCGGTTCAAAAAAGGTATTGGTTTTGAATTGGAAGAAGGCTTAAGAGTGTTGTGCCGCGCTAGGTTGAGTGTTTATCAGCCGCGCGGCGAATATCAACTTATCGTAGAATCTATGGAGCCGAGGGGCATAGGTGCCCTGCAAAAATTATTTGAGCAACTCAAATCCAAGCTTGCGGCGGAAGGGCTATTCGATGAGCAATATAAAAAGAGCATCCCTGTTTTACCCAAAAAAATCGGGATAATTACCTCTCCCACCGGCGCCGTGATTAAAGATATTCTAAATATCGCTAAAAGGCGTTTCCCTTCTGTCAATATATTAATCGCGCCGGTGAGGGTGCAAGGTGTTGAAGCAGCAGCCGAAATAATTCAGGCTCTGCGCAATTTCCACGCTTACGGTGATGTTGATGTGATCATTATTGCCCGCGGAGGCGGTTCCTTGGAGGATATGGCGCCCTTTAATGATGAGGCTTTGGCCCGTGAAATTTTCCGTTCATTGATTCCCATAGTGTCGGCAGTAGGTCATGAAACGGATTTTACTATTTGCGATTTCGTGGCGGACCTGCGCGCACCCACGCCCTCTGCAGCGGCAGAACTTGTTTTACCGGAACGACTTGAATTATTGACAAGGCTTAATAACCTTAAGCAGAGGCTGTTTGCCGGCTATTGCCGTTATCCGGCAGACAAGCGAAATCAGCTTGCCAGATTACAAGAAAGATTCAAAGATCCGCGCCGCCTTTTAATCGATTTGCAGATTCATTTGGATGAATTGAAGGAGCGGCTTAGAGTGACTTTTCATCATGAAAAACAAGGTCTATATAATAATCTCCGGCAAATGGAATTGCGTCTTTCTCATCAAAGTCCGACAAGACAAATCGAAGAAAAAAAGATGTTATTAAAAAATATTCAAAAAGATATATATGGTCATTTTTTCAACCGCTTAACGGCGCTTAAAGAGAACCTTTGGAAAAACTCGGCTGTTCTGGAATCTTTAAGCCCTTTAAGAGTTTTGCAGCGGGGTTACAGTATTACGCGCAGCCTGGCGAGCGGATTGATTGTCCGGCAGGCAGATGCCCTAAGTATAGGGGAGAATGTTAATATACAATTGGCAAGAGGTAATGTCCACGCTAGAGTACAGAAAATATCTGGGGAGTAATGGTATGGCAAAAGAGAAATTTGAAGATGCTTTGGAGAAGCTCGAAGATATAGTAAAAAGAATGGAAGCTGGTGGAATACCGCTGGATGAAGCTATGAGGTCTTTTGAAGAAGGGATAAAACTTATTCGTTTTTGTTCTGCCAAACTCGAAGAAATAGAAAGGCGTGTGGAAATGCTTTTGGGAAAAGAAGATTCCCTGCAGTTAAAACGTTTTCAGGAAGAAGACAGTGATTGAAGAAGATAATATATTCCTAGAAGCCTATTTGCAAGATAGGAGAAACATCGTGGAAGAAGCTCTGCAACGCTATCTCGCGCCGAGAGATGATATTCCAGCCCAGATATATAAAGCTGTGCGCTATAGTGTTTTTGCCGGAGGAAAGAGGCTTAGGCCGGTTCTTTGCTTGGCCGCGGTGGAAGCAGTCGGCGGCAATTTGGCGCCCGCTATGCCGATTGCCTGCGCTTTGGAACTCATTCATACCTATTCCCTTATTCATGATGATTTGCCGGCAATGGATAACGATGATTTCCGGCGCGGCAAGCTGACCAATCACAAAGTTTTTGGAGAAGCTATCGCGATTTTAGCAGGAGATGCTCTTCTCACTGAGGCGTTTGCTCTTTTGTCACGTGCAGAAAAAGTGCGGCTGCCTGCCGAAAGACGTCTGGCCGTAATTCAGGAAATTGCCCGGGCGGCAGGGATTTCCGGTATGGTCGGCGGTCAAACTCTTGATGTGTTGTCAGAAAAATCCATGTCCACTGAAGACATTCTTTATGAGATTCACCGGCGTAAGACCGGATCATTGATTGTCGCCGCAGTAAAGTCCGGTGCTATCATTTCCAATGCCCGAAAAGATAAAATTCAAGCGTTATCCCAATATGGAATAAATGTAGGATTAGCTTTTCAGATAGCGGATGACATTTTGAATGTGGAAGGAGATCGTGAGTTGATGGGTAAAGAAACAGGCAGCGACGCAGTCCATGGCAAACTTACCTATCCGTCTTTGATGGGTGTAGGTGCTGCCAAAGAAAAATTAACTAAATGTGTAGATACCGCGATGGAGAGCCTCTCTAATTTCGACGAACGGGCACGGCCTCTGCGTATCATTGCACTCTATATAAAAGAAAGAAAATCATAAGCTAATTTAGCATTAGAAAGGCGTTAATTTTGGTAAAGCAACAGGAAAGAGTGAATTACAGTATTTTAGAAAAGGTGAAATTTCCTGAGGACATCCGCAAACTCAACATAGCTGAACTAAATACTTTGGCCCAGGAAATTAGAGGTTTGATTATTAATACGGTTGCGTCTTCGGGTGGTCATTTGGCTTCATCTTTAGGCACGGTGGAATTAACTTTGGCTCTCCATTTCGTTTTTAGTACACCGCAGGACAAGGTTATCTGGGATGTCGGTCATCAGTCTTATGCGCATAAAATTATCACCGGACGCAAAGACAAATTCGCCACTTTGCGTAAAAAGGACGGCATAAGTGGATTTCCCAGAAGAGAAGAGAGTATCTATGATGTCTTTAATGTTGGACATAGCGGGACTTCTATTTCCGCTGCCGCCGGATTTGCCCAAGCCCAGTGTTTGAAGGGTGATCGCGATAAAATAATTGCTGTTATTGGCGATGGTTCCATGACCACAGGAATGGCTTTTGAAGCTTTGAATTGGACCGGCGATTGTAAAAAAGACATTATTATCGTTCTCAATGACAATGAAATGTCCATTTCTCCCAACGTCGGCGCTCTATCTTCTTATTTGAACCGTGTGATGACCGGTCATACTGTAACTAGGCTAAAAACGGATATTAAAAGCTTCCTTAAAAGCATTCCCGGCATCGGCGATCAGATGGTCAAATTGTCTCAGCAAATAGAAGAATCATTAAAAACATTTGTAGTTCCCGGGGCGTTCTTTGAGGAACTGGGCTTTACATATGTCGGGCCGCTGGAAGGTCACCGGTTAGATTACCTGATTAGAAATTTTGAAAATATAAAGGAGTTAAAAGGTCCTGTGCTTGTTCATGTCATCACAAAAAAAGGCAAAGGTTATAAATTTGCCGAAGAAAAACCGCTTAATTATCATGGTATATCACCTTTTAACGTTGAGACGGGGCAAAAGCTTGCCTCATCGTCCGGCATTCCTACTTACACAGAAATATTCGGGAAAACCTTGGTAGAACTTGCGCGAAATGATTCGCGCATTGTTGCCATTACCGCGGCAATGTGCGAGGGTACAGGGTTGGATCAGTTCCGTCAGGAATTGCCCGACCGGTTATATGATGTGGGTATTGCGGAACAGCATGGAGTGACCTTTGCTGCCGGTTTGGCAATCGAAGGTTTCATTCCGGTAGTTGCCATCTATTCGACTTTTCTTCAGCGAGCTTACGATCAAATTCTCCACGACGTTTGTCTGCAAAAGCTGCCCGTTGTTTTTGCCATAGACCGTGCCGGCTTGGTCGGTGAAGATGGCGCGACCCATCAAGGGCTTTTTGATTATTCCTATCTGCGTTCCATTCCCAATATAATTGTAATGGCGCCTAAAGATGAAAACGAACTACAGCATATGCTCAAGACAGCCGTTAGCTGCGGTTGCCCGGTTTCGCTGCGTTATCCGCGAGGTAAAGGAACAGGCGCAAGGTTGGACAGTGAACTGAAAGCTTTGGAAATAGGCAAGGGCGAAGTGCTTCGGGAAGGTTCGGATTTGGCTGTTGTCGCTATTGGCTCGACGGTATATCCGGCCCTCGCTGCAGCAGAGAAACTCTGCGCAGAAGGACTAAATGTTAAAGTCATCAATGCCCGTTTCATTAAACCCATCGACCGAGACCTTTTGTTGAATGTGACGGCAACTATTAAAAAAATAATCACGGTCGAAGAAAACGTGCTCCAAGGTGGTTTTGGCAGTGCCGTTTTGGAATTGCTTGCTGAGAAAGGTATAAGCGGCGTTCAGGTAAAAAGACTGGGCATTCCCGACGAATTTGTTGACCATGCCACGCAGAAACAGTTACGCCATATATACGGCATTGATGAAGAAGGCATTATCCGGGCGATAAAACAAATGCTGGTTAAAGGTTCCGGTATCCAATAATTGGTGAATTAAATTAATATGGCTTCTGAAAAAATTCGTTTGGATAAGTTGCTGGTCGAACGCGGAATTGCTATGACGCGGGAAAAAGCCCGCGCTTTGATTTTAGCCAAAGCTGTAAAAATTAATGAAATCCATGTGGATAAAGCCGACACACTTGTCCCTAGTGATGCGCAAGTTCATGTAAAGGGAGAGGATAATCCTTATGTCAGCCGTGGTGGCCTCAAGTTAAAAGGTGCTCTGGAATTATTTGGATTGGACGTTGAGGGTTTGGTTGCTTTTGATGTGGGGGCTTCTACCGGTGGTTTTACCGATTGTCTCTTACAGGCAGGCGCTGCCAAAGTTTACGCTCTGGATGTCAACTACGGCCAACTGGCCTGGAAGCTTCGTCAGGATAAACGTGTGGTTGTTATCGAGCGAACAAATATCCGCCACTACGATGGCGCAGATATTGAGGAGAGGCCGGACTTGGCCACAGTTGATGTCTCCTTTATTTCGCTCAAAGTTGTCCTTCCCGCAATTTTGCGCTTACTCAAAGATGATGCGCGAATACTGGCGCTAATCAAACCTCAATTTGAAGCAGAAAGAGAGGAAATAGGCAAAAAAGGTTTGGTAAAAAATTCCGCAGTTCAGGAACGTGTAGTCCTGGAAATAACTGATTTTTGCCAAAAATTGAATCTGCAAGTCGAGGGGACTTGTTCTTCACCTCTATTGGGTCCGGTGGGCAATAAGGAATTCTTTATTCTGGCGAGGAAAAATAATTAAATGGAAATTAAACTTGCCAAGACGGCTGGTTTTTGCATGGGCGTACGAAGGGCAGTAGATATTGTGCTGGAGATCGCGCAACATGAAACCGGACGCAGTATTTATACTTACGGCCCGTTAATCCATAATCCGCAAACTATTGAGTTGCTCAAGACCCGCGGAGTTAACCCGGTAGAAAATATTGAAGAGGTTAGAGACAGGCAAAACGCAGTTCTTATTATTAGGGCACATGGCATAGCTCCCGTTGAAAGGAAAAAAATTAAAGAAAGCGGCATAAGAATAATTGATGCCACCTGTCCTAAAGTCGGTTATGTACAGGCTATTATCAAAAAACATACGGCGCTTGATTATACAGTAGTAATTGTTGGTGATAAAGAACATCCTGAAGTTAACGCTCTTTTAGGTTATACCGGCGGACGAGGCATCACTGTAATTACGACCGAAGATGTAGATAAATTGCCCTCTTTAGGGAAAGTTTGTGTTGTTGCTCAAACTACACAAACTTCAGATAATTACGAAAAGATAATCAATAAAATAAAAAAGATTTATCCCCAAGCTATTGTATTTAATACAATTTGCTCTTCAACGCAGCAAAGACAAGCTGAAATTATATCCCTGGCGGGAGAAATGGACGCCATATTTATTGTCGGCGGAAAAAATAGCGCCAATACCAGAAGACTGGCCGATCTTGCTCGAAAGCAGCAAACGCCTACCTTCCATATTGAGACTGCCACGGAAATGGAAAATGTAAATTTTGCTCTTTACGATCGCATTGGGGTTTCAGCAGGAGCTTCCACCCCCAATTGGATTATCGACCGTGTGATGGATAAAATTGCGGACGGACAAAGCCGTAAATTGAAAACTGTAGGATTTCTATTAAATCTTTGGCTATTGGCGATTAGAACCGATGTGTATTCCGCTATTGGTGCCGGATGTCTTTGTGTGGCGTGCATGTTATTGCAGGAAATAAACGTAAACATATCGTATGTTGCCATAGCCTCTTTTTTTGTATACGGTATGCATGTGTTAAATCGCTTGATTAGCCGCAAGCCCGCTGGTTTCATTGGTTCATTTCGGGAAGAGACTTACCGTAAACACGGAAAATTCTATCTTTACGCCGCCGTATTTTCTATTGTGATTGCTCTTGTGTTGGCGTTTATTAATGGTGCTCTTCCCTTTACGTTTTTGTTTTTTATTTCTCTTGCCGGTTTACTTTACAACATGAAAATTATGCCAAAAGGATGGCGTTTCCAAAGGTTAAAAGATTTGCCCGGCTCGAAAAATATATTTATGGCTACAGCATGGGGAACGGTAACGGCGATTTTACCGGCATTAAACATAAATAATTTTTTAAATGCACAAATGATCGTTGCCTTTGGCTTTGCCTTTGGAATTGTTTTTATTCGTTCGGCGATGTCGGACATTTTGGAATTTCAAAGTGATAAATTAATCGGACGGGAAACGATTCCTGTGCTGTTTGGTAAAGCTAACACAAAAAATGTCCTCAAAATTATCTCCTTGATTTTATTCGCTATTCTTCTTTTTTCTTATGCAGCAGGATGGACTTCTTCTTTAAGTTTTTTCCTGCTTGCCTGCTTATTATATATATGGATTTGTTTCCATCTTTGTGATAGAACGTCCGGGCTTTCCGGGGCGGTTATGGAAGGTATACTGGAAACAATCTATATTATTGCGGGTTTAAGTGTTTTCCTTTGGTCTTTTCTCTGAAAGAAAGGTTCTTAAGGAAACCAGGAGGTTTTTGTATCATGATAAGAAAATTATTCGTGATATGTGGTTTAGTTATTTGCATTTTATCAGCTATTGGCTGTGGAAGCTTACGCTTTTCTCAATTAGCACCGGAGGCAAAAGATTTTCATCCGCAAAAAGTGGCTGTATTCCCGGTAGATGTTGGCAATTATGAGGAAGCTAGGGGAGTTGTTGAAAAAATTGTTGCTGGTGTTCTTATAGAAAAGAAGTGGTTTGCCGATGTAACCGATACCGAGAATCTCAATCGCCAGATTACGGCTAATGAAGAATTGCGCAAAACAATCAGGGAATATCTTGCCAAATTGAATACACTTGATTTTTCTGATCCCGACTTGAGTAGGAAAATTGGCGAGTTAGCCAAAATTGACGCGTTCTTGCTAGTGTCCGTTGATGAATGGAATTATGCCGTCGAAAAGGATAAAAGAGTGGCCAAGGTTAGTTTGACTATGAAATTCTATGAAGCTTCCACCGGCAAAAGGATGTGGAAAGCCGGCCACAATATAACGGAAAGTTATATGCTGAGTAAGCCGGATTTGTCTAAAGTTGCCCGAGATGTAGCGCATGATATGGTTAAAGAGATGCCGCATTAAATTATAAGCGGGCGAAAAAGATAAATCTTAACCTAATTAGGGAGAAATTAGATGAAAGAAAAGGTACAAAAAGCTATTGATCTTATCAGGCCCGGGCTGCAGGCAGATGGCGGAGATGTAGAACTTATAGATGTTAGCGCCGATGGTATAGTAAAAGTGAAACTGACCGGCGCTTGCCAGGGTTGTCCCATGTCCCAAATGACTTTAAAGATGGGGATAGAAAAAATTATCAAAAATCAACTTCCGGATATTAAAGAAGTTATTGCCGTTTAACAGTTTTTTGCATCGCGAAGGCAGACTGCGAATCTACTGTAATTTAAACGGCATTATTACATTGATTGCCGAACATAATGGGTGTTAATTAGCAATTATTTCCGGCGATTAACCTGCCGGCCGGATTTAAATTTGATGGAGATAACTATTAATAAACTATTAATAAAAGGAGAATAAATAATCATGGCGTATGTAATTACTGATGAATGCATCGCTTGCGGCTCTTGTGAAGGCGAATGCCCTGTGGAAGCAATTTCCGAAGGCGAAGACAAATACGTTATCGATGCTAAGCTTTGTACTGATTGCGGAACTTGTGCGGATCAATGTCCGGTGGAAGCGATTGTACCCGGGGAGGAAAAATAATTAATTTATGGCAAATTTGCAGCTATGGATTAATCTGTTTGCTTCAGGCAGATTTATTCCCAAGCCTTCTTCTTAATTACAGACTGTTTTTAGCTACCAAGAAGTATGTATTATTATTTTTAACGTATATCGAGCCGGGTATTGTAGACTATATAAAGTAATTTCCCGTGGCTTTGGTAGGGGAAGGGGGCTCAACCGATGAAAAGTTTAATTACCTTTGAAGGTATTGAAGGTTCGGGAAAGTCAACTCAAATGAGACTTGTGGCTCAGTATTTAATTGAGAAGCATGTCCCACTTTTAATTACTCAGGAACCTTCCGGGACCGACATTGGCAGGAAAATCGGCGGCATCTTATTTAACAGGGGCCATCACTATATGTGTGCCGAAACGGAAGCGTTTCTATTTTGCGCGGCCCGGGCACAACATGTCCGGGAGATGATTATACCCGCATTAAAACAAGACAGGGTGGTGTTGTGTGACCGTTTTTCTGACGCAACTTTTGCTTATCAGGGTATAGCTCGCGGATTGAACCTTGAATTTATCAAGATTATTAATGATTATTCGTCAATGCTTTTGAAACCAAATTTGACTTTTCTTTTTGATTTGCCGGTCGAAATCGGACTACAGAGAGCAACAGAAAGGAACAATCTGCTTAAAGAATCCGCGTTTTCCGATAGGTTTGAAAGAGAAAACATGGATTTTCACAAACGAGTTCGTGAAGGCTATCTTAATATTTATAAAAAAGAGCCGGAACGCTTCCGTTTAATTGACGCAACGCGCGATGTCGATACAATTCAAGAAGAGGTGCGTCGGCATATAGTGGATTTTATAAACTCGCTAAATTAGTATTCGGAATGCTTTCCTTAAAATTATAGTATAATGTGATTATGTCTTTTCGCGATGTTTTGGGTCATGAAAAACAAATAGAAATTTTCCGAAAAACCCTATCTCAAAGACGAATAGGGCATGCTTACCTTTTTAGCGGCATCCCTGCCGTCGGCAAAAAAACTTTAGCTCGAGAGTTTGCCAAAGCTTTCAATTGTCAGGGTGAGGATGCACGCCAGGATTCTTGTGGTAAATGTTTTTCCTGCCGGAAAATCGAGCGTGGCAGCCATCCCGATTTTTTTTGCATAGAAGCTGAGGGTCAATTCATTCGCATTAATGCCGTCCGTCAAATTCAGGAACAAATGAAGTTTAAACCGCTGGAAGCAAAGTACCGGGTGTTTATTATCGACAATGCGGACAAAATGAATGATCAAGCGGCCAATGCTCTATTGAAAACACTGGAAGAACCGTCTCCGGTGAATGTACTGATATTGATTACAAGTAGGCCATATTCTTTGCCGGCGACGATCATTTCGCGCTGCAGACATATACGTTTTAATCCGTTGAGTAATAATATTATTGTGCAATTTCTTATTGACCGAATGGGCATGGAAGAGCAAAAAGCCTTGTTATTAGCCGGTCTATCCGGCGGGTCCATTGGCCGAGCGCTGGAGTTAAATAATGAAGATGTAATCGCCTATCGCATGGGAACTTTTGAATTGCTTGCCGGTACGCGAAATAGTGAACCCTTCAGCTTGATTACCTTCGCGTCCTTTTTGGCTCAAGATAAAAAGGGAATCAAAATGGGATTGGATATTCTTAGCAGTTGTTTTCGAGATGCATTGGTCTTTAAAGAAACCCGTAAAGCCCAAATACTGATAAATCAGGATAAATTTTCTTTTATTGCCGTCATGGCTGCTCGTTTATCCGGCGAACAAATTCTTCAGAATATAGCACAGATAGAAAAGGCGGGACAGATTTTGGAACAGAATGTCAACAAATCATTGACATTGGAAACAATGGCATTTAAGTTAAATTATTAAAATTTTGGTAGGATGAAGATTGCTTACTAACATAGTCGGTGTTAAGTTTAAAAAAGAAGGCAGGATATATAGTTTCAACGCTGCCGATCTTATTCTTCACAAAGATGATAGGGTTATCGTCAATACCGATAACGGTCTTTCGATGGGTATTGTTGTCACTGATGTTAACAGGTGCCCGCCATCGGCACTGCCGGGAAATTTGAAAAAGGTCGTACGCAAAGTGATATCCGAAGATATTCGGGTTAAAGCTGAAAATGACAAGCTGGAAGAAGAAGCCCGGAAATTTTGTTTGGAAAAAATTCAGGAAAGAGGGTTATCCATGAAAGTGATCGATGTGGATTGCCTATTCGACAAAAGTAAAATCATTTTTTATTTTACCGCTGAAAACCGAGTGGATTTCCGCGAACTGGTTAAAGACCTTGTTCAAAGATTCAAAACACGAATAGAACTAAAACAAATCGGCGCCCGCCAAGAAGCGCGTATTACTAAAGGTATCGCCATTTGCGGCCGGATGGTTTGTTGCGCAGGAATTTTGCAGAATTTGGAGAGAGTTACCGTCAAAATGGCTAAAGAACAGAGTATGTCGCTTAATCCGGAAAAGATTTCTGGTTTATGCGGCCGGCTGATGTGCTGTCTCGCTTTCGAACATGAAGAATGCACCGGATCAAAAAAATGTGCAAAAACTGCTATCCATGACGGAAACACAGCGCTGGATAATTCCGATAAGCTTTTACCGGAAGATAAAAATACCGATGATTTGGAAAAACTGGATGAAGACGGCGATTTTTTATCATGAGTTGACGGAAGGGTCTTTATATGCCGAAATTGTTTTATATCACAACACCAATTTATTATGTTAATGCTTCGCCGCACATCGGTCATGCTTACACGACCATTGTAGCAGATGTTTTGGCTAGGTATCACCGCATGGCCGGCGCGGAAACGTTTTTTGTTACCGGGACTGATGAACACGGGGATAAAATTGCCGAAGCGGCGCAAAAAGCCGGGGTTACTCCCAAAGAATATGCGGACAAAATAAGCGCGCAATTTCGTAGCTTGTGGCCGGAACTGTCTATAACAAACGATTATTTCATCAGAACAACGGATAGCAATCACATTGATACTGTACGTTATATTTTGCAGAAGGTTTATAATTCCGGCGAAATTTATTTTGGTCAATACAGGGGTTATTATTGTGTTGGCTGTGAACGATTTTACGTGGAAAAAGAATTGGTAGATGGTAAATGTCCTGATCATCAAACTAAGCCTGAATACCGTGAAGAGAACAATTATTTCTTCCGGATGAGCAAGTATCAGGATTGGCTTATTAGTTACATCAAAAAGTATCCGGATTTTATCCGCCCGGAAAGATATAAAAATGAGGTATTGGCCTTTTTACGCGATCCCCTGGATGATCTTTGCATTTCCCGCCCCAAGACACGCCTGCAATGGGGTATTACTTTGCCGTTCGATGAAAACTATGTGACCTATGTCTGGTTTGACGCTTTAATTAATTATATTACTGCACTGGATTATCCCTACGGCGATAAATTTAAAAAATTCTGGCCGGCCGCTCAGCATCTGATTGCCAAAGATATTTTAAAACCGCATGGAATTTACTGGCCGACAATGCTCAAAGCGGCGGGCATTGAACCTTATCAGCACTTGAATGTTCACGGTTATTGGAATTCAGATCAAAGCAAAATGTCCAAAAGCCTGGGTAATGTAGTTCGACCGATTGATTTGAAAGATAAATACGGGTTGGATGCTTTTCGCTATTTCCTTTTGCGTGATATGGTGTTTGGACTGGATTCCAATTTTTCCGAGGAAGCTTTTGTAAAAAGATTAAACTCAGACCTGGCTAATGATTTAGGCAATCTGGTTAGTCGCGTCATCACGATGGCTATCAAGTACTGTGATGGTAAAGTGCCGGAAACAAGCCATAAAAAGAAAGATTCCCTGCTGTACGGAGCTGCTCTCAAAACACTCTCCGAAGTAGAAGTTTGTTTTAACGACATGTCCCTGCATAAAGCTTTGATTGCCATTTGGGAATTTATCAATGTTACCAACAAATACATTGCAGAAAAAGAGCCATGGATTTTGGGTAAAAATCAGGAAAACAAGAGAAAATTAACAGCGATAATGTATGATTTGCTTGCGGCCTTGCGGGCGATAGCTATTCTGATATCTCCTTTTATGCCGCAAGCCTCGGGGAAAATTTTACAGCAAATTGGCGTGGATGAATCTCACCGGCTGGATTTGGCCAGTATTCGTAAAGAGAATGCTTTAACTGCGGGCAGTGCTTTAATTCGCGGCGAATTATTATTTCCGCGCATCGATAAAGAAAAAGAAAGTCACAAAACCACAAAACGAGAATCTCTTGCCGATTTAGGACAGGAGATTGATTACGAGCAATTTGCCAGGATCGACTTGCGCGTTGCTAAAATCTTGGAGGCGGAGATCGTTCCTAAATCCAATAAGCTTTTGAAGCTGAAAGTTGATATCGGCGAAGAAAGGACTATTGTTGCCGGTATTGGCAAAGATTATTCTCCCGAAGAATTAGTTGGCAAAAAAATAGTGATGATTGCCAATTTGAAGCCCATGCAATTAATGGGAATAGAATCGTGTGGTATGATTTTGGCTACCGATACGGACAAAGGACTTACCATTCTCACATTTGACCGCGAAGCGCAAGCGGGTGCAAAAATTCGTTAAATTCGAGAGCAATTTTTTTTAGATAAAGAAAACTATAACTGCCTAAAATTACTTATTTAGAGTATTAAGATATTTCATAACTGCGTCTTTTTCTTCCGGTTTAATTTTGGCTCCTTTTTTAATCATTCGGTCAACCGTTTTTTCCCATTCGCCTGCTTTTTTATTGGCACTATAAATTCTTTTTGTATTATGACATTTGGAGCATTCCTTGTCTACCAAACTTTTGGCTGCCGGTTGAGCAAAAAGAGGGGTAGTTGCGGGCAATAGTAAAAAAACACCACTAATCAAAACAACAAAAAACATTTTCATAAATACCTCCCTAGTCTTTCAAAATATTTTCAATAATAGCTTTTTCGAAACCGACAATCACCTGTCCTTTGATAAAAAATAAGGGTATTGATCTGATTCCTATTTGAGAAGAAAGCCGTATATGTGTTTTGACAGTCTCATCAACTTTTTTATCTGTGCAAATATTAAGCGGGGCATTATTATCAAATTTCCCCGTAAGGACTTCTTCATACATCTTTAATTTATCCGGGGCGCATAAGATATGCCTGATCTTTTTTTCCGAGTTTTGAAATGAGGGAGAGAAGAAAACATAAATGGTTACATCCTGGCGTTGAGAGAAAAAATTGTAAGCTTGACGACAGTAAGAACAGTCGGGATCCATAAATTCTATCACAGGAGTTTTTCCATTGCCGATTTTCAAAGCGCTATCCAAAGGCAGATTGGCCATTTTTGCTGCAATCTTTTTTAAATTGCTTTCCCGGGTGATATTTACCCCGTTTTTGGAAATTATATTGCCGTAAATAATAACCTCTGCTTCCGGCATAAAGTAGTAAATCTGATTGCCGTCGTAAATTTCGTATACTCCTTTAATGGAAGTAGGTTTTATGCTTTCAAAATTGTTTTTTGGGAAACTCTTCTTAAACTTATCTTCGGAGCTGAGATTTTTTGCGCCGGCACAAACAGGAATAATGAGAAGAAGACATAAAACAATTAAAACTAATTTTTTCATTAATTTATACCTCCTTAAGAATATGGTTAATTATAGGTTCAATTAATATTTCTGTCAAGTCTGTATCTATTTAATTAATTCCGGCAGTTATTGCACCACATCTGCATTAAATTTATGCATGGCGGAAGCGCATGGGAATCGAACCCACCCGGGACGGTTCTAGCGCCCCACACTGGATTTGAAGTCGTAACTAACATAAAGGCGATTTCCCATCATAATTAAGCCTTTATATATTGACATGTTACCATGAGCAAGTTGGATTATGTTTGTTTATGTTTGTTTATTTTCGGTTAAGACGGTTACAATTTAGTTACACCTTCCGTAGCAGATCGCACACCCAAAAAGAATGCTTCCCTTTACCCCCCGGATACCCCCTTTTTTAAGAGATAGGGTCGCCCCGTTTGTGAGGTATCCCTCCTTCATGCGCATTGACAGGCTGAAAATTTTTTAGAAAAATAAAGGGAATTGTTCACTTCACAAAGCAGGAGCTGAACAATGAAAAATAAATGGTTATTTGGGATAATTATTTTGCTAATCCATATAACTACACCCAGTTTCACAGAGCGACAAAGCCCCATTGATAGCAGCTTTGGAGTCATAGAAAAAACATGTGCAAGTGTGATGCGGTATTTTGCTGTTATATATGTCAAAATATATAAATTTGATTTCAATAAAAAGGATTTCCTGCCCCGATTGCATAAGGTCAATTTGAGCTTGAAGAAGAGGTTCGTCCCATCCGATAAAGGTTACTTTTTCATCTCCGGGACCGTAAGCGATTTCACCGCTAATAGTTTTCCCGACTTTCAGAGAAGCTGTTCCCAAATGTTGATACCATGTTTCATAACTCCCCCGAAGATGCAGAGCTGGGGTTTTGCCACTGTTTTTGACTACAAAATCTATGACGGCTTTTTTCTTCGCATCAAGCGGTTCCCTGAAGTTTGCCTTTGTTATACTAATCCAAGCCCTTTGATCCAATCTAAATTGCTCTTGTGTGGATTTGATATTCCGTTCAGCTACTTTAACAGTATTCATAGTAGCATTAGCAGCGTCTTGCATAGCTTTAGTTTGGTTCTGCATTTCTCCTATCAAAATTTTTGTTTGTTCAGCAGCAGCTTTTGCGGTGTCTTTCATCAAACAGTATTGGAAAACAGCCGCACCGGCATAGAACAGAGTTCCGAAGGCTACAAGGAATCCGGTCAATACCAAAGCCTTATTGTGAATTGCGGTTTTCTTCCAACGCTCAAAAAGTATCATTTGTTTTTAAGTGGAATAGGTTTTATTGGCGCTGTAATTAGCATTTTTTTTCTTACTTTACTAGTGTTTTTCCCTCCCCAGACTGTCTCTCGATTTATTATGGAGGGTTTAATCTGGTTATCTATTTCAGTGATAAGCATTATTATGTTCTACTCCTATCTCTTGTAGTAACAGGTCGATATTATTAGGTAATATATTTTAACTATCCACTTGACAAAGCAGATAAACGGGTATATATTATGGGTAACAAAAGAGAGAAAGGAGTTAAAACCATGAAATATATACCACCTAAATTTGAGAGATTTGCGGAGATGTCGGCAATAGACATTTGCCGATTAACTGAAGATGAAGCAAGGGCAATCCTTGAGCATATCCGCTGGCCGGAAGGTGTAAAATGCGCTCATTGCGGAAGTGATAATGTGACAAGACTTAATAGCAAATCTGAAAAGGTCAGAGACGGCTTGATTCAATGTAATGCTTGCCGTAAACAATTTACTGTTATGATCGGCACGGTAATGGAAGATTCTCATATTACTTTAAGGCAATGGGTTCAGGCTTTTCATTCCATGAGTTCTCACAAAAAGGGAATTTCTGCCCTTCAGCTTCAAAGAAACTTAGGTCTTGGTTCTTATAAATCCGCGTGGCATCTTGCTCACAGAATAAGACTCGCCATGAAAGAAGGTGCTTTGGCTGCCGCTTTAAAAGGCACTGTTGAAGTTGACGAAACTTACATAGGCGGAAAGCCAAGAAAAGGGAGTGGAAAAAGAGGCAGAGGAACTAAGAAGGCTCCAGTAATGGCAATGGTGGAACGAGGCGGAAGAATAATTACCAAGCCGGTTAAGAACGTGACAGCCAAGACATTGAAGTCAGCGATTAGAGAAGCAGTGGACAGCGAATCGAAAATAATAACTGATGAATTTAGAAGTTATATAGGAATAGGCAAAGATTTTAAAGGTGGACACGGAGTAGTCAATCACGGATTAGGTCAATATGTTAATGGTGATATTTCTACTAACACAGCGGAATCGTTTTTCGCATTAGTAAAGCGTGGTGTCAATAGCACTTTCCATCATATTTCTAAGAAGCATTTAGGAAGATATTGCAATGAGTTTTCTTTCCGGTGGGATAACCGGAAAGTGACTGATGGTGAAAGAGCGGAAGAAGCGGTCAAGGGAATGGAAGGCGAGAGATTAATGTTGAAAAACTTACTAAAAGGGAATTCGGAACCATGCTTTGTCAGGTGAACAATTCCCAAAATAAATATATTCCCATGCTGGAAGTTGCATATGGTAGAAGAATAGCCAGTACTGATAACTTCCTGTAATTCTTATTTCTCCATTTTATTGTTTTATGCTACATTACAAATCGTAATTGTTGTTATATGATCCGTTTGAAGAGTATTATACTGCAAAATTCACGGTGTTTAGTTTATTATACAAGATATATAAACATTGTTGGGCAGCGAAGCAAACATCTGGAGTTTTATGAGTGCTGCACGTGATCTATTCCTAGAAGTCAGTCGGACACTGGCGCCTCCGGGTAATGAAGTCGCCTACGAGAAGTTATACCAAGCTGCGGAACTCTGGCGTAGAGACGGCCAACACTTTAGCGCGGGCGTAGCAATGTCATGTGCCATAGATGCTGCTTGGGGAAACCCTGATCATATGCTCAAGGCACAGCATGCCGGGTTGCTCGATTTCGAGCAGGTTATTTCAGAACAATCTCCTGACTCCCCAGTATCTCTTGCTGCGCTCTATAAACTAAAACAATTATTAGCTCGTTCTTTGTGGCTATTCAAGGTCGACTGCGAGGCAATTCAAACGCGGATTCGCGAGATAAACTCCGAGCTCGCCCAGCGCTTATTGAAGCACTTTGGAAACTCTGAACATGCGAGCAATTATCTCGTGCGGGGAATCGTCATTGTCACTGACCTTGACGGAAAATGGGATGTGCAATTCCCTGCTTATGAAGTTCCGATGGACGTCGAGCAGCGTGGGCAGGAATTGATCTTAAACATTCCTTCCGCTTTCCACCTTTTTACTTTCGATGGCGACTGGCAAGGGGCGCACAAAATTGTGCTGGAGCATGCTATCGATTTCACTACGCCTGGCCTGAAGGGCTGGCTGGCAGTCACGCTGGCCCATGTGGAGAAAGCCAAGGCAGTAGCTTGGTTCGACAAAGCAGCAGACGCTTTCGCTGCTGATACCCTTCCAGTTGCCTTAGAAGAGAAGGGCGGACATTAGTCGGGTATCAATCAGCAACTGTGGGCAAAATACTTTCGTGCCAGAGCTCGACTGGCCGAATCGATCCGAACTCCAGCGAAGGCAAAAGAGCTTCTTGCTAAGGCAGCAGAATCCCTAGTGGGTACGGAGTCGGGGTGGCACAGCGGCGAAGTGGCACGGTTTCGTGTGCTCGTGAACGTTTTGTCAAAACTCGTCTCGGATCCACAAACATTCAGCCCCGAAGATGCGCGTCGCGAATATCAAGTCGAGATCCGTATGTCCGTAGAGACCGAATATGATCGTCTAGCGCTGACGTTCATCTCTGAAGCAGCAGGTGCCTTCAGAGGTTTCGAAAGCGATCCGGCCAGCGAGCTAACCCGAAATCGACTTGCTCTTGCCCTTGATATGCTTGCTAAGATCCCCATCATAGGTCCGGACGTCACCGAGGCTATGCGTCCGGAGATCGGAAAGAGCGCTCTTACTGCCATGCTCGGGCCCGTTCGGACATGGATGCACCGTGCGTTCGAGGGCATAACAAAGGAATCGGTACTTAGGACGGTATTGCTGCGTGTGCTGCAAGCTGGGCTACCCCTTTACGCGCAGGTTCGTCATGGGCCTATTGAGTACGGCAAGGACATTGCTGCACTACTTCATATCGATGGGGTTGTCGTCCTGCGTCACTATCAAGTCAAGTGTGGAGACATAGACAAAAACAAATGGCGAGAGAGTAAAGACGAGTTGGAGGAGATCTTCTTGGTTCCACTAACTACGTTTCAACTGCCTGTAGTTCCAGACTATATCGAAGGTGTACTTGTAACCAATGGACATGCGAATCCATACGTCGAGCCGGTCATGGATGCCTGGTTTCAGGCACAGCGTGAAAAGCAAGGGAGACTGGTGAAATTTATGCACCTCGATGCACTGGTCGACTGGATCGTGGAGCATCGACTCGTAAATGAGTTGAGAGCTGCCTTGCAAGAACAAGGGATCGACGCTTAGTCGCCGCCCAATGTACTGTAGGACGAAGTTATCTTGACAGCAGGTGTAAAGATGGATTGTAAATCATACTTCCTGAAAGAAACAGATCCTCATCCTTGTCGAGTATGCAGGACTTCAATCCGTAATAAACACAATTCACTCTCGACGATATACATCGGCACGGTACATTACATTTTGAGGTCAAGATTTCCTTGACATTCAAGGCCGCGTTTCTTATACGCTAGACCATGAACGTGAACTATCAAGGGGAAAATCGATGCAGAACACATCAAATAAATCAGACCCCGATGCCAATCTGGATCTAATAAAAGCGTTTCATATGATGTGGGATGCTTTCCCTTTCGTGGTTATGCTGCTTAAGAAGGATCGTTCCATCATCGCAGTCAACAAGCTGGCACGCGACCTGGGCATCCAACCCGGAATGAAATGCTATGAATTGACAGGCTTGAATGAATCCCATAAAACATGCCTGGCAAATGCGGCATTGGCAGAAGGGATCACCAAGCGCTCAGTGGCCTATTTTGAACCATTCAAGCAGGTGCTTGATACATACTGGATTCCGGTTTCTGGCGAAAAAGACATCTATATACATTTCAATATAGATATTACTCAATACGCAAAGCCGGAGTTGTTTCCATCTTCCATCTCAAAATAGGCCTCAGTTTATCAATCATGGTGTAAACAGGGACAGCTGTCCCTAAATAAGCTAAAATTATTGACATCACCTATTCAAAATGATAATAAACGCTATGTTTAAAGACAATTTATTAAGATAATTTTTGGTTTCAACCGCAGGCGACATAGCCGTTACCCTCTTTCAATTCATAATCCACGCTTATTATAACTGCCCACTTCTGAACAGTTGTGTTTTCAACAAGCACTTCTTCCTGTAAGTCTCAATTTTATATTTGGGCATTTTATGGTAGGTTTCAACCTGAAATCCTCAGCGTTAAAAATATAAAAACTGATCCATGTAAACGGATTTGGAATCAAAAATGAAATATACAAAATATCATGCCATCGGTAACGATTACATTGTGATTCGTCCGGCCGATGTAAAGGGTGAACTTGATCCTGATGCCATCCGCCTGATCTGCCATAGAAACTATGGTGTTGGATCGGACGGGATTCTTATTGGCCCTTTGGACAGTGAGTCATGTGAATTCGGACTTAGGATTCTCAATCCCGACGGTAGTGAGGCGGAAAAAAGCGGGAACGGACTTCGAATCTTCGCACGTTTCCTTTGGGATGAGCATCTCGTTGATAATGGGTGCTTCACTATAGAAACCATTGGAGGTCCTGTGTCATGTGTGGTCAGTGATGATGGTAGAAGTGTGAAGGTCGAAATGGGTGAAGTTAGTTTTGATAGTTCGAAGATCCCTGTTGTCGGCGACCATCGTGAAGTCTTGAAAGAGACCATAGAGGTTGACGATCAAATCTTGACGTTCTGCGCGGCCACTATCGGCAACCCGCACTGCGTTGTTCTCTCGGACTCCCCAACGCCTGAAGACGCACGCCGCTTAGGTCCTCTGCTGGAGGTCGATCCTCGTTTTCCTAATCGGACAAATGTACAGTTCATGAGGGTTGTGGATCGTAACAATATACAGATCGAGATTTGGGAACGTGGAGCCGGATATACTCTCGCTTCAGGAAGCAGCAGCACTGCTGCTGCCGCGGTTGCTCGCAGACTTGGGCTTTGTGATACAGATATTACTGTTCACATGCAGGGCGGAGATATTCAGATTAATTTCAGTAAAGGCTTCTTTGCCACCATGACAGGCCCAGTAATGAAGATATGTGATGGTATAATAGCAGATGAGATGTTCAAGCAGAGCGTCTGAAAAACGGCTGCATCTTACTTCCTGTAATCCTCAATTTCCAAAATTGTAATTATATGCTAGATTACAACCTGTAATCGTTAAACAATCCTTCTTAATAAAAATTTGTCCAGCCAAGAGGCGGAAGCAATGACTATCTATCCGAAGGGATCTGATACAAAGTCTTCATCTTTGAATATCAACAAAAATCGGCTTGGATGGCTGCAACTGCTAGATGGTTATCCATGGTTTTTGGGTAAGGGGCAATATCCCCTACCCGCATACTCGGAATTCATGCCGCCACCGAGACTGGGTCGCACACCATACGGTGCCATCGATCTGTTGTTATTCTCGGAAGATGACCCATACGGTTGGCATGTCTCTGAAATCGAGGAAGAGTACGAAATTAAACCAGGGTTGGAGAATATTGCCCGACAGATCATTGAGCTTCTTGTCAAGTTAGGTGAAGACCAGCCAGCCTATCACATATCCGGTCACAAGGGAATGAATCTCTTGGGAAATCCTTATTGGCCGCCCGAATTGGCCGCTCGCTCTGGCCATCTTGCTCATGAGCGCTATGTCGTTCTTTTACCTTTGGCTCTTTCCCGAACGCAGGATGACATGGGCCGAGTGCGTTGGACATTTTTTGGCAGCAGCGAACAAGGACCCGAACGTGGTTTCTGGAAAAGTTTTTATTTAGCTCCTGGTCAAGAGTTGTCCGAGCAAACATCGCTGGCATTTATTCTGCAATTATTGTCCTCTGTTTATGGAGAAAGCGCCGAAGATGCGGCGCAATTATTCCGTCTTGGATTTCGTATTTTGCCTTCAGAGCATAATTTAAAGTTTCCTTATTGGGATAAAGACCCTCTTCCCGCGTGGACTCAACCTTATCTTATAAACGATCGCACCCCGGTTGAAGATGTCCGATACTTGTTAACTTTCAGACCATTCAGCCGCCTTCCTTATCAGGTACGAGAACGGTACCTACTTGGCAAGCTGAACCTTCTGCCGTTTCCGGGGAGTCTTGTCCCCTGGGGAATGCCAACGTATCTGCGCCTGCAACAAGAATTACCGATGGCTATCCAAATTGCTTCGCAGAGATGGGTGGTCCGCCATGACGGGCCGACGGGAATTCGCATTCCGCAATCAGGTTGGCTGAGTGAGCCACATCCTAGCCTCAAGGTATCGCAGGTACAGCAAGAGCTTGTGCTGGATACCTATCGGCGCACGAACCGTTGGAACCGAGTTCATCGCTATGATGATGCGCTCGCGTTGAATCCTCGTTTGGACAAAGTTGCCAAAGTGCTTTTCAGTACAGCGCTTGATTCCATCAACCTCTACGACAAACCCCTGGCTAGGAACAGTCAAATATGGACCAAGGAGTTCGATCTGGTTCTAAATGGCCCGAATGCTACACCGACAGAACTTCGGAAAGCAGAAACAAGTTTAGTTGAAGGTGGACTTTTTGGATATAGATTTCTCTTTCCGGCGATGCGAGTCGGTTTGCACGAGGTTTATTGGCATCGGCCACTGGCAGCTTACTGGTCGCCGAAATCGAAACAGGCGGAGTTACTTCCAAACGCACCTCTCGGATACCTGACTGCCTATCGAACGGATTTACTTGATCTTACACAACCCATCGAGCTTTGGCCACGCTTGCTCAGACGTGACTTATATCTGTCGGCCTTGCAGAACTTTGACCCGCTTCACGATCACTATATTCATCAGACTCCGCTCAATATTCTTTCGCTTCTTGATAGCTGGCAACTCGGGAACAAGCAGCCCTTACGGCGCAGTTTTGCTCACCATCTGCTCAGAATCGCCAAGCATGAAACACTTGATGAATGGCTGGCCTCGTTGCCGAAACTGACCCGTGATCCCAAGGAAGGCCACCGAATTCAGAGGGAATTGGAAAAAATTCTGGAGTCGACGAATGCAGCGAAAGATTTGCCTCAGCCCTTGACCTACAACAAGACTGCAACGCGCACTTTTGAGGAAGCATTCTGGCACGATATACTGACTCTGTCGCATGGCCACTTTGTTAACAAGGACAATGCCGATTGCGTGCAGGATCAGACCACACAAAGCAAGCTAAGCCATCATCATCGCGATCTGGAACACTTGGGCGATTATCTTATCACTCGTCATCGCAAGTCCATAGCCGAGGCAGGCATGGATGGTAAAGCCGTGTGCGAAGAGTTACCGTTTCAATGGAAAACGGATTTCGACTTTTCACTTTTTGGCGGGTGGAAGAACAATCAAGAAGGACACGCCTATGAACGAAATATCCTTGTTGTGATTCCGGGCAAGGACCGCACTCAGGCGGTGGTCATGGCCGATCACTATGATACGGCTTATATGGAAGACATCTATGATCCTTCACGCGGGGGCTCTGGCGCTCGGTTAGCCGCTGCCGGAGCAGACGACAACCATTCGGCGACAACCACGCTTTTGCTGGCTGCGCCGATCTTTCTCCAACTAGCAAAGGAAGAACGGCTCGAACGTGACATTTGGCTGTTGCACCTCACTGGCGAAGAGTTTCCTTCGGATTGCATGGGAGCGCGCAATTTTTCTCAGGCGTTGGTCGAAAAGACGCTCAGGTTGCGGCTGGAAGAGAATCAATCGATGGACTTGTCTCAAGTCGAGGTCGTTGGTTTGTACGTGTTGGACATGATAGCGCATAACCGGGACAAAGATCAGAATGTGTTTCAGATCTCACCTGGCGAAAGCCGCGAGTCGCTTGGCATCGCTTACCAGGCACACATAGCGAACATGATTTGGAATGCCAAAACGAGCGAATGGAATGAAACTCCGGAGCGTCGCGGTAAGGGACAAGGCCAACGCTGTAAAGATGGTCATACGCTGCCGAACATTGCGCTTCATCCATGTCTGGACGGCGAGGTTCGGACTATAGATGATCCGGCCAGTTCGCTCTTTAACACCGATGGCCAGATTTTTTCCGACATAGGCGTGCCTGTTGTATTATTCATGGAAAATTATGATATTAACCGGACTGGCTATCATGATACACACGACACGATGGAAAACATTGACTTGGATTATGGTTCGGCAGTGGCTGCAATTGCTATCGAAGCTGTCGCTCGAATTGCCACGCAGGAGTAGTTGCAATTAGCAGGAACTTCTTCCTGAAGTCAATAATATTTCAACCATGATAGGGATGCTACATTTCATCCACTAATTCTCGAGCCCTATCAAATCAAATTAAAGAATTTAATTTTCGTAGTTTTGTAATGAAAAGTGAGACGAACAATTTATTAATAGTTTTTTTATTTTTTTTCTTGACAAGGTGAATACTTTTCTGTAAAGACGCTGTCATTCCTCGTTAGCATGAGGCGTTTGCACAAACACAGGCTGCTGCCCGGAAATGTCGAAAGACGCCAATGGGTAGACCAGGTATTGCCGGCTTAAGGCTTTACCCGAAGTAGCTGGTCACAAAGGATCTACGTTGTGCACTGCCGAAAATCAACGAGAGGGGATTCGAGGCATTATGTACATATCGGCCATGGGTATCCCCATGGCTTTTTTTATGCCCAAATTATGAATCAGAAAGGTGGTGGTTTCATACATGGATGGCGATGGCAGTAATAGTACTCATAACGGATATTTTATAATTTGCCCGTTCTCTACGAGGTAATCAGCTCTGAGCCCCTTCATCTTTTCCCTTGCTTTAGCTGATCTTCCGACCTGTTGAGCGGGAGACAACTAGGAGCAGGGATTATCTAAGTCTTCAAAATTTTCCCTGTAAATTTGTCCAGCAGCACTAGACGAAAGGAAGTCTTTTCCTTAGGATTGGCTACGTAACAGGAGGTTTCTAATGTATTTGATCTCTAAGAGTCTTCATTTATTGAATCGCTTCCGCCGGCAGCTAATTGTTTTTCTGGCTGTGCTGGGACCCGGAATAATCGTGATGGTGGCTGATAATGATGCCGGCGGCATTTCCACCTATGCCGTAACCGGATCCAAATTCGGGTTCTCCCTGCTCTGGATGTTTATATTATTAATATTTATGGCTTATTACGTCCAGGAAATGACAGTTCGTTTGGGCGCTGTTACCAAGCGGGGACATGCGGAAGCCATCTTTGACGCTTTCGGTCCTTTCTGGGGCTGGTTTTCGCTCACAGACCTTGCGATTACAAATTGGTTAACACTGATTACAGAATATATAGGGATGACCGCGGCAATGAGCCTTTTTGGCGTACCCGCCTGGATCACTTTCCTTGTGGTAACGGCAATTCTCTTTGCCATCGTTATCACCGGTAAATACTGGACCTTCGAGAAAATAACATTATTCTTCTGTTTGTTTAATCTTGTCTATATACCAGCTGCCATCTGGGCAATGGATATGCCGTCTTCCCCCTCGTGGAACGAAGCGTTCAAGGGGTTTTACACTTTTCAAATGGGCGGCATGACATCTGATCTGATTTTTATTATTATGGCCAATATCGGAACAACCATCGCACCCTGGATGCTCTTTTTCCAGCAAAGCGCTGTAGTTGATAAAAAACTCGATATTCATGACATCAAATTCGGCAAACTGGAGACCTTCCTTGGATCTATATCCACGTGTGTTGTAGCTGTATTTATTATAATTACGACAGCTGCAATTTTCTATTATCATAAACCCCCTATCGAAATAGAAGACGCCCGGCAAACGGCGGAGGCCATTGTTCCTTTCCTGTCGCATGGGAAAGGGGAAATGGCCCGCAGACTTTTTGCCATTGGTCTTTTCGATGCAGGGTTCCTGGGAGCGCTCTGTATTTCGCTGTCCACATCCTGGGCTGTGGGGGAGATCTTCGGCTGGGCTCATTCCCTGAACAAGAAAGTCAAAGATGCCCCCTGGTTTTATTTCGTCTATCTTTTCATGCTGCTGACTTCAGGCGCTGTGGTCCTGATCCCGGGAGCACCCTTAATAACAATCACCATGTTCGTACAGGTCGTGGCCGTTACGCTGCTTCCGCCGGCACTGGTGTTTTTGCTTTTGTTGCTGAATGACGAACCCCTCATGGGTAAGCATGTCAATACAAGATGGGAAAATATTATGAATTGGTCGATTGTCATAGTTGTCGTTTTAGTTTCGACACTGTTGGGCATCAGTACCCTTTTCCCTGAACTATTTAAGTAAGGATGGAGGATCGCGCAATGATAGTGAAAAAGAATGGCATGAAGGAGTCCGAACCGCAGAACAGCTACCAATTCTATTATTTGTCAGAGCTCATCAAACGGCCGATCTGTGTAGAGAAACTTGAAAACCGGATTGGAAAATTAACCGATCTGGTGTTTTCTCTCACGGAGCCCTATCCGGAAGCTGTCGGGATATATATGGAGCACGGCTGGGGAAAGCCGAGTACCTTCATCCCGTGGGAAAAGGTCAGCCACCTGAAAGAGGACTCCATTATCGTCCGGCCTCCTGATAATGCAACTTACCCACCCTTTATTGACCAGGCTGGCTGGATTCTTCTGGATAAACATCTGATGGGAAGGACCGTGGTGGATATGGACGATCGGCGCGTCGAAGTTGTCAACGATATTCACCTGTTGATGTCAAAGGAGAAGCTTTTCCTGGTGCACGTCGATATTTCTTTTGCTGGTCACCTGAAACGTTGGGGATTGGGCAAACTAAAATGGATAAAAGAAGATCTCATCTCCTGGAAATTTGTTCAGCCCTTGTCAGTCGAAGATGTGGTTGCAACGGGTAAGGTTTCCCTGTCGGTAACAAAAAATCAGCTCACCAAACTTCCCTCCGAGGATCTAGCCGATATACTGGAGGAACTCCCTGAGGAAGAACAGCAGGCGCTCCTCTTAGGACTTGATTCGGAAAAAGCCGCCGAGGCACTCGCAGAAGCGGAACCTCGCGCCCAGCGGCAGATAATCGCTAATATTCGACAGGAAAGGGCCCGGATGATCTTCAGCGAAATGTCAGTCCCGCAGTTGGCAGCTCTTTTTTCCGTTCTGCCCTACGATCAGGTATCTCAGTTTATAAATTTATTGGATAAAGAACAGGCTGAACGGGTTCGCGCCATTCTAGCGGAGCGAGAGACGACTGCCAGAAGGCTGGTCTCCTCAGCGTTTCTGGCCATAAAGAAAGATGTCCGTGTCGGTGATGCCCTGAACAGGGTTCAGCATTCCGGCCTCGAATACCATAACATTTCCTATCTCTATGTTGTTGATGACGACGGTCACAAACTCTTGGGAGTCGTTGATGTACGCGAGCTTATAGTTGCTGATCAAAACAAAATGCTTGCCGAGATAATGATGGCGCCTGTGGTCACGGCGGAACAAGATGATAATCCCGATGATTTGGCTGAATTGTTTGCCAAATATCATTATCGGATGGTTCCTGTGGTCGATAGTGCGGATAATATCCTGGGTGTCATTCTCTATAATGACGTCATGAAAACCATGGCCACACGTATAAAGATATAAGAAGGAGGAAATATGGCACGTATCAAGATGACCAAAACGACTAGAATTGCGCTATTATTCTTGAGATTTTACATGATATTTCTTATAGGGCTACTTCTTGTGAAATTTATAAAGACTTTTTCATAAATCACTGAATTAACCATTTCATTTTGTAAGTGCT
>DLME01000261.1 GCA_002479215.1 Syntrophaceae bacterium UBA7544
ATTCTTCATACCGCTCGACGTCAAATGATTAATGGTCATCCCGCTCGTGGCAACACATGGGTTAAAGACTATATAAAAGTCTGTTCATTAAGCAGAGCTGAACTTGAATCGTGGGCTAAGGAAGAAATTGGAGGAGAATTGCATCCTTGTGGGATATGCAATCCTTAATGATTGTGCCTCATTCTTCGTACGTGTTAGTTTCTTTGTCATCCATAGCTTATCTCTGCCATATTATAAAGAGGGGTTTCGACGACCCAAATTAGGTAACCTTCTTTCATCAACAGCCAGCAAGCTTCAGAAAATGTGATACCGTACCTTTTCATAATGTTTGAAGTTCCAAGGCAAAATTGTAAGGTTACATTAACTCCCTTAGCTCTTTCGTAGTCTTTGTATGCACCGGGACCATTAAATTGGTTGAGCCATTCTATAGTAACTATATATTCCATTGGCTTATCCCCCTGCGGTTATTTTCCTATTTAAATGATTCGATGAGCGATGCTTTTGAAAATAAAAAAGCCACCTCCTTTTAAGCAGTAGCTGTCAAGAAAGCGGCTTAGATAACAAAAAACCTCCATGTTTCGGAGGTCTTAATGCCTTCCTTTTCACGCATTGTTCGTGCTCATCGTTCCCCTTTTGGGCTGGCTTTGGCACCTTTGAGAAAGGTCTTAAAGGTTGCCGGGTGGGTCGTTGGGCCAATTCCCTAACCACCACTCTCGATAGCTAATTACTTATTCAATTTTTAAACTTGACAGTTATCATTATAACATGTTTGGCAGATTATTGTCAAATATCATGAGTAACTGCTGACAAATGAATACCATCCCAATTTTCAAGTGCTTGCCGATGATTGGTAACAAGTATAGAAAATAAATTGGCTCCGGCTTGATAACCGGGGCCAATTTATTTTCCTGTGATATTACATTACCTTCGGAAATTTATAATTGGACTGGTTATCCCGGACATTGAAGCTGAGATGTTAGCATTACCACTTCCTATTCCGGTAGCCAAACCCGATGAAGATATGCTATCAACCGAATTATTGGAACTATTCCACTGTACTTTCGATGTAATGTCTGCCGTTGATTTATCCGAGTATGCCCCCGTGGCTTTAAATTGCTGGGTAGCGCCTACAGCTAAATGAGCAGGCGCGTTGGGTGTTACAGCAATGGAAGACAACTTCAGGGTGGGATTCTTCATTTCTTGGACAACGTCCGCATTTGTCTTCTCCATAACAACATCCGTATCTTTCCTTACTATTTTATTGTCATCCATAGGTGCTTCTTTCTCATTCTCCCCCAAAACCACTCCCTCATTGTCATTGTAGATCCCATTCTTTTGTTCCATGTTATTCCGTCCTTATTCCCTTATTCGAGTTTGCCGTATTCATATAATTCCCTTGGGCTAAATACCCGTGAATAATGTAGAATTACAGCGGTTAATGTCAGTATGTGCCTTGCGTCCCGTCACCACAAACCGCTTAAAGGGTATTTGTGGGTTTGGTAGTGCCGTTCGACTAATCTAATGGATGGTACCTTGAGGTGCTTGACAGTACCATAACAGGGGACAATAATGAACCTAGTGGTGCACCAAAGTGCAAATATTAATGCGATAGGTGTACCACAGGAGGTGTCAAACCATGTCGATCACAGCTAAATCTGGTAAACTGGGAGTCTTGATGATTGGTTTTAGTCCAGTTGTTCGAGCGGGTCTGCAGGCTATCTTGATCAAAGATGAAAGACTTGAAGTGATTGGCGACGCTCCAGATGGTTATGACGCTCTTCTCTATATTAAACGATTACATGACCGTGGACAGGCCGTTAATGTGATACTTACGGAAATTCGGAATAATGGAGTGGGTGGCGTTCAGGCCACGAGAATAATCAAGGATGAATTCCCAGAAATCGCCATCTTGGTATTGACAGATAACTCAAATGATTCATACGTAATTGATGCCATCCACGCTGGTGCGGGCGGATATATCTTCCTCAAGGATATGACACCGGATGAATTACTACAGGATATCCATCAAGTAGTTAAAGGTGGCACGCAAATTAAGACAGAGCTGTTACATAAAGCGGTGGAGAATCTGATTCAAAATGGAAGGAAAACACTGGCCGAACGTACTACAGAGGCAGCTCATCTGACTGAGAGGGAAATCGATATACTTAGACTCATGGGTAATGGAGACTCGAATAAGCTGATGGCGGAAACATTGGGTATAACTCTGGATACAGTTAAAAAACATGTGAGAAACGTTATCGACAAATTACAGGCACGTAGCCGTACACATGCGGCTATTATCGCAGCCCAGGCAGGCATAGTGGGTAAACCTGTCACTATCGACCTTGAAACTAAGCCAGAGTGAAGATTGTTTTAGGGTTGGAATTGACTTAACGACTCTATTTGCCTGCAGAATCTACCTGCCCTCCAAGTTTCAGGTGCAAGTCGATATGTGTAACCACAAGGGTTCTATTCATTATATTTAAGCAGATAAAAGGTGATGAATAATCAACAACCATAGGGAATCTTTAGCAAATGAAGTTAACTTGGACCAGGATTTTTCTTTGTCCCCGGGGCAAAGTGCTACGATTGCAGGAGAGCACTTTGTAATCAAGTTTATCGAGGTAATCTCAGATGGTCGCTGTCCAAAGGGGGCCATTTGCATCTGGCCGGGAGAAGCAAACTGCTTGACTGAAATTACTACCCGCCCAGAGCCCATATATCTCAAGGTGTTATCTCAACCCGGTACTTCCAAAACATCGAAAACCAGTTTCGCAAATTATAAAATTACATTTGATCTGCAACCCTACCCTGAAGTGAGCAAAGCAACAGATAAAAAAGACTATCATCTCCGTTTAGTAATCAGCAAGAAACCATCACCAAATCATCTCAAATTTCCAGACGTGGCTGATGGATGATGACGAACATATGAAAAAAGCATTATTTTCCTTAATAAATCACGTTGTATCCAACATCTTGACAAGACTCGCATGTTATTTTAGTATGTTTAATAAATGAATATTAAGGGGGGTAAAAATGGGTTCAGATTTTAGACCAGACTACAATTCAAAAGATCCTTATGCTAACGCAGCTGATGAATACTACAAAATGGTGCTTGCACAATATGTACCAACTGCAGAGCATCCACTTCCGCCGATACCGCCGCAGTACATTCCGGCAAATTATGCGTCAAAACATCCTGTGAAATAGCAAATTAGTATTAGGCATTAAAATTAAGTGAGCCTCAGAACTGTATTTGTTTTGAGGCTCTGCTTTTTATGGAAAATCAAACTCAACATCTACTGGATTTTCTTTCGTTGCTTGCTGCACCTTAACCCATTATCCAGATTGTAGCGAACTCCATCACCGCTTGCGTAACGGCTACAAGGACAAGTTTCCTTATTCTTCTTCCTCTGTAAGTGGGAAGTTTGACAAACTGTTGATACTGTCCAGATCGTAAGGAAAGATGGTACGCATAAGGTATACAATTAAAAACAGAAGCAGCTGAACTAGTGGAGGTGAGGTTATGCCCAAGAAAATCTGCGTATATGGCACTAATTGGTGTCCAGACACAGCGCGATCCAGACAATGCCTAAAAAGACTTGGCATTGCATATGATTGGTATGATATTGACAGGGATAAAAAGGCATGTGCATTTGTGGAAAGTGTTAACCAAGGGAAAAGAAGTGTCCCGACCATAGTACTACCCGATGGCTCTATTCTGGTAGAGCCTACCGATGCCGAACTGGAAAAGAAAATAAGAGGCTAATGTGAGATCGGATTGAGTGAAGCCCTGTAATTTCCAAGCAGATTATCATGGGTTCGAATTCCGTATCTCGCTCCAAAACTGAAACCATTCTCGTAGCTGTCGGCGGGTTTTTGTTAGTGCTATTTGGAGACAGACTATAATGACCGTACAACCTAACCCTAAAACTATTATG
>DLME01000073.1 GCA_002479215.1 Syntrophaceae bacterium UBA7544
ATTAGGGAAACTTTGTCATCAATACTTATTAATCTACTGCCGAGATAACGTTACCGCCCGCAAAAGTAACCGGGTAAAGAAGTAAAAAAATCAATCTAACTTCTGGATTCTAATCCATTCATTCAATGCTTGCAGCGAATTATTAACGTGAAGAATGTTTTTGTCTTTTTTTTTGTATTTTTTTTCGGGCAGTTTCTCCAATAAACCGAAATTAATATTCATTGGCTGAAAGCAATTGGCAGATTTTGAGGAGGTAATATAGTGGAGAAGGGCTCCGATCGCGGTTTTAAGGGGAGGAGGCTGTAATTGTCTCCCTTCGATGAGAGTGGCGGTATTTAATCCGGCTAGGAGTCCCATAGCTGCTGATTCCGTATAACCTTCAACCCCGGTAATTTGACCGGCATAAAAAATATTTTCGTTCGTTTTAAGTTGTAGCGATGGAAGCAAAAGAGAAGGGGAATGAATATAAGTATTGCGGTGAATGCTGCCGTAGCGGGAAAATTGGGCATTTTCTAGTCCGGGAATAAGTTGAAAAATACGTTTTTGTTCCGGCCATGTCAGCTTTGTCTGAAATCCGACCATATTAAAAAGAGTGCCGGGCGTATTTTCCCTGCGTAATTGAACAACAGCATAGGCAAGGGAATTAGTTTTCGGATTTATTAGGCCTACAGGTTTCATCGGTCCAAAAGCAAGGCTCTTTTCGCCGCGGAAAGCTAATACTTCTATCGGTAAACACCCTTCAAAATGATGAATTTCTTCAAAAGGTTTCGGTGCGACTTTTTCTGCGGCGAGTAATTCCTGCCGAAAGAATTCATATTCTTCTTTAGTCAGCGGGCAATTTAAATAGTCAGGAGTTCCTTTATCATAACGAGATGCCCAAAATACCTTGTCCATATCAATTGAGCCCGCTTCAATTATTGGCGCTATGGCATCATAAAAATATAAATATGCACTTCCTGACATTTGGGAGATTTCTTGTGCCAGTGAATCGGAAGTAAGAGGCCCTGAGGCAATTATCGTTAAAAAATCTTTCGAAATTTTGGTTACTTCAATTCTACTCAAGGTAAAGTTACTTTGTTTCTCCAGTTCGCCCTGTACCTTTTGCGAAAATTTAATACGATCAACAGCAAGAGCGGAGCCTGCGGCAACAGCAGTTTGATCAGCAAAGTACAGTATCAGAGAGTTGAGCCGGCGCATTTCTTCTTTGAGTAATCCAGTGGCATTATCGAGGCTATTGGATTTAAATGAATTACTGCAAACTAATTCAGCCAGCGTATCCATTTTGTGGGCGGGAGAATACTTTTGCGGCTTCATTTCATAAAGATGAACGGCATGACCGCGCCGCAAAATCTGCCAGGCTGCTTCACAGCCGGCTAAGCCCCCTCCGATAATCATCACTGCTTTGTTTTCCGCCATGCTTAATTTTTACCGGATTTAAGGCTATTCCTGACGTTCGGCGGTGCTTTTATGACCGCATTCCTTATTGGGGCAGACTTTGTATGAACCCTTACCATGGGAGTATTTTTCGACCAGAAACGGTGCACCACAATCAGGACATGCCTCTGCCAGAGGTTTATCCCAGCTGGCGAAAGTGCATTGAGGATAGTTGGAACAGCCGTAGAATGATTTCCCTTTTTTAGTTCTTTTTTCGGCCAATAAACCGGGGCAATCCTTTTCGGGGCATTTTATGCCCAGCGAGATGGCCATGGTACTTTTGCAAGCCGGATATGCTTCACATCCTAAAAATTTGCCGAAACGTCCTTGCTTGTAAACCATACGTTTGCCGCATTTTTCACAGACTTTATCCGAATATTCAACTTCTTCTTTGGCCAGACTGCCATTTTCATCGCGTTTAATATTCATGGTGTTTTTACATTCCGGATAATTGGAGCAGGCGACGAATTTTCCGTTGCGCCCCCACTTGATGATCATGGGTGAGCCGCATTTTTCACATACCAAATCGGTTGGTGTTTCCTCTCTCTTAATGTTCCTCATTTCGTCTTTTGCTTTTTTTAATTCTTGTTCAAAAGGACGATAAAAATCGTTGAGAGTTTGCACGCGTTTGCTGTTGCCTTCTTCGATCATATCCAGTTTATTTTCCATATCTGCGGTAAATGCTATATCCAGCACTGTGGGGAAGCTTTTTACCAAGAGCTCGGTAACTATGACCCCCAATTCCGTGGGAAAGAATTTGCCCTTATCGAGACGGACATATTCCCTGTCTTGAATGGTGGAGAGTATGTTCGCATAAGTGCTGGGGCGGCCAATGCCATTTTCTTCGAGTTCACGCACCAGCGATGCTTCCGAAAAGCGGGGTCGCGGCTGCGTAAATTTTTGTTCCGTATTTAATTTAAGCAACTTCAATTGTTCGGCTTCTTTAACCTCCGGCAGCATTTTCCCTAGCTCGCTGTCTTCTTCCTTTTCATCTTTGCCTTCCGTGTAAACAATCGTAAAGCCCGGGAATTTCAATACCTGTCCCTGCGCTCGAAAGATACAATTGGCTCCGGCAATATCAATAGTTGTTTGATCGAAAACAGCCGGATTCATTTGACTGGCAACGAAACGATTCCAAATCAGTTGATAGAGTTTGAATTCGTCATTAGATAAATATTCTTTTATGGCTTGCGGCTTGTGAGCCATGATCGAGGGCCTTATTGCCTCATGGGCATCTTGCGCCTTTTGCGAATTCTTATAGAAATGCGGCTTTGGCGGCAGATATTCAAGTGAATAATTATCCTTGATGTAACCGCGAACTTCGTCGAGTGCTTCATCCGCGATACGGAATGAGTCGGTTCTCATATATGTGATTAAACCTACAGAACCTTCGCTACCCAATTCGATACCTTCATATAATTTTTGGGCGACCATCATCGTTTTTTTTGCAGAAAACCTAAACCAGCGTGATGCTTCCTGCTGTAACTTACTGGTGGTGAAGGGCGGTGGTGATGAACGTTTTAACTCTTTTTTCTCCAGCTTTTCGACAATAAAAGACGATTTTTTCAATGTATCAGCCAGTCGATTAGCTTGTTCACCACTGACAATTTTTGCCTTTTTCCCGTCGACCTTGATTAATTTCGCTTCAAAGGGAGGAGGATTGCTTCCTTCAAATTGCGCCAGAAGATTCCAATATTCTTCAGGAACGAATTTATTTATTTCGTCTTCTCTTTCACAGATCATCCTCACAGCGACTGATTGGACACGTCCGGCGCTCAATCCTCTTTTTACTTTATCCCAGAGAATGGGGCTTATCTGATAACCAACCAGACGATCGAGAATACGGCGGGTTTGCTGTGCCTCGTATTTATTGAAATCCAACTCCAAGGGATTTTTGATTGCTTCTAAAACTGTTTTTTTGGTGAGATCGTTAAACAGTACGCGATAAATGTTTTTATTTTTAACATTGACTACTTCCGAAATATGCCAGGCGATTGCCTCACCTTCGCGGTCGGGATCAGGGGCGAGGTAAATATTTTCCGCGTTTTTGGCGGCTTTTTTTAACTCATCAATTGTTTTCTTCTTGGTTTCAATTACGTTATATGTCGGCTCGAAATTATTTTCCAGATCAATGCCCAAAACGCTTTTCGGCAGATCCTTAATGTGTCCCATGGAAGCAACAACATTAAAATCAGAGCCCAGAAATTTTTTAATCGTTTTAACTTTTGTTGGTGATTCCACCACTACTAGAGAATTTGCCATAACCTCTCCTTTTATATTTCGCCGCCGCACCCTATAAATGACAGACTTGAATTTGTAAAGCTTTTTATTTGTGAAACTCCAATTTCGAAAACGAAGCGCATAACCTAAAGGTCACACGTCGGAATTGGTAAGTTGTAATGAGACCCAAGCTTCAGAAACAGAGTGCGCTGAAGCTTGCCGGCCGAATTATCCCGCAAAGCGGAGTCTATGAAACCCAAGGCATACTCTGGGTTTCATAGATGTGATTGTTTCAGGGAAAAATTTTTCCCCGGATGCTGTTTAACAAGTCCTTTTAATTCCAAGGCCATCAAAGTGCTTAAGATGTCAGCAGGCGATAACCCTGAAGCAGAAATCAGCTCATCAACATGAATATGTTTATTGGAGATAAGATCAATAATCTGTTGTTCAATAGCGTTTAAATTTTTATTCTTTTTAACTTTTTTTGTTTGTTGAGTAGGGGCTAAAGTTGATGGGAATGGTTTTTTTTCTAGTTGGGGCCATATTTCCTCTATAATATCATCGGCATTTTCAATTAATTTGGCTCCCTGCTTGATCAATTTATTGGTTCCACGCGAACTTGCGGCATCAATGCTGCCGGGTACGGCAAAGACTTCCCTTCCTTGTTCCAAAGCAAGCCTTGATGTAATAAGAGAACCGCTTTTTTCTCCTGCCTCTACCACCAAGACACCATAGGATATACCGCTAATTATGCGATTACGAGTCGGGAAATTGGCTGAGCGTGGCGGTGTGCCCAGAGGAAATTCGGAAATAACAGCACCGCTTTGAATGATATCAGCAAACAATTTTTTGTTTTCCGGCGGATAAATAACATCCAGTCCACTGCCCAAAACGGCTATTGTTCTGCCCTGTGCAGCAAGCGCTCCATGGTGAGCCGCGGAATCAATGCCCCGGGCTAAACCACTGACTATAGTTAGACCTTTGCGCGCCAGCTCACCGCTAATCCTTTCCGTAGTGTATTTGCCGTAAGTGCTGGCCATTCTGGATCCGACTATAGCAATATTTATATCATCTTTTGTGAGAGAGCCCCGAACGTAAAGAAAAGGAGGCCGATCATAAATATTTATGAGTTTTGCTGGGTAATAGTCGTCTTGATAAGTGATTATATTAATTTCGTTTTTATTCAGAAACTCGAGATCATGGTTGATTTTGTCCCAGTGTTTAAATTTATTGATATCTGCAGCCATTTTTTTTGTAATTCCGTTGATTTCTGTTAACTTAGAAGCAGAAGTTTTAAAAATAGAAGGTAGAGAACCAAACTTATCCACCAAGGTCGTAAAGGCAATATTGCCGATTCCCGTGATGGATTTTAAAGCAATCCAATATTTTAAGATGTCGTAATTCATAGTTGTTTGATCGGAAGCATAATTAGTAAACTCTATGCTTTCGAAATGTTATCATGAAAAATTGTCGGCAAGTTACATCTTGTTCGTAAGTCATGTCAAGCATTTTGAACAAGATGTCTATTTTAATGTAAT
>DLME01000179.1 GCA_002479215.1 Syntrophaceae bacterium UBA7544
AGGACGGCAAGGGCGACACATCGTTATCCGTCGAAGCGGCAAGAAAGCTGATAATCGAAGATAAAGCTTCATTTGTTTCCGTGGAAGGCCGTACAGAAATTGGTCTGGCGGTGCAGGAGAATTCGGGTAATATTTTCAAGGAATATCCCCACATTCTCGTCTTCAATGGTCCCATGGGCTCCCAATTAACGGCACGCATTATAGATGAAGCTCCGAAATACGATTTTTGCTTCCGGGATTGGGATCCGGAACCTGCTCATTATGCCCAAGTGAAATACTTTATGGAGAAACTCTGGAAAAAACAACTAGGGGTGAAAAGACTCGCTATTCTTTGGGAAGACCTGGCCTGGACGACCGAGTGGAGAAAAGGAATTCAATATATAAACCTGCCAACATGGGAAAAAATGGCTGAGGATGTGGGTTTAAAGGTTGTTTATAGTAAGGCCGTTAAACCGCGCGGGACTTTGTATATACCCATTCTACAGGAAATCGCCGATAAAAAGGCCGACCTGATCTTTTTTGTCAGTTCCTGGTTTACAGATACTGACGCCTTTGCCAAACAATGGGCTGATTCTGCGGCTAAGAATATCAATGTTTCTCTTTATGGCGGTGTTTCCCAAACGCACGCATTTTGGCCTATGACCGGTGGCAAGGCGCTGGGGACTACGTCCATATTTACCGATTTGGAAACTGTTCCCATGACATCCAAAACCATGCCTCTCATGGAAAAAGCGGCGAAGCGAAATATCCCCATGCAGATACATGTGCATATTGCCTATGCTGACATTTACCATTTTAAAGCGGTTGTTGAGGAGGCAGGGGGAACAGACGATATCAAAAAGCTGATCAAGGGTATGGAAGATGTTACCACAGAGTATTCACTCGGGAAAATGAAATTCGAAACCGAGAAAGTAAAACCGTTTTACCATTCCAGGAAGAGGGTTGATCCGAATAATCCGTGGAAGACTTATCCAGGATACTATTATCAGCTTATTGCTCAGTTCCAGGAGAATGGCAAAATAGCATATCTGTGGGAATCCTGTCAGGAAAATGAAAAAGCAATGAAGAAATTTCTCCATCCTAAAGAGTTTAAGACTCCTGCTGAATTGAGGAAAATTCAGTATGGTAAATAAGCATAAGTTAGCCCTTTGAATTTTAAAAGGCGGTTCTGTTTTCAGAGCCGCCTTTTATTATTTAGCTTTATTTGTTTTAAGTAATATTTCTTAGTTCCGATTTTAGCCAATTATCTTCATAATCAGCTATTGCGATGTATGCAAAGAACTATTTGTTCAAAATCGTCATTGAGCAGAACCATCATAAGCTCGTGCCGCTCATGCCGTCGTTACTCTCTTTCAATCCGTAATCCTCAGTTTTGACAACTACCCACCACTGAACAGTAGTAGGTGAAATATCTGCTCAGTCTCTTCTTCTCATCAATTCAAAGATAGTGCCGCCAGGACCTCCTGCATCCACATAGGCGAATCGCCCGGGATCATGGATAAGCAGTTTCGCGCCCCCTTTTACCAGCTTGGCCACTTCCGCATCGACATCATCCACAAAAAATCCGAGGTGATGGATACCCTCTCCCCACTTTTCGATAAACCTGGATTGAAAGATTTTCCCCTCGACGCACTGAACAAGCTCAATCTCCGTAGCTCCCAAATGGGCAAAGGCCATTCTGATTTTCCAGGGGCGTCCCTTTACATCATTACCGCCGTTTTCCTTGAAGGTCCAGGGTCCGATGCCGTATAGCCTCGACCATGCCTTGATCACCTGGTCGATATCGGTTACGGCATAACTGATGTGATCAACAGACTCAAGCTTCATTTTCTTTCTCCTATCATTAAAGGGAATTTATTTTTTCCAGCCAAGATGGCTCACTATGAACACGGCCACTATCAACCACAATAGCTTCATTTATTTATTTGCCTCCCGTATATTTTCCTTCTGAGCGGAGTTTCTCGATCTCCTGCTTTTCCAATTCAGTATAAGCGATTTTTCCGACCCGGGTCACGGGAAGACTGTCCCGAAACTCGATTTCCCTGGGACATGACCATTTAATAAGATGCTCGCGGCAATGATCAATGAGAGCCTTTTCCATTTCCGGCGTCACCTTGGCAGAATCCTTCAGGACGACAAAGGCCTTGATCTTCTCCACTTGTGTTTCGTCAGGTACACCGATCACGCACGCACTCCGTACATCAGGGTGCTTGTCCAGAACGGCTTCCACCTGAACTGGATAAACATTCATCCCAGAAGATTTGATCATCCGTTTAAGCCGCAGTTTGAAATAGAAATACCCGTCCTTGTCCATAGTAAAAATATCCCCCGTGTGCAGCCATGTAAGGCCGTCTTCATGTTTCTTGATGACCGCCGCTGTTTCCTCGGGGCTATCCAGGTAGCCGAGCATTACTGCCGGCCCGCTTACACAAAGCTCGCCTTCCTCGCCTATCCGAACCTCTTGGGTCGTGCCGATGGCCACAACTTTTGCCAACATGTCTGGAAAGGGAATCCCCACACTTCCCTCCCTGTAGCCGTCAAGCGGTGTAGACATAATACCTGTTACGGCCTCCGTCAGGCCATAGCCTTCCACAAGCTGAACATTTCCTCCCTGGCGCTTTACAATCTCCTCGAACCGTTCCTTGACCTGCCGGGGCAGGGAATCAGCGCCGCAGGATGTATTTTGCAGGCAACTCAGATCCGCCGTCTGAAAATCGGGGTTCCGAGTCAGGGCATCATAGAGCGTCGGCACACCTGTGATAAGGGTTGGCTTCTTTTTCTTGATGAGATCAGCCACAATCTCCGGTGTAAATTGCGGCACGAGAATGCTCTTGGCCCCCCCCATGAAAGCGGCGTTGCAGCAGATACCGAGACCGAAACCATGGAAAATGGGAAGGATGGCCAGGACGGAAGCGTTTTCGGCCTGAAGACCGCTTCCCCAGTTAGCGACCATCAAGCCTTCGCTGATGAAGTTATAGTTGGATAGCATGATCCCTTTGGGGAATCCCGTCGTGCCACCGCTGTAAAGGATAACAGCC
>DLME01000174.1:0-263 GCA_002479215.1 Syntrophaceae bacterium UBA7544
CCGTCGATTCCCAGAAGCTTAGGCACGCTGGTCAATAAAGGCTCCGGAATCGGAAAGATTTCTTTATAAAGAAAATTAAAACGACGGGCAATCTCACGGGTAAGTTCTATATGAGGTAGCTGGTCAACCCCAACAGGAACACCATAAGCTTTATACATGATAATGTCTGCGGCTTGCAGCACGGGATAACCCAAAAAACCAAAAGTGGATAAATCCTTATTGGCCAGTTCGGCTTTCATCTCCTTATAGGTAGGATTGCGCTC
>DLME01000174.1:317-3011 GCA_002479215.1 Syntrophaceae bacterium UBA7544
GGTGGGATTGCGCTCCAGCCAGGCCAGCGGAGTAATCATCGAAAGCAGGAGGAAAAGCTCGGCATGTTCTTTAATCGCCGATTGCACAAAGAGAGTGCTTTTCTGAGGATCAAGACCGACGCTGAGCCAGTCAATTACCATGCTGATTATGTTATCCTTGATTTCTTCCGTAGAGTTGTATTCGCTGGTAAAGGCATGCCAATCGGCGACAAAATAAAAACAATCATATTTGCCGCTTTCCTGCAATTCAATCCAGTTTCCCAATGCCCCGTGTAAATTGCCTAAATGTAGTTTTCCGGTAGGCCGCATCCCGCTGAGAATTCTTTTGAGTGCCAAAACGAAAACCCCTTATTATATATTATCCTAATTCACGGATATTCTATCCCTACTTCGCGGGATTAATTCCGCTTGCGCTTCAAGCTTCGCTACGCTCGTTTTCAGCGAGCGTCATTAATTCGACTTACAAATTTCGATGCACTTCGTTTTTGAAATTTGAGTCTCACTAATGCACTAAGGCCTCCGATTGTTTCTCTGAATAATGCGGAGGCCTCAGTTGAATAATGACTTAATAATTTATTACTTACATTTGTCAGCCAGTTCCTTACCGGCCTTGAACTTTACAACTTTCTTCGCGGGAATCTTAATGGCTTTACCGGTTTGAGGATTCCTGCCTTCTCTCGCCTTCCTTTTGGCTACGGAGAACGTGCCAAATCCTACAAGACCAATCCTGCCGCCCTTCTTCAGTTCTTTCGTGACCGCGTCAACGTAAGCGTCCAGAGCCAATGCTGCTGCTGCTTTGGTAATTTCCGCTTCTTTTGCCATAACATCGACCAAATCTGCTTTTGTCATTCTTTAAATGCCTCCTTTCGTAAAATTAAATATATAAGATTATAATCAACCACTTTTTGCGGCTACAGCTGAACTTCCGGCACTAAACCGCTATGGAACCAGTATTGGTGCCCTGATAATAAATGGCGTTAAACCTCAAAATAAGCCCTGAATCCATCGCCCATCTGTCCAATCCGCAAATACTTAACTTTTTCCCAACCCGCATGGTTACTCATTCGGGAAGGTGTCTTTCTTGTAAACTCGCGGTACGCGTAACACAAAAAAAATCAACAAGCAAGAAAAAAGTGATTCACTCTCCACGACTTTGTGCAGCCAATTTTACCGCTTACTTATCATGACTATATCGTTAGAAAATACCATAGCCCTTTGACAAAGACGGCCCTTTATGTTATTAAACCGCCACAACAAACTTAGATAATTTATGCAAAATTCGAACATAGACAAAATAAAGGCATGGATTGGTCTCTCCCGGCCTCCTTTTCACACGGTGGGCATCCTTCCCTTTATGTTGGGAACATTTCTGGCATACAAAATTAATTCTACCATAAGCATTGAAGTTTTTATTCTCGGTGTCTCCGGGGTCATCTTGATTATGCTTTCCACTTACCATTCCGGCGAATATTTCGATTATGAAGGGGACATTATATCGAACCGTTTACACAAAAACCTGTTTTCCGGCGGCTCGCGCGTGCTTCCAGCGGGGAAAATATCACCGCTGGTCCCCCTTTGGACAAGCATTATCACACTGATCATTGCCGGAATTATCGGAATAATCCTGCAATTTGTTTTAAAAACCGGCCCCTATACATTGGTTTTAGGTTTCCTCGGAGCTTTTCCCGGTTTCTTTTATTCCACTAAACCGATACGTCTTGTCCGATGCGGCTTCGGTGAAATTTTTATCGGTTTTTGTTATGGCTGGCTGCCCGTCGCTTCAGCCTATTATATACAGACCGGTACAATTCACCCGCTAGTTCATTGGCTGGCTCTACCCATCGGCTTTTCGATTTTTAATGTAATCCTGCTCAATGAATTTCCGGACTACGAAGCGGACAAGGCAACGGATAAAAAGAATTTACTATATCGGCTCGGCAAGCAAAAAGGGATGACACTTTATGTGGTTTTTTCTTTGTTGACTTCGCTAACTATGCTTATATCACCATTCTGGGGCATTCCTTTTAAGGTCGTTTATTTTTATCTGCCCTTCTTGATTATCTCCTTATTCATAATTGTCATGATGCTGCGTGCAAAATATGAAAATCGCAAAATATTGGAGATTCTCTGCGGCTTGAATATTGCCGTCAATTTAGGAACATCCCTTGCTTACATCATGGCCTACCTTTAAATTTTAATTATGCAACCAAAAAAGAAAGTAAAACCATTTTACAACCCCCCTTCCCTCTTGTTCAGACAAATGGGTAGCGTTTTGCTCATGGGACATTTAAACCGCTGGCGGCATTTCCCCGGATGGCTTATCCGGCATGGTTTCCCATCCATACCGGTTGCCAACGGCTCTTTAGGCATGGGCTGCATCGGCTATCCCGGTCATCCGGCCTGGGAAGTAACCGGCGCGTGTAATTTAAAATGTATTCATTGTCATGCGGTAAGCGGTAAAGCTGCTTCGAATGAGCTTACCACCAATGAAGGAAAAAGACTCATTGATATGCTGGCCGCAATCAGTGAATTCAGAACACTGATCTTTACCGGCGGTGAACCGCTGGTAAGGCCGGATATTTTCACCTTGCTTAGGTATTCCCAGCAGGCCGGGCTGGCCAATATCATTGCCACCAACGGCACACTAATTGACGAAGAAATGGCTTTTAAGTTGAAGGACCATGGTGTTGTTTG
>DLME01000215.1 GCA_002479215.1 Syntrophaceae bacterium UBA7544
CAACATGCGCTCAAAACCAGACCGCGTCGGCAAATCCTCGGTTTCCATTGCCTTAACTACGTAAGAGGAGATTAAATCACGGTGCTCATATATTTTTTGGGCCCGCGATGACTCAATTCGTGATATGCCATAGTCTTTTAAGGTAGTAACAACGTTGTTACTACCTATTGAATGTTGGTTATCGCCTGAAACGGCCAGTCTTCCAGCCTCTTGTTCCTGTTTTATCATTTCGCCAAATCTGGCCTCGGCCAGTAAACGTAACTCACCGGCTTTAATCGCGTTTTCAAAGGCCGCTTCTTTGATCGCCTTCGTTTGCTCGATGCCGTGGTTATTTTTGGCCCGTTCGTATTCCCTGGTCGTGGCTTCAACCAATCCCTTGGCAATGGACAAAATGCGGCGGATGTCGCTCATATCCGTCACCGTAGCGAGTTGTTGTTTATACTCTGAAATTGCCGTTACATCCTGGGTGACCATAGGTTCCTTATGATCTTTTACTCTGTCTTTTTTTCTTCCGACTCAGCTGACTTTAAACATTGGGTTGAGTTTTGCCCAGGAACCGCATTGGTAATACTTGTTTCGTCACGGTTTCCAATTAGGCCGGCCTTGGTCTGAATCTCAATGGCAATCTTGATCAGATTGCGCAGCCTTTGCGTAATCGCTACCGGACCATCATCGGGTGCCTGGGTGAATTCCACAGCCGTGATATCAAATGGAAGGGTTTTGGGTGAGTTTTTCCGCATCTATTTCTCTTTGTTGTTGATTTGCACCGTTGGCAGTGGGAATTAAGAAGTAATGGACAACCGCACGCCTAACCAGCGAGCCGATGTCAGTCCTCTCTTCTTCCGCTAAGTTTTGCATTACTGCGTAATCTGCTTCCGAAAAGAGAACCCGGATGGAAACCTGATTTTTTCCTAAACTATTGCGCCGTGTCATTTATTTCTCCTTTGTGTTTAATCGTCGATTAGCAACCATGTTACAATGAAAACTTAGTACTGTCAATACCATATTGTGGTAATTTAATTACCTGTAATCGAGACTAAACCCTTTTCAGGTTCAATATTATGTCTACGATCTCAACAGGCACAAATTGACTCTAATATTAGATGGTAATAATATTACCATCAATCCCTAAAGTCATGAAGTGGAAAATCTTTTTGATGAGATCCCTGGCAAGCTTAATCCGAAGAGCAACACTGCAACGAGGCAGTATGACCCAAGGAGACCTGGGAAATCTTGTGGGACGAACGTAGAATCTGTATCTCAAGACACACGGTTGGAGTCAATGTTTTAGCGGGCGCCACCAACGTCCGGGGAAACTCTTAGACTTAAAAGACAATGGGTTATCATAGACGTTAATTTCGGACAGCAGTTCCTCGTGGAAAACTGCCTTTCGGTACTGCCAGTTGCAGTCGTTAGCTCTGCGATTGAAAGGTCCAAGATGTCATGAATGAGCACGTGTGTTTGAAAATTTAATTTTTTGGGTGTATGCTCACATTAGGTTTAGCCAGGTTTTCCATTGGTAAAATATAATAATCTTCCTTAACTATTGGATGACCAAGACTTTAACCGAAAAGGAGGTCATCCCCGTGAGTTATAGCGACAAACAAATTACTTGTTCTGATTGCGGGACTGTATTCACCTTCACTGCCGGAGAGCAAGAACAATTTGCGTCCAGAGGTTATACGAATGCTCCCAAACGTTGTGAGGCATGCCGAGCAAAAAGAAGACAGACCGCATCTGGAAGCCGCAACTATAGCAGTGGTGGTAACTACGCAACGACTCCGCGGCAGATGTTCCCGGCCAAATGCGCCACCTGCGGCAAAGATACCCAGGTGCCTTTTGAACCGCGCCCCGGCAGGCCGGTCTACTGCTCGGATTGTTATAGTAAGACGAACCCGCGTAAAAGATACTAACTATCAGTAGAAAAGTGCTTGGCTGAACATAGCCATTTCCGGATCTGTGGATATCAGCCACCTGTTCTGTTTGCGGACAGGCCGTCTATATTCAATGCCCTTGGACATAGTTATCGACTCATATCCCTGAATCAAAAAAGAGTTCAGCGTCAGCGCCGGAGCTTTTAGTCTCGGTTGAAGTTGACTTTCCTCATCCGTATTCATTTTCTGATCTAATAAAGTCCGGCATCCTGTAAAAAAAGGATGGAACAACATGCCGCTTGAGGTCATATTACACACAGGCGAGTCTCAAGAATCGCTGCTACGCCGCTTCCAGAAAATGGTACAAATAAGCGGCATAATGCGGGAATTAAAATCCCATCAGCATTTTTTGTCAAAACGTGACGCTTACTTGCTCCGAGCCAAAAATACCGCAAGAAGAAAACAAAAGCAAAATCGATAATAATTTGATTTCCGGAGAAATCGCACGCGTGAATATTTTTATAGGCAATCTTCCTTTCGGGATTACGGGTGATGAATTAAAGCAGTTGCTTTCCGTATTCGGTGAGGTCAAATCTGTGATCATCATGCATGACGGCAGCGCCAATACGCAGGAGACTGGTCTTTCCGGCTATATTGAGATGAACCAGAAATCTGAAGGGATGGCGGCGATAAAATGCCTTAACGGCATCACATTAAAAGGACGAACAATCTGTGTCATTGAAGCTCTGCCTCTCTCTCCCAGGAAAATAGAACCATCAACGCGGGGATGGAACGCCGGTCTTTCAAGGGTAAGAAAATGACATTTGAGGCATTCCCTACAGATTCACAAGAATTGGAAACTGAAACGATGAAAGAGCCGACTGCCGAAGATCTTGAAGTCGAAGAACCTGTTCAGGAAGTACTCGACTCAGACGATCTGGAAGAGAACGGTGATCCGGTACGGCTTTATCTCCATGAAATCGGGAGAGTACCGTTGCTAACAGCGCAAGACGAAAAAAAGGCCGCGCGGCGCATTGAAATCGGCAGGCGCATTTCAGCAATAGAACTTGATCTTGAAACACGTGGAAAGCAAACTTCGGCCAGCGATGTCTTCCAAGAAGTTGTCAAGGAATTGGGACAGTCAACGGAAATCATCCATGAGCTTCAACAATATCTTGAGGTGCCTCAGAATATCAGTTTCCATCAAATAATAAAAAATGAAAAGCTCACGGAAGCAATCAACGGGGTGATTGACCCGGTGATGGTGCAATCCATATCCGAAAGATTAGAGCAACCTCTCGAAGAAGTCGAGACGCGTTTGACTGTTTTTTCCGCAGATATTGCACTCTTACCCAAAGAAATCCTGGCAGCCATTGACCCTAAAGCTTCACTGGCAGCCGTTCCCGATCTCGTGACCGACCGCGAGTTCATGAAGAAACTCGACCTGCAGGAAGTTTCCCTTAAGGATTATCTCGAACGGGTGAAGAACGACGAGAGAGTTGCCAGCGATCACCTGACGGAGGCCAATTTAAGATTAGTAGTAAGCATTGCCAAAAAGCATGTAGGTCATGGAATGTCTTTATTGGACATGGTTCAGGAAGGTAACATCGGCTTGATACGGGCAGTGGAGAAGTTTAACCACCACAAGGGTTTTAAGTTCAGTACGTACGCTACATGGTGGATACGCCAGGCAATT
>DLME01000016.1 GCA_002479215.1 Syntrophaceae bacterium UBA7544
CATCGGCGGCCAGTCTTTTTCCCTGACTTTTTCCGGGTATATGGATTACCAACTGCCCATCATTCCTCGCAGCCTGGATACCTTTAAAGAGGGCCTGGGCGGTGCTTTGCTCATCGCGGTGCTGCCCTTCATCTTCTTCTGGATTCTTAATAAGATTTTTCCCGTGCTGCAAACGAAAGGACCGGATTGAAAAAATGCGAAAAACGAAAAAACCATCGTTATCTAACTAAAAATATGGAGGTATCATGAAAAAATCAACAATCTGGTCTCTGTTTATTTTCACCATAGCCGGATGGGTAGTCTTCGGAGAAACAATGATTTCCCCCGTCAGCACAGCCTTATCTGATCAGGCCCCGGATGGAGCAAAGCTTTATGCTGTCCATTGCGGCGTCTGTCATGCCCAGGGGGGAAACATCATCAATCCCGCCCTGCCGGTTAAAGGTTCGGCCAAAATGAAAAGTCTTGCCGTCTTCACCGCGTATAATAGAAATCCTTTAAAAGCCGATGGATCAAAAGGCGTTATGCCTGGTTTTCCCGTGGATAAAATCTCCGATCAGGAGATGAAACTCATCTACGAGTACTCTTTAACGCTGCCGGGAACCAAGAAGTAATCCTTAAGCATTCGTGATCAGAGTAGGAACGAAAAGTCTTGCTTCCTGTAAGTCTCGATTATCAGTATTTTTCTGTTATGCTACATTACAATCCGAGATAATGAGGAACAATCTGGCAACTTTGCGGAGTGCTTATGATTAAAGATGAAAAACGTGATTTTGACAGCGAGGCGGCTTCTTGGGATAAAGAGCCGGGGAGGGTTAAACTGGCCACCGAGATTACCGGCGCCATAAGAAAAGATGTCGCATTAACTTCCGATATGGATGCATTGGATTTCGGCTGCGGCACTGGCCTTGTCACTTTCCAATTACAACTCTTCATTCATTCTATCACTGGTGTTGATAGTTCACGGGGGATGATAGATGTGCTTGAGCAGAAAATAGCAAAAAAGAATCTGACCAATGTAAAAACCCGGCTCTTCGATATGGAAAAGGGCGATGTCCTGGAAGGTCGTTATCATTTGATTGTCAGTAGCATGACCTTTCACCATATTAAGGAAATCAAGGCCATCTTCGATCAATTCCATCATATCGCATTGCCATCAGGTTATCTGTGCATTGCAGATTTAGATTCGGAAGGGGGTCTCTTTCACAGCGACAATAGAGGAGTTATCCATTTCGGATTTGATCGTGACAGAATGCGCCAGTTATTCATCGAGGCGGGGTTTGATAATGTAAGGCACCGGACAGCAGCTAAGGTTATGAAACCTATACATGATGGGAAAATGGTCGAGTTTACAGTTTTTCTCATGACGGGACGGAAAGGCGTATGATTGGCGAACAGCAAAGAACCAAAAAGCTATTTCGAGACCAGACTGTGGAGACCCTACATGACTGCCATATTTGTTTCTTCCTGTACAGTAATTTAGAGGCAATGAAAATTATTCAAGCTTTCTCTTGGCAATGATTACCTGGCAACGATCATTGCCACCCCACTCCATATCCTGAGGTGGTCAAAATCCTCTTGACACAAAAAAATCTTCTTCATATACTCGCACCGTGAAAAAGGAAGTTTTTATCAATCAGACAGAGCGTACTGCTTTACCCCTTTTTTGATGATTAAAGGAGGATGTGTGATTTCAAAAATTCTTGTGCCAGCAGACGGGTCCAAAACAGCTCAAAAAGCAGCCGCGTATGCGGTTGACCTCGCCAAACAGTTGAAAGCCTCAATTATTGCTCTGAGCGTTATTGACAAGCGCTCACTAATAGCCCAGACAGTTCCCGCATCGGAGACATCAAGGCGCGCAATAGAGCCTATTGAGGATTATCTGAGAGAGGCTGCCGAAGGGTACGCCGGAGAAATAAAGAAACTGTGCGATAAAAGCGGTGTCGCAGCGGAGATTTCTATAAAAATGGGGCATCCTGTGGAGGAGATTGTGAAAGGGGCTAAGAGGTCAAAGGTAAATCTTATTGTTATGGGCTCCCATGGAAGAAGCGCCTTATCAGCCTCTGTTCTTGGTAGTGTTTCCTATGGTGTTATCCACAATGACACAAGTATTCCCATACTCATTGTGAAGGGTTGAATACAATAGTTTTTTTCGCCATTTGGTTTTTGATATGCGTGAACTGTTTTACGAGGGGTCGGGTTCAACGGATATCAATTGAAATATTCTTGTACCGCCGGGAAATCAGGCGGCTAACGGAACAAGAAAGTCAAATAACAGGAAAGGAGAAAAAACATGTTTACGATACTGATCATTATTTTAATTCTCTTCTTGGTCGGCGCACTGCCCACCTGGCCTCACAGTAGGAACTGGGGATACTATCCCAGCGGTGGACTTGGATTGATTCTTCTGATTTTGATCATCCTGCTGCTGATGGGGCGGATCTGATGGGATACATTGAACAGAACCTTATACAGGGCGAGCAGATTAGATACTACACCAAACTTCACTGGATAGTCTTCATTTTCCCCATTTTTCTAATCGTTATTGGCTTCTGCTTAGCCTTTGTCTTTTCACTGTATTCCGCTGCCTTGATATTGGGCACACTTTTCTTTCTTGTGGGGGTACTACTCGGCGTTCCGCGTTTTATCACCTATAAATCATCAGAGTTTGCTGTCACAAATAAGCGAGTTCTGATTAAGGTGGGTTTCATCAAGCGGCATTCCCTTGAATTGCTTTTGCAAAAAGTTGAGGGCATAGGCGTTGATCAAGATTTTTCTGGCCGCATATTTGGGTACGGTACAATCATTGTTACAGGGACAGGTGGCACAAAAGAACCTTTCAAGAAGATTGCGAATCCGCTTGAATTCCGTAAACAGGTCGAGCAAAGTATCTCTCAATGAAAAACTTGGCCTAACCACCTTCCTGTTGGGCGGAATTTTGCTGGAATTGTTGTTTAATAGTGATTGTAATATAGTTGCTTAGTTGGAGAATGAAGTATCGGCAATTGAAAAGGGCTACTCTTTTTTTAGAAGTGGCCTTTTTTTATTTGTTCTATAATGACCTGCCATTAATTATTATAAATATGAAATACTCATGGGTTGTATGTATTTTGTGTTGTTCTGATGGTAAGCTTTATACGGGTGCTACCTATAATATTAAAAAGAGGGTGAATGCTCACAATGCTGGTGAAGCAT
>DLME01000047.1:0-2156 GCA_002479215.1 Syntrophaceae bacterium UBA7544
ATGTTATAAGCGGTATTCTGAAAAACAAATCCCGCCAAAATTATAAGAATACAAAATAGCAATATATTCCTCCAGCGCCCTTTTTCATTCATAAGAAGGATGCCCAGGCAAACAAAGCAGGCAGTTGAAGCTCCCATGTCCGGTGTGTAAAGAGCAACTCTCACATATGTTATGCCGGCGTTGCTGATCGGCCAAAGCAGCATTAATGTAATAATACTGGCAATCGGACCGATGACGAAAAAACTCAGTGCAGCCCATATTGTACTGTGGCGGTATTCCAATGCTCCCATAGCGATGAGCATTAAGAGTAAAACGCCATAAAAATTTTGTGGGGCAGTTGCGAAAAACAAACCTGTCCATGCGAAATAAATGCGACCCTGCTGGACCGTTGTCAGGTCCCATCCCCACCTGTTAACCAGAAAAGGCCAATAACCTTGTCCATGGCTTAAAATTTGGGAAACCACAGTGAAAACTAACATAAAAACAGCAAGAGCGAGTGTTAGACGTGTATGATTTACGATGTACCAGATTTTGGGAGATATTTTAGACCATCGGTGGCGCATCCTAACACACCAATTCCCAATCATCAAAATCCTCTGGTGATTATGGATTCGTTGGACGGGATGCCATAGATAGTTTTTACGATTTTGTTTCTCATTACCATAATTAAAAACTTTAATTCTCTTAAACGGTCTTTAATATATTAAGTGTAACACTGTTATTTCAAACGTAAGGAGTCTGGGTTTCCAATTACTGTTATTACTTCGATCTCTGCAAGTCGTACGATTTATGCAAAAAATCGGTTGAGACCAATTATCGTTTCTCGGATTCCCTAAATTATTATTGTATCGTCTATTAGACACAATTTTGCGTTATATTATTCTTTTTGATTTCGAGAAGCTGGCTCAGGTGGAACTAAAGTGGGCTCTTTCACTCTGGCAAAGCCATGAATGAGCGGAAAACGGAAAAACCCGAATACCTCCCTGGTACGTAAGAAGCCGATAAAGATGATAATAACTCCAGACAATTCAAGGATGTAGAATGGTGTACCACGCGCGGCACCTAATCTCAACAATGAGCCTCCGATAGCCGGTAATAATGCGCCTACCGCGATAAGCACATTCGACTGTACACGATAGGGCAGAATGCGTTTCCTCCAAAATATCCATGCACTGTAGAGAGCCCCTCCGACAAGGGTAACCGTTCCATAGACATTCATCAGACCCGTCAGAGCACCAACATCAGTGGGCACAATGATTTTGTCGGTTAATCTCGTGGCCGTGCCTAAGTCAATGTTGGTAGTGAATAATCTAATTGCACTGTAAACAGATATAACCACAATGATTGCCATCAGGATATGAGCAGTACGGCGTTTTACAAGCAGATAGACTGTACCTTGGCCAAGGAAAGCTGCGACACAAATTGCCCCGAATAAATACCAAAGTCGAAACATAATCAGGTGTAATCCATAGGTTTCAGTGTAAAATTCGGTGAAAGCACTGATGCCATACATGAAAAGTCCGATCGTCCACAGAAGCTGAAAAGGTTGTCGGCGGGCGAAATATTGATCGACAACGGTTAACGCAAAGATAAATGACACTATGGCTGAAATTAAAGGGATAATTCCGATACCCATGTCTTACTCCTTAACTAAATCTCCGATTATTATATCGGATTAATTACCAATTTGGAATAGTTAATCAATCTGTCCTAATTTCGTGAATTATAGTAAGTGCTCTAGAGCATTATTGGTATTGCCCGAAATTTGCAATTGCTTTTTCTCAAATAATATGCGATGATTACTTTTGCCGACGTCGTTAATTAACAAAAGAATAAAGTGAGTTGAGGTGCTCAAACGCGAGTTTGAGCTTAAACGGATTGCAAGTCCGGTGAAAGTCCGGCACAGGCCCGCTACTGTGATCCCACTAAGGGGAAAGTCAGGACGCCGTCCTCTGGTTAAAGTTGATTGCCTTCGTGGAAAGGGGTTGCTCACACCTGTAAAGAATTAATCCTCTTGTTCCACGGAGCAAGGGGATTTTTTTTGCTCAAAAATAAATGAAAGGAATTGCAAAAGTGAAGAAATTGCTGCTACTCATCGCCGCCTTAGTTATGTTTCTAACAATGGCTGTGGGCTGTTCTCCGAACAAACCCGCTGG
>DLME01000047.1:2337-4060 GCA_002479215.1 Syntrophaceae bacterium UBA7544
AGTAAGGTAGTCGGGACAGATAGTGATTCGGATTACCCGGCTGCAGCCAAAACATTACCCCATCTTGGGTCAGGGTATCCCAGTTTCGATGTAGAGTCTATCGTCAATTTAAAACCGGACTTGGTTATCGGTTTCGGCTATACAATGCCGGACTATGTAGCTCAACTGGAGAACCTGGGAATTCCTGTCGTAATACTTGCTCCAAAGGACGTTAACGGTGTTATCAGCGATATTACCCTGGTAGGGAAAATAACCGGAGCCGCTTCACAAGCAAAAACCCTCACCACCAATATGCAAAATAGTTTGAACACAATCGAGACTAAGATAAAAGGAGTAACTGATCCACGAGTCTTGTGGGAATTTGACGGTACGGATCCGAGTAATCCATGGGTTGCAGGACCCGGCTCTTTCAATGATTCCATGATTACAATGGCAGGCGGTCAGGACGTTGGTGCCAGTGGGCCGACCTCCTCTTGGCAGATGAGCACTGAAGACATAGTCAAGGCGGACCCCCAGATTATTATTTTAGATGACTACCAATATGGCGTAACGGTTCAAAGTGTGGAGCAGAGGCCTGGTTGGTCTACAATCACCGCGGTCAAGAATGCGGCTATCTATCCGATAACGGATTCGGACTTGACAGATCGGCCCGGCCCGCGTGTTATCGATGGTCTCCAAATTCTTGCCCAGGATATTCATCCCGAACTTTTCAAATAGACTATGGAACGAGTAACAAAGTAATCGCCCACAACGCGGATAAAAACGGGGCATAACTCGTCCCTGAAAAAAATCGGGGTGCAATTATGGTCGGGCTTTCGGAAGGCGTGACAGTGGTGATATTGTTATTAATATCTGTGGCCCTTTCAAAATCACTGTTTTAGAAATGGCGAAGTTGATATTGCATAAGATTGGGCTTTACGGTGACACCTGTGGCTTGCAACCAACGCAAGGGACAATTGTATTCCGTGTAACGTTACCGAGATGAATAGTGGCGCATTGATAGGCGCTGCGATATCCACGGCTGGTGTATTGTTTCAAGGCGTTTTTAGAAATCCCATAGCAGACACGTAAAGCTGGCTTATTTGCTCCGAAAGAGTGGCATTTTTACTCCGAAATACCGCAGAGGCCTGATTTTTGTTACAGGTTTTATTAAACCCCGAAAATAATACAATTTCTGATTAGCAGCTGAACTTTATTTAAAATTTATTCACTGTACCAGCCGGATTTGAACCAGGGCAGCAGAAACAACGTTGCCGTTTTTGGATAAACCTTCCAGCCTGATTTCGTGACCGGTTAACAGTTTCAATCCGGCAATTTTTAGTGTGGTGGTATCGGCAAAATTTTGAATTTGTGCGTTACTGATGTCAACTTTCACCTGCCGTCCGGTCAGTTGGACGGTAATTGTTCCTTTCACAATATTTACTGCAGTCAGGATCCCGGTGATAGTGGTGGTTTTGGCCGTGCTGCTTTGTTTTTCGGTGACATTTAATTTATTATCGGTAGTATTCCCCTGCAATTGCACGCTATCTCCCGGCGCGATTTGAGCGCTGCTGCTATCGATGTTGACGGCAATGCCGCTGACATTCGCGGTGCCATCTGAGTTAGTCCCTTCGAATTGGCCTTCAACCTCAATCGGTGCTGATGTTTCCTGTGTCTCTTCGCCAACTTCAACATCACTGATAAAAGATTTATTGTTATTGACCAGTCCGGTTAATTCTACCGG
>DLME01000187.1 GCA_002479215.1 Syntrophaceae bacterium UBA7544
ATTTACGGTATCAACTTTCAGAAGGGCGAAATATTTTTCTCCTTCTTTGGGGGGACGGACTTCGCCGGAAATGGTGTCGCCGGTTTTTAAATTAAACCTTCTGATCTGCGAAGGCGAAATGTAAATATCATCGGGACTCGGCAGGTAGTTGTAATCCACAGCGCGTAAAAAGCCAAATCCGTCCGGCAAAATTTCCAACACACCCGAGCCGGAAATCACGCCGTTTTGTTCCGCTTGTGTCTGTAAAATGGCGAAAATCAAATCCTGACGACGCATGCCGCTGGCACCGGGAACGTCTAAATCCTTAGCTAAATTGTTGAGTTCGCTGATGGGTAATCGTTTGATATCTTCAATGTTCATAAATACTTCCTTACTTTAAATTCTAATTAAGCAATGTTATTCCGATACGATATATTTACTTTTACTGCGTTATTTTTCAAGAAATACACAAGGATAATCACGAATTTTTTAAAAGTTACGGATTAAATATCGGCTTGTTTATTTGAATACTTGAAACTCTCCAAAGGGCAGGGCTTATAAAGCCCCCAACGAATTGTACAAAAGAATATATTAATATTGATGGACTGTCAAGATATTTTCTTGTATTAACGCATTTCTTTTGGGATATAATGTTTTAGAGCTTGCTGCCGATTTTTTTCTTGATTCCTGAGCAACACTAAACTAAATAATTTTGTATAATTATTTTGTCCGGAGGAAAGGTTTTGGTTTTTATGGAAGAAATAAAAAATGATGAAAAGAAGGCTATTGAACCGATCGATACTCCTTCTGAAATTTCTATGGAAGAGCTAATGCCGGAATTGCGCGCTGCTTGTGAGCGCGCTGGCTGGAAAATTCTCACACCGGTGCAGGCCAAAGCTATTCCCTATCTTTTGGCCGGCCGCGATATGATGGTTCAATCACGAACCGGCAGCGGTAAAACCGGCGCCTACCTTTTGCCGATAATGCAAAAAATTGATTTACAGCAAAATGCCGCCCAGGCTTTGGTGCTCGTTCCCACCCGCGAGCTTGCCTTGCAAGTATCCAATGAAGCTCAAATGCTTTTGGAAAATACAGGTATGAAAACGGTTGTTGTTTATGGCGGAGTAGGCTATAATACACAACTGGAAGCTTTTCGCAACGGTGCTCAGCTTGTTGTCGGCACACCGGGAAGAATCTTGGACCACCTGCTGAAAAACACTCTTTCTCTTGATCATCTTAAAGTATTGATATTCGACGAGGCTGATCGAATGCTGTCCATGGGATTTTATCCCGATATGGTGAAAATTCGTAAATATATACCTGCGCATGAAATAGCCAGCAGCATGTTTTCCGCGACTTTCCCGCCGCAGGTGATTCGTTTAGCCGATCAATTTCTGCGACAGCCTCAATTATTGAGCTTAAGCGGCAATCAAGTGCATATTGCCGAAATAGAACATGTTTATTATGTTGTTCCGGGTATGCGCAAAGAAAGATCGCTGGTGCGCATAATTGAAACAGAAAATCCCGCCTCCGCCATCATCTTTTGCAATACAAAAGACACGGTGCATTATCTTTCTGTTGTGCTGAAGCGTTTTGGCTATGATGCCGATGAACTGAGCTCCGATCTGGCTCAAAGCATGAGGGAGAAGGTTATGGCTCGGGTGCGGCGCGGCGCCTTGCGCTTTTTAGTAGCAACGGACGTGGCGGCCCGAGGCATTGATATTCCCGACCTTTCTCATGTAATTCAATACGAGCCGCCAGAGGACCCGGAAGCTTACATCCATCGTGCCGGGCGCACGGGTCGCATGGGATCAAGCGGTGTCGCTATTTCGCTGGTTGCGGAAATGGAAAAATTCAAACTGCAAAGCATTGCCCGTTATTACAATATTAACATGGAGGAACGCCCGCTTCCCGGCGATGAAGAGATGGAGAGGATTGTTGCCGAACGGATAACGGCGCTTTTGGAGGCGCGTCTCCGTGCCCGAGATAATCTTCAAATTGAGAGAATGCAGCGATTCGCGCCTTTGGCGCGAACTTTATCCAAGGCGGAAGACCAGTTGGCATTAATTACCATGTTGCTGGATGATTATTATCAGCAATCATTGCACGCGCCGCCGGTTCAACCGGCCGCTGGAACCGATCAAGCTTCAAGCCTGCAGCAAAAACCAAAAAAAAGAAGACCTCGTTCCGGAAATAAGAGAGAAAGGAAGGAATAAAATTTATGAAATATAAATATTTATATTCAATAAAAAATATTATTAATTTAATCTGTTATTGTCTTCTACTATCTTTGCTTGTTTCCTGCGCTTCAACATCAAAAGAAATTATACCGTCAAAAACGGCTCAGATTGCTGTTGTTTTAGGTGCCGGTGCATGCTCATATTGGAGTTTTGAAAGTTCTGGAATCGCATAAAATTCCTATTCATATGATTGTGGGCACCAGTGTCGGGTCCTTTGTCGGCAGCCTCTATGCTTATGGTTTCAATCCCTACGAATTGCAGACTATTGCTTTTGGCATTCAAAAAGATGATGTTGCCGATTATATCATGCCCGATAATGGTTTTATCAAAGGAGAGAAACTCGAAAACTTCGTCAA
>DLME01000113.1 GCA_002479215.1 Syntrophaceae bacterium UBA7544
GAATCAAAGGACTTGAGATCGGCGCAGATGATTACATAGCGAAGCCTTTTAATCCTGATGAACTTGTCGCCAGGATTGAAGCGATCAGGCGGCGGCTAAGTTCACTCGAACTAAAGAAAACTCCCCGAGAACTCATCGTAGAAGGACTGAAGATTAGTTTTGATGAACGTCAATTAACTGTTCGAGGTAAAGAAATAAAACTGACTCGGATAGAGTGGTTATTGCTGAGCGAACTGGCAATCAACGCCGGGCATTTAATGACTTATTACGAATTATTATCCCGGATTTGGGGACCAGAATATCGGGATGACTATCAGATTTTACGAACTTGGATCAGCCGGTTGAGAGAAAAAATAGAGATTGACCCGAGCGATGCCAAATTCATAACTACAATACCTAAAACGGGCTATATTTTCAATAGCAAATAATGTTTAGTTCAACATTTAAATTTTAATTCTTGGCTGGTTAGGAGAGAACTAATTGGAAGAAAAGATTATATTACTGGTGGAAGATAATGCGGACGATGTTCTGTTGACCGAACGTGCGTTGAAGAAATCCCACATTCTGAACAAAGTTGTGGTAGCAAAAGACGGGGTAGAGGCATTGGATTATCTCTTCGGCCAAGGAAACTGGGCAGGCAGAGATTTAAACATCATGCCTCAGGTAGTGTTATTGGATCTTAAATTGCCCAAAATTGATGGGCTTGAAGTTCTGACGAGAGTTCGAGCCGATAGCCGGACTAAACTGCTATCGGTGGTGATTCTCACTTCATCCAAAGAGGAAATTGATCTCGTTAATGGTTATTCACTGGGGGCAAATAGTTACATTCGTAAGCCCGTAAATTTCAATGATTTTGCTGAAGCGGTACGCCAACTGGGATTGTACTGGCTTGTTTTAAATGAAAAACCGCCTTGCGATACAAAGAATTTATTGGATAAAACCAAAGGTTCCGATTGTTGAAAAAATCAAGGACATCTATATGGCACTGAATTTGCAAGAAGAATATCTGGCAGAAACCCCATCAGGGAAAGGGCGAGTATTTAAGAAGCAAGAATTGATTGCAGAAGTTATTTACGAGTTACGGATTTTTCAAGACAATAAACGTGGTAAGGATAAACCGGTCGTTATGGGCAAAATTAAAAGAGTAGATAACATAAATAGGCCTTGGGGTATCGAGCAATACACCTTGCATTTACAGGATAATAGAAAACTGGATTTTGTATGTGTTGATTACAATCCGGACTGTGAAATAGTAAGCGATAAGGGTTTTTATCTTTAAATTTACCAGGACCCGATGAAATGATGGTAACTCATCGCCTTAGCATGGTCGATTTATTAAAATCAATAATGACAATAAGTCAGCAATGGGGAGAGTGTGGGAGTAATGATTTGTTGTCTTTGTTTATGATCCTTTCAGCTATTCAAACTTGGCATTTTCAGGTTTCGTAATTCATCCCAATAACGGCATGCTCAAAAGAATAACTACCACCACAATAATAAATCCCGCTCCCGATTTTTATAAGATCTGGACTGGAATAATTATAAAATCTTAACGAAAAATGTAACAAATTGATGGCATTTTGAATATTGCCCTTTGTGAAATGTTACAGCTTTGTTATCGCCAAGTCTTTAATTATATGCCTTTTACATGATACTGTTAGTATAGTAAACTATTGGTAATCGTAAAAATAATAGTTTGGAATTTAAGTTGTTTTATCTGACAGAAGATAATCTTTAAACAAATTTGAGGAAACCAAATGGCAGGAAGAAAAACCAATGCAAGTCTTGAGGTAACGAACATTCGACTGTCCCTCGAACGGTTTGAAGGAAATCCTATATTAAAGCCGGACAATAATCACCGGTGGGAAACAAAAGCAGTCTTTAACCCAGCCGCTATTTATGAAGACGGGATGATCCATATTCTTTACCGGGCCATTGGTGAATCCGATGTCTCAGTTTTGGGATACGCCTCCAGTTTGGATGGGTTGCACATCCACGAACGACTGGATAAACCGGTTTACGTACCGAGAGAACCGTTTGAAGGAGTGAATGCGTCCCATACCTACTCATCTGAAATGTCGGGTGTCTATGTCTCAGGAGGTGGTGGCATGGGAGGTTGCGAAGACCCACGATTAACCAGAATTGGCGACCAGATTTACATGACCTATGTTGCCTATGACGGACATAGCCATCCGAGGGTAGCGTTAAGTTCGATCCATATCGACGACTTCCTCGATAGAAAGTGGAATTGGAAGAAACCTGTGCTCATCTCTCCTCCTTACATAGTGGACAAGAATGCTTGTATTTTACCTGAGAAAATCAATGGAAAGTATGTTATTTTTCACCGTATTTTCCCCAATATTTTAATTGACTTTGTTGATAACCTTGATTTTGATGGTGAAACAAGATGGTTGGAAGGACAATTCAAGATCCCAACCAGAGCTTTAAGCTCAGATTGGGATAACCTTAAAGTGGGTTGCGGTCCGCCTCCAATAAAAACAAAAGAAGGTTGGCTGCTCATTTATCAGGCGGTCAGCACTCTAGATGAATCCCACTATAAAATTGGAGCTATGCTGCTCGATTTAAAGAACCCTACCAAAGTCTTAGCACGGACCAGGAGTCCAATTTTAGAACCGGTTGCACCATATGAAAATGAAGGCTGGAAAACCGGAGTGGTCTATCCTTGTGGAGCCGCTGTAATTAACGGCAGACTATTTGTGTACTATGGCGGCGCTGACACAGTGGTTTGCGTTGCCTCGGTAAAATTAGAACCTTTCCTGGAGCAACTTGCTACAAACCACAAAGAGCCAAAACCAGAGAGCATACCTGCACACCCTCCAACAAACACTGATGAAATACCGGGGTCTGTTCAAGGATTTTGCGTTAAGTGCCGACGAACAAGGGAAATTAAGAATCCTCGCCATGTCATTCTGGACATGAGGCATGCAATTCAGGGTATCTGTCCCTGGTGTGGCGGGAAGATAACGACCTTCAGAGAATCCAAGTCCGATATCGATGAAGATACTTTATCAAGTCGAGTAAAAAAACAAAATAAAAAAACAAAATAAGCAAATAAATAATTATCATCAATGTTTCCGACAAACGTGGTTTCGACTAAAGATGGAAAAGCAATCACCATTGAACGCAATGTTTGCAAAAGGACATTGAATCAGTTCACCCTGATACAAAGGTCGCCGACCTGGTAAAAATGATCTTTGTTCAAGAGCACAAGAGGGCAATACCTGTTACAGAAAGTGACAACCTTGTCGGCATTGTAACTGTCAGCGACGTAAAAAATCTTCCTCAAG
>DLME01000249.1 GCA_002479215.1 Syntrophaceae bacterium UBA7544
TTGGCTTTGACGCTGCCGATATACGCCCCGATAATTATCCCCATCCCTGTTTTTGCGGTAATTTTACTTGCATCCGCAATCATTATTCCCAGCGAAGGCCGTTTATTAGCTTGTCTTTGCGCAAGTATCTGTTCCAGCCGTCCGCGGTCGAACCCGATTACAGTCTCGCCGTCAATCATCGTCACCGGCACTCCCATTTGGCCCGTCGCTTTTACCATTTCCTCGGCGTATGCCCGGTTTACGGAAACATCGCGTTCCTGATAACTTACTCCTTTTTGTGAAAGAAACTCTTTCACCATCGTGCAGTACGGTCAGGTCGGCGTCGAATACACTATCGCGTCCATCTTTCTCCTCCTTTTACTTTTAATATATCGCCTGTACAACTTGATTTCAATGACAAATATCTCACCCATCCCCACTCTGTTAGTGCAAAGATTAATGGAAATAAACACCGGGCACGTCAATAAGTGAATAGGGCCTTGTACAATAGAGACATGACCTAAGCGAAACAAGCACGGGAATTATTTCCTTGCCGGGAGTAGTTCAAGGCCCAATCCTGCGGCAGATGCCCGTATGATAAGATAGTCCTTTCGGAAAGTATTACATACCATCGAAGTGGACCGATAATAACCAAATCAAAATACAGACAGGGTCGCCTGTACAACCAATAATATTTTACCAGATAAATATTATTACGGGTCTATTTATAGCTTTTGACAAACTTGGCTTCGGCAATGAACATGTCATCTACCATGTTGCGGATTTCTTCGATAGTGAGCACGGCGGCGGTCAATGGGTCTAGCAGAACCGCGCGGAAGATTTTAGTTTTATCTTTTTCTGCTACTCCCCGCACAATCATTTCCTGCATGCCGACATTATTCAGGTTTAAGGCCGCGACCTGGGGCGGTAAATTCCCGATATGGCAGGGATGAATCCCCCCCTTATCTACTAGACATGGTACTTCGACGCAGCAGCCTTCTGTCAGATTGGTAATCAGGCCGGTATTTTTCACGTTGCCATATATTACAGCCGGTTCGCCGGTTTCGATGGAATGAATGATAATTGAGCCGTATTCCCCGCTGTGGTCTACAGGGAATTTGAAATTGGATGCCAGCTCGTTTTTCAGTTTCTCGTCTTTTTCTCTATCCTGCGCCAGCCAGACTTCGACGTTGCTTTGATATTTGGTACCCAAATCCAGTTTATACTGCTCGATAGTTGCTGCTTTCTTGCGGAAATAGGGGGTGTAAGAGGAACAGTGATTGCTGGATTCGGTGACGTAATAACCGAACGTCTTGAAAAGTTCTGCACGGACGATATCACGCCCCCCATTTACACCCGAATATACCGCGGGGTTTTTAAACTTTTCCCTTAACAGCGGATAAGCATCCTGACCCTTCCATTTGAACTCCAGAAACCAGGCAAAATGATTGAGGCCTGCCACCCGGTAGGAAACTTCTTCGAACGGCTTGTCAATATACTTTGCCAGCGTCTTGGCAGTGCCAAAAACACTATGACAAAGCCCGACATTTTTAATCTTGGTGTAATCGCTAATAGACCAGGAAATCGTGGCCATGGGGTTAGTGTAGTTTAAAAGCAAGGCATGGGGACAGAGCTCTTCCATATCACTGCAGATATCCAGAATCGGGGGAATATGTCGGATAGAATCAAAAGCCCCTCCGCTTCCAACGCAGGCCATATCACCCTGGTCGAGGCCGTACTTGAGCGAAATATCTCGTTCTTTATCCAGGTGGTGACCGCCGCCCACTTTGATGGTAATCAGCACATAATCCGCACCTTCCAGCGCTTTTCGCCGGTCAGTGGTGGATTCGATTTTGGTGTTGAATTTATTTTGTTCAACAATCCTTTTGGCGAATGCCGTGGTCAGCGCCAGTGGTTCGGCAGCTATATCCATCAGGGTAATAGTGCCCTCTCTCAGTTCGGGATAGGAAATGATGTCCGTAATGAAGCGGCTGGCAAAGACATGACTGCCGGCCCCGATGATGACAATTTTAGCCACGGCAAACCTCCTGAAAGTTAATAAACTTACGTGTATTTATATACAGGTATGTTAGTAACTATGATAGCTTAAGCTTCTGCTATTGTAAAGTATATCCAGATTGAAAACATCTGCGCCTGACGTGGACTTCGCGGGCGATATTTTCCGGTTGCAGGCGTTATTTTTCACAAGCTAATGTTTTAACCATTATGTTGCTTTGCGGTATATATTGAAACCAGTTAGAATTATTTGAATATCCTGATTTTGTTAATGCGAAAAAGATGAAACACACTACTGACAGAACCGATCGTGCCGCCAGATGGATTGCGGATTTAACTAACCCTTCTGTGCTCAGTGTGTTGCTGCTGTTGTTGATTGCTTTTCTAAAATCACACAGACCACAAGATGCAGCGGTTTGGATGGGAGTAATATTTGCTTTATATATTTTAATCCCCGTCGGATATGTTTATTTCAGGATGCGGGCAAGCGGGATTCCTTCTAAATCAATCTTTGTTCTGATTACCTTTTTAAAGAAGCACCCAAGGGATATCCTGATTCTTTCTGTCGTACTGGGAATCCCTTGTCTGGTATTATTGATCTTACTAAAAGCACCGGGCATATTACTCGCGCCGGTAGCGGCCTTGCTGGCCGGTTCAATTGTAACGGCTTTATTCAATACTTTTTACCGTGTCAGTTATCACTTGACTGCGTTGACAATCCTGGCGATAATGACCGTACACACCTGGGGCGCGATATATCTGTTGCTGGTGATAATTCTTCCATTGGTTTTTT
>DLME01000022.1 GCA_002479215.1 Syntrophaceae bacterium UBA7544
GGCTACACACTTGGCGGCGTGATGATAACGTATTTTGGTTGGAGATCAATATTTCTTCTCAATGTCCCTATTGGAATTTTTGGGACGATTTGGGGCTATTATCGTTTAAAAGAGGTTAGTGTTAAGGCAGTTGGCCAAAAATTCGACTTTGCCGGTTCAGTTTTATATTGCATTGGCTTGGCGACTATTTTATTCGCCCTGACAGTAGGCAACCCCACATCAGGTCCCAATATCGCCATTCTTACCTGCGGGCTGGCATTTTTCGTGGCGGTCATATTTGTCGAGTTAAAGCAAAAATATCCCACGATTGATCTAACACTTTTCAAAATAAGGCAATTTGCAGCTTGCAATTTTGCCAGTTTCTTGTTCGCTCTTACATTTGCCTGCGGGCCATTTCTGCGATCACTTTATCTTCAATTGGTCCTTGGTTACAGTCCTTTAAAAGCAGGGTTATTGCTCATCCCGATGGATACGTTAATCCTGTTGCTAAATCCTATAAGCGGAAGAATGGCGGACAAATATGGTGGCCGAGCGTTAAGTACATTAGGTTTAATCTTTAGTGCCGCGGCTCTTATTTGGTTTTCCACGTTAACTGAAACATCTCCCTATAGTACGCTATTGATCAGTCTAATTCTATTCGGCATCGGACTGGCGCTGTTTGCCCCGGCGAATGCCAGTTCAGTCATGAGTTCCGTACCTGCAGAAAAGCGCGGTATATCGAATGGGATCAGAATGACATTAAATCAAACAGGAGGAGTCCTCAGCGTTCCATTTTCCCTTTTGCTAATGACGCTAGTAATGCCTTACGCCAAGCTTTCAAAAATAGTCGGGAGCTCCCAACTAATCAATTCAAATGAAATTCCGATATTTCTTAAGGCCATCAACCATGCTTGTTTTGTGCTTGGTATAATAGTTTTGGTTGCGATAATTCCAAATTTATGGGGGAGTAAAAGAGGGAGACTTGAAAAACCAATATTCAGGGATCCCGCGGAATGAAGTCCTATTTAATATAAGTATAAACTCGATTTACCGACCGAATGCACGAAAAAAGAGCGATATTATTCTCTTTTGCGGCTTAATACCCTCCGCTTAGCGAATGCTTTGTCAAACATATATTTGGTAATCAAAGGAAACGAGTTACGTTTATTGTTCAAATCATTGTCAGGTGGCTCGAATGGCACAATTTACTGCTTGGCTTGGCTGTCGATCTTTTGGCCCAGCGGTTATGCAGAATTGGAGCGTGTTCGGCAAAAGAGACTTTAATCCTCGCCAGTCTCAAATCCTAATTGATAATCCCTTTTTCAATGTATTCACCGATTTTTTCGTCAGACATCCCCAGGAGCGTCTTAAAAACATATTCGTTTTGTTCACCGAGTAAAGGCGCGGGTGGGTTTTTAGCGGTTAAGGCCGATTTCCACGGAGCCCGGTAAACGCTGATATCACCGGCTGCGGGATGATTTTGGTTAAAAATGGCTCCTCGTTGGTTAACATGCGGATCATCGACCAACTCCTCGATATCGAGGGATGCCCCTGCCGCAACCCCAGCCTTTTGCAGTAAATTCTGTACTTCATAATGTGTAAAATTCCTGGTCCAATCAGCTACCAGTCTATTAAGCTCATCCTGGTTTCCCCAGCGACGGAATTGGTCTGCGAACTTTTCGTCTTTGCACCAAGCCGGATTACCCATGACTTTGCACATAGCCCGCCATTCTTCATCTGTGCTTACCGCAATGGCTACCCATTTGTCTTCTCCCTTGCATGGATAGCAACCGTGTGGAGCTTCAATCTCATCGCGATTGCCCATGCGTGGGCGAATTCTGCCATTCATAACCCATTCCGTTGTAACTTCAGGAATAAGAGTAGATACGCATTCACTTTGCGCGACATCAACATGCTGTCCTTTCCCTGTTTCGACTCGATAATTTAAGGCCGCCAAAAGTCCCACTACACCATAGATGCCACCGATTGGATCGGCAGGATAGGTTCCCGAAAGAACAGGTGGCTCCCCCGGATAACCGAATGAAGCATTCAACCCAGCTATCGCTTCAATCGTTGATGCATAAGAGACATAGTCCTTATCCGGGCCGACACTTCCAAAAGCAGGTAAGGTGACGAGAATAAGGTCAGGCTTAATGTTTTTCAATACAACATAATCCAGCCCCCAACTGGGCAGCACTCTAGGTGCATAATTGGTGATCACGGCATCGCTGACTTTAACCAGGTTTTTAAAAATTTCAATTCCCTCCGGGTGTTTCATATCCAACGTGCAACTCTTCACGCCGCGATTAGTGAAATTGAACTGAGCCGTGTTTACATCCTCAACCGAATCCTTGGTCAATTTGACGCGTCTTTGAGAATCGAGCCGTTGGCTAGTTTCAACTTTAATAACTTCAGCTCCCATGTCCGCTAATACCGCTCCCGCCCATGGTCCCGCCCAAACCCAAGTCAATGCAATGATTCTTATTCCTTTAAGTGGAGCAATATCCATTATTTTCACCAATCCTTTTTCATAAATACCACAGAATATTTTATATATCGTTTTGATTCAAAACTGATCTCATTCCCTGGTGCGTTTATGTACGACAAATTACCTTTTTAAACAAGAGGCTGGGTTAATCCCAGCCTCTTGCTATTGATTGTTTAGTCTTTTCGTGGGTTAATTAATTTCCCGTCTCCATGCTCTGATTTATCCAGAAACGAGCTCCATACTCGGAGAGAAGCAACGGTCCAAAATACCCGGAGATCGAGGCATATTGATCATTAAAACCACCCAGCCAGGGCTGTGCAAACGCGTACTGGTATGGTTGCAGCAGGGATATCACGAAGTGCTGCTGGGCAACATATTGGTTGGCAGCAGTGACTATAGACATCACTTGAGCAGTGGTTGTGGCTGCCAGCGCCTGAGTGTAAAAGGCATTGAATGTGGGATCATTCACTACAGCGTCATTCGAAGAGGCTCCGGTCTGAAACTTGGTAAGTTGCCTGATCGGATAATAGGTTAAACCTAACGCACCCTCGGTACGCATGGCTAACGCGTCATTCTTGTGGTTA
>DLME01000288.1 GCA_002479215.1 Syntrophaceae bacterium UBA7544
CGGTTACGAATCGCCGGAAGAAGTTATGGCAACCATTACAGACATTGCCCAACAGCTTTATGTAAATCCGCATGACCGCAAGAAATTGCTTGAGCTTGTTGAAGAAAAAGGATCGGTAACGGATTTTGAAACAGAGTATTGCAAAAAAGACGGCAGTCGCATCTGGGTATCCATCAACATGCACGCTGTCCGGGATAATCATGGACGCCTTCTCTATTATCAGGGAATTAATCAGGACATTACAGAGAAAAAGAAAATAGAAACCGAGCGCCAGGAAAATATCGAGCGATTGCGTAAATCGCTGGGTGCCACGATTAATGCCATGGCTGTAACCGTGGAAACAAGAGACCCCTACACGGCAGGCCATCAACGAAGAGTGGCTGATCTGGCACGCGCCATCGCCATGGAGATGAATCTGAAAAGCGAGCAAATTGACGGCGTACGCATGGCCAGCATGATTCATGATATCGGCAAAATATCCATTCCTTCCGAGATTCTCACCAAGCCGACTCAGCTTACTAACCTGGAATTCAATTTAATTAAAACGCACCCGGTATCCGGATATAATATCCTCAAAGACATCGAGTTCCCCTGGCCCATTGCCCGGATTGTTCTGGAGCATCACGAACGTATAGATGGCTCCGGCTATCCGAACAGCCTCAAGGGAGAGCAAATTCTCCTGGAATCGCGGATTATAGCCATAGCCGATGTAGTGGAAGCCATCTCTTCGCACCGGCCTTACCGTGCCGCCCACGGCATAGATGCAGGATTGGATGAGATCACTAAAAATAGGGGTATTCTCTATGATTCTGATCTTGTGGATGCCTGCCTGCGGCTCTTCCGGGAAAAGAATTATAATCTGGCCGCTTGATGATATTTTAATCTAACCCTATATCACTTCGACCGCGAGAAAGAAGTCTTACCACCGGAATTTAAAAAACGCTCCTTAAAAACTCCAATACTTTCGCGTTTACCTGCCCCGCTTCTTTTCCCCGCAATATCCCATGGTGTTTGGCATCGATTCGGATAAGTTCCTTTTTGGGGGCGCCGAGTTTTTTCAAAATTTCCCGTCCGCTTACCGGATTGACTACCGGATCTTCTGACCCTTGTATGACCAGCGTTGGGTCTTTGATGTATTTAAGTCGCTCTTCAACGAGGTTCATGAGCTTCTCCAGTTCATTGACACCGCTTACGGGATTGCGCAGGTAATTAATATGCGGATTTTCCGGATCATTGGCGATGAATTCCATTTTCCCTTTGCTTGTGTTGATTTTCGAAAGGAATTTATTCCAGGCGACAACCACTGATGAAAACCTGGAGGATATATCCTGAAGCTTGAGAGGCGCGTTGATCGATATTACTCCCGCAAACCTGCCGGGCTTATTAGAAGCCTGCAACAAGGCTATTCCCGCGCCCGTGGAAAAGCCGCCAATGGCAAAAGGCTTCATAGAGTTTTTCATGATGATGTACGCCCTGCTTACAGAATCATACCATTTTTGCCAGCTGCGGCCCGCCAAATCTTCCGGGGCCGTGCCATGCCCCCGCAGACGCGCGCCGTAAACGTTGTATCTATTCTTATAAAGATATTCCGCCAGCGGCCTAATCTCTTCAGGAGCCGCCATATATCCGTGAATAAGAATCACCCCTTTATTACCGAAGAAATGCTTCAAGAAGAAAGGCTTGCCGATATTCCTGGGCTTGCTCTCATCTTTTATGTAATATTGCTGATAATCTTGTTCGAAAAGCTGATCCTCCAACTCGATAAAGTGATTTCTTATCTTTCGTCGGATAAAACCAGCGGGCAGGAGCATCAGGCGATCCAAGGCCTTGGTAAGCTCCTGAAGAGGCTCTATCTCGTTTTTGAGAACCTCGATGATATTATCCTTCCGGATAGTTTGAAAATCATATTTTGTGCTGAAACGTTCGTGATTTTTAGTAATAATGCCGTCCCGCAGGGTTATGAGGTTTTCGGATAAAGCGGCTTTTATAAAGCTCTCATATTCTTCATGGTAATCATCCGTGAGAAGATAGAACTGCTTTTTATTCAGAGACGTATGGTAGTTCGTTAAACCGCTGGCGCGCAAATGTTCGATGGCCAGAAAAACGCGGTTCTTAAAATCGTTCTCACTAATTTTGTTTCTATTGTACTTTGTTAAAATATAAGAAAAAAGATGATCATGATTAACAGTCGTCATGGAGTATATGGCATCCATATAATCATACATAATTCCGATATAGAGCTTTTTAAACGGAGAAACATATTTCAATTCTCCGGGATGCAAATAAAGATTATTATCGGCCAGCATCTTTTTCACTCCAACACTCGCCGTGATATAGTTTTTCATCGATATCGGCTGGCCGAAGTTAATATCGATATCCACGCCGTCCATAATCATGGAGCCCTCGACTTGCATCTCTTCTTCCAGCCGCGCTGAAACCTTATCGACAAATATATTAACAATCTTGTTGATGGCGTTATTCCTTGCCCGGACCGGATAATAGGTAATGTTTACCGGCACAATATATGTTTCCTGTTGCAAAATTTTATCCACGTGCGCGGGATCGAAGCCGAAATGACTGGCAATCTTCTTAATGGACGAATCATCACCTCTGTCGCACAGGAAACGTAATTCTTCACGAATGAACTGGGAGCGCAGGGCGATCCGCCCTGCTCCGGTATGGGGAGGCCGTCTGATTCCGGTATTATAGACCATATACTTGCCCTTCTCGATAATTTTCTTGTCCTTGATCATCTGGCCTTCGGGAAAAATAATGACCGGGTTAGAACCGGTAAGAAGCGCGTTAATCAAAAGCGCGTCTCTCTCCGGGTTTGTGGTGGAAATGGCGCCCAGCTTGTCCATAAGCTCGCCCATTTTCCCGCCAAAAAAAGAGCTGTCCGCCAGAGAAATTGGATATTTTTTTATGCTTTTTTTGATTACATAAGGCATCAAAATAGTCTCCATGCGCGTAAAGTGATTGATGACATAGAGAACAGGCTGGTCAGGCACACTATTAGCTCCATGGATGCGTATGTCCGTACCCGATGCTTTAATCAAGGCATCCAGCGTAACCATAATAGTTTTAATCAGAGTGTTTGACATATTCATGAGTTTTTACCTTCACTTTTTTGAGTTTGCTTTATATCCACTAATACTGCCTTTAATAGATCCGGTTTATTAGTAAATATTCCGCTGACACCCATATCCAAAAAACGGCGCATGTTCTTTTTATCATTTACAGTATAAATATTTACAGGAATATTATTCGATTTGAGATTCATAAGCCACTTCTTGCTAAGCTCATTTTGGGAGCAGTTGAAGGCATCGGCTCCGAGTAATTCAATTATTTCTGAAGGCAACTTTGAGCCATAATACCCTTTTTCAAATAACACGGCAGCAGTCACAATGCGGTCTATTTCCTTGAGATGTCTGATGGCACGAGGATCAAAGCTCGAAAACACTATGTGTTCCCGCATTCCTCTCATTTCAACAATATTCAGGCTCTTTTCTTCAATGCCGTTCCGGATATTTTCATCAACTGCTTCGGTTTTGATTTCAATGTTTACCGCAATCTTATCCCGGCAAAGGCTCAGCGCCTCCTCTAAAGTCGGTATCTTTGCACCTTGATATTCCTTACCAAACCAGCTTCCCGCATCCAGTTTTTTTAGCTCGGCAAGTGTATAGTCGGCAATCCTGCCTTTGCCGTTCGTGCAGCGCGTGAGTTTTTCATCGTGAAATACTACCACTTCTCCGTCACTGGTCAGTTGAACATCGAGCTCAATCATATCGGCGCCCATCGAGATTGCTCCCTGAAATGATTCCATGGTGTTTTCGGGATAATAAGCGGATGCGCCGCGGTGGGCGATGGCTGTAAATTCGTCGCCTTTAATATAATTGTATTTAAATAAGTAATACGGCTTCCCCATTATTATATCACCCGATAAGTTTAATATGAATAATTTTGTCTATTCATTTTATCATTAAATACCAGACAAGTTCATTAAAAATATTTAGAGGAGGTGTCCTGATTAAAGAAAGATGTTTTTACAAGCCGCGAGTTTGAATGTCTCTTTTTTTGCTATAAATAATCGCAATTGTTTCTGTTTATGGTGACAAATATAAAAATTTATGCAACATTATATGGCCTCTTACATTTGTGGTAAAAAATTGTGCCGGTTTAAAGGTAAATGTTTAACTTGGAAAAATATTCCTTACTGCAAAATATAATCTTAGGTCTCTCACTTGCCGCGCCGATTGGACCGGTTAATCTGGAAATAATCAAACGTGGATTGAAATCAGGCTTTAAGCAGGCGTTTCTTACCGGTGCCGGCGCTATGAGTGCCGATACAACTTATTTGACTCTTATTTTTTTCGGCCTTACTTCTTTTTTGAATATCGCTTTCATGAAAATTATTTTAGGCATCGCCGGAAGCATTATTTTGATTTATCTCGGTTTAATCAGCGCGAAAGAGTTTTTCCATAAAGCTGCTATTACGGAAAATCCGTCGCGACGAATGTTCAAAAGCTTCTTTATTACCGGCTATGTTCTGGCTATTTCCAGCCCGATGACGATTGTCTGGTGGACGGGAGTATTCGGCGCACTGCTCGCCGCACAAGCAAACACACCGGCAAATCTTTCCGCCTTCTTCTCCTGTTTCTCTATTTTGCTGGGCTGTTTTCTCTGGGTATTTTTTCTGGCCACGGCCCTGCATTGGGGCAAAAAAATCATCAATGAAAAAATAGTCGGAGTTATTTCTTTAATCGCCGGAATATTTCTTATCGTGTTTGGCTTTTACTTCTTACATCAAGCCTATAAATTGATAATTTACTAGCAGCTTCCTAAGGAACAAAATTACTGTAACGCTCTTTCCACTGATAGACATATAAAACTTTTACCTACGGTAGAAACGGCAATATGTAATGTTTCTGTATTCCACCGGAGTTTACCCCGTTGCTTGCCCCCTGCATCTATTGAGCGAACTCTGCATGCTTGGAATCGGGAACGTGAATGACATTTGGATTATTTTTTGGATAGATAGTCATGAATCGCATTGGCCGCTTTGCGGCCGGCGCCCATCGCTAAAATTACCGTGGCGGAACCGGTGACAATATCGCCTCCGGCGTAAATGCCCTCGCGGCTGGTGAGACCTGATTCATCTTTCGTAATAATATAGCCGCGTTTGCTTGTCGCAAGTCCTGGTGTGGTGGCCGGGACTATGGGGTTGGCCATTGTTCCCACGGCCACAACAACAGTATCAACATCTATCACAAATTCCGATCCTTTGATGGGTATGGGGCTTTTTCTTCCCGAAGCATCCGGTCCGCCCAATTCCATTTTGATGCATTTCACACCGGTAACCCAACCGGCAGCATTACCGATATATTCCACCGGATTGGTCAGCATCAAAAACTCCACACCTTCTTCCTGGGCATGATGAACTTCTTCTTTGCGCGCGGGCATTTCCACGTCGGTGCGGCGATAAATTATCATAGCCTTTTCGGCACCTAAGCGTAGCGCCGTGCGCACCGAATCCATAGCCACATTGCCGCCGCCAATTACTGCCACGCGCTTACCGCGGACAATGGGCGTGTCATATTCAGGAAACAAATAAGCTTTCATTAAATTGGAGCGCGTCAGATATTCATTGGCGGAATAGATGCTGCTTAAGTTTTCTCCGGGGATATTCATAAATACCGGAGCGCCGGCGCCCACGCCGATAAACACTGCGTCATAACCTTCGGCAAAAAGCTCATCGATTGTTTTTGTCCGGCCGATAACAAAATTAGTTTCAATTTTTACACCCAGTTTTCTTAAATATTCAACTTCCGCTTCCACAACCGCTTTGGGCAAACGAAACTCGGGGATACCGTAGATAAGCACACCGCCGGCCTTATGCAAGGCCTCGAATATTGTCACATCATAACCCAATTTGACCAGATCGCCCGCAATGGTAAGGCCAGCAGGGCCGGCACCCACAATAGCTATTTTCTTACTATTGGCTTTAACTTTAGGAGGAACTGTTACCTTGCCGGTACTACGTTCATAATCGGCGGCAAAGCGCTCCAATCGGCCAATTGCCACAGGCTCACCTTTTTTACCTAAAATGCAGGCTTTTTCACACTGGTCCTCCTGCGGACAAACACGACCGCAAACTGCCGGCAAACTATTTGTTTCTTTCAAAGTCTTTCCCGCTTCGATAAAATTACCCTCGACAATTTGCTTGATGAATTGAGGTATTTTGACATCAACAGGGCAGCCGCCTACGCAAGATGGTTTTTTACACTGGATACAGCGCTGTGCTTCGAGCATCGCCGTTTGCTCGGAAAAACCCAGAGGCACTTCTTCAAAATTGCGTACCCTCTTTTGCGGATCTTGTTCCGGCATTTTTTGCCGCGGCACTTTTTCCTTTTTTTCTTTCGGTTCTTTAGTTTCCATCGCACCCACACTTATGTTGTTCGTAAGCCTGGCGCTCCTGATCGCAATACATCTTCAGCCGGTCGGCAAGCAATTTAAAATCAACTTCGTGGCCATCGAATTCCGGACCATCCACGCAGGTAAACTTTGTTTTCCCCGCCACGGACACACGGCACGCACCGCACATTCCGGTCGCGTCCACCATAATGGAATTCAAGCTGACGATTGTTTTGATGCCCTGCGGTCGGGTAACATCGCTGATTACCTTCATCATCGGCACCGGACCAATGGCAAAAACGCGGTCGATCTTCTCTCCCTTATCGATCATTTCTTGCAGCACCTGGCTGACAAATCCGTGGAAACCATAACTGCCGTCATCAGTCGCTACAATTAAACGATCAGAAATAGCGCCCATTTCTTTTTCCAATATTAGCAAATCCTTTGTCCGCGAACCGATGATGGAGATTACTTCGTTGCCCGCTTTCTTCAAGGCGGCGGTCAGGGGATAAACGACGCCGACACCGACGCCGCCGCCGATGCAAACCACTCGGCCGTAATTTTTAATTTCCGTGGGGTTTCCCAATGGGCCTTGTACATCCTGAATCGTATCTCCGGCTTTCATTTTCGCCATTACTGCCGTCGTCTTACCGACAACCTGAAAGATGATCGTGATGGTTCCGGCCTGAGCATCGGAATCAACAATGGTCAGCGGTATGCGTTCGCCCTTTTCATCGACTTTCAAAATGATGAACTGTCCGGCTTTTCTCTTTTGCGCGATGAGAGGCGCTTCCAGTACCATCCTAACAACCTTCTCGGATAAATCCTTTTTTTCGATAATCTTATTCAAAGTTTCTCTCCTGTAATCATAAAAAAAGAGGGAGTCAACCGCTCCCTCCATCTATAGAATAGATTTATTATTTGTCAAGCTACAAGATGAACCGTTAATATTCTTTAGTCAGCTTATCCAACTCTGCCAGGGAAAAGACTGGGCCATCTTTGCAAACATATTTGCTGCCTACATTACAGCGTCCGCACTTACCGATGCCGCACTTCATCCTCATTTCCAGAGAGGTGATGATATTTTCCTTGGAGAAACCAAGATCAAAAAATACCGGCAGCGTAAACCGGATCATAACGGGAGGACCGCAAATAACGACAACAGAGTTTTCAGCGCTGGGCGCTACTTCTTTGCAGACATTGGGAACAAAACCTTCCTTACCCTTCCAGTTGGCATCTCCCTTATCTACCGTAACATTAAGGTTCAAATCGCTTCTTTTTGCCCACTGTGCCAATTCATCTTTATAAAGAAGGAGACCTGGTGTTCTGGCACCGTAAATAATCGTGATCTTGCCGAAACGTTTGCGGTTATCCTCGTGAATCATATAATTAATCAGAGACCGCAACGTCGTAAAAGCAAAACCGCCGCCGACAATCACAATGTTTTTACCTTCCAGATATTCCAGCGGCCAGGAATTACCCAATGGCCCGCGGATACCCATTAATGCGCCTTCTTCCATCTCATGCAACGCCGTGGTTAAAACTCCGGCCTTCTGGACGGTGAATTCCACATATCCCTTTTGGGTCGGCGACGATGCTATCCCTATAGGCGATTCGCCCTTGCCATAAATCGAGAGTTCGCCGAATTGTCCGGGAATATACTTATATTTTTCTTCGTCACCTTTATTAACGAACGTAAAACGAAAGGTTTTAATATCTTTCGTATCGACTTCAGTAATAATCTTGTCCACCTTAACAGGGATGGGAATATACGGGTTTTGCATTACTAACTCCCTAATTATAATTTTGAAATATCTTGAATAATTTTTCTTATATCTATATTTACAGGACAATACATGACACAACGGCCGCAGCCGACACATGAAATTGCCTTAAAATTATCTACGTAATACTTGAATTTGTGCATCGTGCGCTGACGCCATCTTTCTTTCTGTGAAGGACGCGGATTATGCCCTGATGTCTCTTTAGTAAACAAGGGAAACATGCAGGAATCCCACGACCGAATACGGACACCATCGCTGCCTTTCACTTCATCGCTGATATCAAAACAATGGCAAGTGGGACATAAATACGTGCAGGTGCCGCAAGCCAAACATTTGCCATGTATCGTTGCCCAAAAAGGATGCTCGAAGTTATTATCCAGAATCGGCTTAACTTCATGAGCGGGTATCTTGGACTTAATAGCCTCTCTGGCCTTGGCGATAATTTCATTTTTCTTTGTCTCGGCGGCCGCATCAGCCTTTGTTTCGCCAAAATACTTAATCAGCTTTTCTCCTTTGGGTGTAATGAACTCGGCCAGATAGTTGCTTCCCAGATCCGTAAGAAGAATATCCGCACCATCAGCGGACACCGGCTCTCCGTCGACGGAAGTGCAAAAGCAAGTGGCATAGGGAGGTTGAGCGCAAGCCAAAGAAATAACGGTTGTTTTCTGTCTCTTGGCAACGTAATAATCATCCTTATATTTTTCCTGATTGAAAAGCATATCCAGCAGCAAAAAGCTATGCGCGTCGCAAGGACGCACTCCAAAAAGAACTGCCTCGTCTGCCTTGCTTTCATCTTGCGAAAAAGCCATACCCTTTTCTGTGCGGGTATATTTCATCATGGTTTCCGTATGCGGGAAGAAGACATTTTTCGGTGCATTCTTGGAATTTAAATAAGCAAAGAAAGGCTCGACATCTTTTTTTAGCGGTTCAAAAAGCACGTTGTCTTCTTTCTTTACGGGAGCCCAAACGAGAAAATCCCCTGCCATTTTTTTGGCAATGCCCGCTAACGTTTCTTTCTTGATCAACCGTTTTTCCATATTTTTCCCTAATTAAGTATTTTCTTTAATCCTTATTAATAAGGCACTTTAAAAAATTAAATTAATTGCACCCGTTTTAGTAAAGGCTGAGGATCAAACATATGCGATTTAAACGTTTCCTTTGATCCGGCCAGACCCATGGCCAAAGCAATCAATTCCGTAAAATAAAACACCGGAAGTTTTAATCTTTTACTGGGCCTCATATCCAGATTATTCATGCAAAGAGGACAGGCGGTAACCACACAATTGGCGCCCGCTTCACGGGCGGCGCTCATCAACTTATCGCACATACCGACAACGATGCTGGTCTTGCTAATGGCCAGCGATCCGCCGCAGCAATCTGTTTTATACGACCAGTTGCGAACATCGGCGCCGATCGTGCCCAATATTTTATCGAGCATAAAAGGATTTTCGTAATTTTCAAACTCGCAAACATCCGGCGGTCTGAGCAATAAACAACCGTAATAAGAAACCGGCTTCAACCCGGTAAGCGGTTTGACGACTTTTGCCGTTAGTGTATCGATACCAATCTCATTAAAAATGACATCAATGGGATTGCGGATAGCAATGCCGCCCTGATATTTGGCGCCAACCATACCTTCAATCTTTGTTTTTAATTCCTTATCGGCCTTTAAATGATGTTCGGCCGTCTTGAAACGATTGAAACAAGCGGCACAGGGAACCATCACATCCAGAGCATCTTTTTCCGCGGAAATCAGGTTACGCGCCGACAGGGCGATGGTTAAATCAAAATTTGTGCTGTGTGCGGATGAAGCTCCGCAACAAGACCAATCATCAACTTCTTTTAGTTCGATGCCCAGAGCGTGACTTACCGACTTCATGGACTGATCATATTCTTTTCCCGTTGCGTGCAGTGAGCAGCCCGGATAGTATGAAACTTTCAACTCTAGCCTCCTTAACCTTCTTTACGAGTGCTTTGTTTTCTCAAAAATATCTTTTACCGATTTGATGTCCTTCGTCCGCGGAGACAGAAGCGACAACTTGCCTTTTAGGAACATACCAGGGGCCATGCCAATATCCGAGAACAAATCCCCTGATTTGAGCTTATATTGCACCATCATGAGCGGTTCGTTAATTCTGCCACCCATTTTAATATTGGAGAGGAATGCTTCATGGAATTTCAATACGTTCTTTTCGTGAGCGCCAATGCCTTCTTCAATGGCCATCTGCCTTAGCACATCCATCATGCGGGCGATATCGATCTGGTTGGGACAACGCGTAATGCAAGTTTCACAAGACAGGCAAATCCAGATAGTTGAACTATTGAGCACCTCATCACGCTTGCCATTCTGGATCAACCTAACAACCTTGTTCAGGTTATATTCCATGTGCGATGCCACGGGGCAGCCCGCCGTGCATTTACGGCAGTGATAACATCTCTGCAGAGGCACACCGTTGATCTTCTTGTTTACTTCTTCCAAAAAAGTTTTCATGCTTACTCCATCATCTCGAACTAATTACGGGTTGAAGATAAATTCTTCTTTATCATTTTCACTATATTTACCTAGTGGCGGTGTATCTTCCATCGAAGAACCGGCACGGTTACCGAAAAGCTCCCAGCAATCCTTGTCGATCTTCTTGAGGAACTTGCGCAGATCAACGCCCATTGGACAAACAGCAACACAGGAACCGCAATCAACACAGCGTCCGACCATATGGTAGAGGCGCATCAACTGAAACACCTGCGTATCGGTCTTGTCTTCGCCGATACCTACCCACTGCGGCTGACTCTGCTCCACAAAGCAAGTCGGGCAGTAGCAGGAAGGACAGGCCTGCCGGCAGGCATTGCAGCGTATGCATTTTTCCATTTCCTTGGTGAAATATGTCCATCGTTCCTCTATCGATTTTTTTTCAAACTCACTGACATCATCATATTCGTGGTCAGGATTCATGGCCGGAACCGGCGAACCTACCATTGTATCGGAAATTATGGGATTATTGAAACGGCAGGTTCGGCAGCTTTCGGCTAAAACATCTTTTAATGCGATTGACTTTTCGCCTTCCGCCGTCGTTATCGAGATCTTCCCGTCTGCAATTGATCCTTCGACGATATCTGCGCCATTTACAGCCACTTTCAATTTCTTCACATCCATATAGCCGGTACAGGGCACGCCAATGATATAAACTTCATCGCGTCCATATTGCCTTTCCTGAAGATGGATGATGAGCGAACGGGTTGTGCAGCCGCGGGCGACAACACCGATAACCTTTTTCTTCCGGTCTTCCGGTTTAACTCTCTTTTGCGAATTTTTATGCTGAGTGATCAGATCATGCACAAATTTAGCTAGATTCTGCGTGCAGAGATCATTCCACACCAGTTTGTCAGCTTCTTCCGGCGTGGTGATAAAACAAGGGGTTGCCGTCAACGGAAGTGTGCCCTTTTCATAGCCGACAATGACATCAGCTTTTTTTTCTAAAAGCAGCCTTTTTGCTTCTTCCCGCAATTTTGTTTCGATGTTTTCCACAATTATTGTTTCCCCGTTTAATTTAATTCTTTTATTCCAAAGATTAACCAAGTTTCTTTTTTAGTTTAGTCGCCGGTCCTAAAGCTTTAACTTTGGCTGTAACGCCTCTGATTACCTGCGCAAACCTATCGCCTTCGGATGCCGAAACCCAGGTAAACATAGTTCTATCGCCTTCCATGCCGATATACGACAAAAAGCTCTTCAGGGCGGCAAACTTTCGGCGCGCGACTAAATTTCCCGATATGTAATGACACTCTCCCGGATGGCAACCGGAAACCAAAACTCCATCGGCGCCGGTCTGCAGGGCCTTCACGATATAAAAAGGATTGATTCTTCCTGTGCAGGGAACGCGGATAATTCTTACATTCGGCGGATACTGAATTCTGCTGATGCCCGCCAAATCAGCTCCGGCATAAGTACACCAGTTGCAGACAATGGCAACAATTTTCGGTTCCCAATCTTTACTTGCCAAATTCTCAGCCATATATTCTCCATCTTTCGGCTTTTCTTGCTTAACTGCTTTTTTTGCTTTAATTTAAGTTCTCGATTTGCGCCAGCACTTCTTCATTGTTAAATCCATATAAATCAACCGCGTTCATGCGGCAAGACGCCGTGCAAACGCCGCAACCTTTGCATAAAACGGTATTGACGACCGCGCAACCTTCCTTAACATCAACCTGGATTGCGCTGTATGGACAATTTATTTCGCAAAGACCGCAAGCTGAACATCTGTCCTTATTGACATATGCCGTCTTACCTTCCGCCTCAATGAAATCGAGGGTGAGGATTGTGCAAGCGCGCGACACTGCGGCGTTAGCCTGGGTTATTGATTCGTCACTGAATTTAGGCGAATGGGACATCCCGCACATAAATACACCATCTGTCTGGAAATCAACGGGACGTAATTTAACGTGCGCTTCGAGGAAGAAGCCGTCCTGATTGGTGGGTACCTTCAGCATTTGACCAATGGCAGCATTTTCGGGATTCGGCACAACGCCGACGCTCAGAGCTACGACATCCGCCGGCAACACAACCGCTTCATTAAGAATCGGATCAAATACTCTTACTTCAACTTTGTCGCTTGAAGTCACTACTTCCGGCTTTCTATTTTCCTCGAAAGATATAAATTTGATATTGGCTTCGCGCGCTTTTTTGTAATAGTCCTCTTTAAAAGCAAAGGTGCGAATGTCACGATAAATAATCGTAATATCACGTGAAGGATCGGCAGCTTTGAGTTCGAGAGCGTTTTTAACTGCTTCAGAGCAGCAGTAACGGCTGCAATAAGGTCTTTCTTTATCGCGCGAACCGACACACTGAATCATTACAACATTTTTCATCGCGGTCAGCTGGGGATCCTTTTCGTAAATCAGAGTTTCCAACTCTCTTTGCGTCTTCACTTTGGCATTTTGACCGTAGAGATATTCTTTGGGTTTGTTTTCATAAGCTCCGGTAGCAACAATAACAACACCATGTTCGAAAGTTTTTTCGCCTTCTTTAACTTTTACTGTTGTTTTGTAATTGCCGATAAAACCATCGATCTTAACAATCTGAGCACCGGTGGCAACCTGGATTAAAGGATTCTTGTAAACTTTTTCCAGAAGCCTCTTCAGGTGGCTGCGGGTATCAAGACCTTCCAGTGTTTTATAAAGGTAATTGTAGTTACCGCCGAGGCGTTCTTCTTTTTCCACAATGAATGAGGCAAAACCTTGATCGGCCAGAGAAAGAGCGGCGGTCATGCCGGCCAGTCCCCCGCCGATAATCAGCGCCTGATGATTGACCGAAAGCTGTCCCGGTTTCAGTGGCTTTAAGTATTGAGCTTTGGCTACAGCCATTCTTACCAAATCTTTTGCTTTTTGGGTAGCCGCTTCCGGCTCGTGCATATGCACCCAGGAATTCTGGTCACGGATATTGGCCATCTCAAACAGATACCTGTTTAACCCGGCCTTCTCACAGTTTTCCTGGAACAGACCTTCATGTGTACGGGGTGAACAGGACGCCACAACAACTCTGGTGAGATTCTTTTCTTTGATGACTTCCGCCATCTTTACCGCCGTATCCTGCGAACAGGTAAAGAGATTATCGGCCGCATAGACGACGGTAGGCAATGCCGCGGCATAATCTCTGACGGCGGGCACATCAACAACGCCACCAATATTGATACCGCAGTGACAGACAAATACTCCGGTTCGCGGACCGGTACCACGTAAATCTTTTTCTTCCGGATTTTCTTCCG
>DLME01000109.1 GCA_002479215.1 Syntrophaceae bacterium UBA7544
TTATTGCCTGTTATAGTGTTATTGCCTTGGGAACAATGTTTGGCGGCTGGCGCATCGTTAAAACTATGGGTACTAAAATCACGAAACTCCGTCCCATCGGCGGGTTCAGCGCTGAAGCTGCCGCTGCTTGCTCAATTATTGGCGCCTCTATCGCCGGAATACCCGTCAGCACTACCCATACCATTACCGGTGCAATTGTCGGTGTCGGCGCCACCACGAGACTTACCGCCGTGCGCTGGGGTATTGCCGGTAATATTATTTGGGCCTGGATTTTGACCATCCCTGTTACCGCATTAATTTCCGCCATTATTTATCTTGCTTTAAAATATTTTTCCGGTTAACATTTCCTTCTTAATTAAAGGTTGAATATGAACGTTTTAATGATTTATCCCCGCTATCCGGTTACTTTCTGGAGCTTTAAATATATCCTTAAGTACATATCCAAAAAGGCCGCTTTCCCGCCTTTGGGCCTACTTACCGTTGCGGCCATGCTGCCGAAAGAATGGAACCTGCAATTGGTTGATCTAAACATTCAAAAACTTAAACAAAAGAATTTGGAATGGGCGGATTACGTGATGATCAGCGCGATGCTGGTTCAAAAAGATTCGGTCAGGGAAATCCTCGAAATTTGTAAGCAGCTGAAGAAAAAGGTTATTGCCGGAGGTCCATTATTTACCGGCAAACCGGAAGCGTATGCCGATCTTGTTGACCATCTTATTTTAAATGAAGCAGAATGCACACTCCCTCAATTTTTGGTTGATTTGGAAAACGGCACTCCCCAAAAAGTTTACCGCTCCGACAGTTTTCCCTCTTTACATATTACGCCACTACCGCGCTGGGATCTGGTAAAAATAAAACACTATGCTACTTTGATGATCCAGTTTTCCCGTGGCTGTCCTTTTAACTGTGAGTTTTGCGATGTTACAACCTTATTCGGCCATAATCCGCGCACAAAAACTGAAGGACAGTTCTTGCAGGAATTGCAGACCATTTACGATACAGGCTGGCGGGGAGCTCTATTTATTGTCGATGACAACTTCATCGGTAACAAAAAAGCTATTAAAGCCTTGTTGCCCCAGGTGATTGAATGGATGAAAGCCCGTAGATATCCTTTTGAGATGCTCACCGAAACATCAATTAACATCGCCGATGACGACGAATTGATTCAACTCATGACTCAAGCCGGTTTCCAAAGTATATTCATCGGTCTGGAAACACCTAATGAAGAAAGCTTAAAGGAATGTTCTAAAAATCAAAACTGCAAACGTGATATGACCGCGGCCATTAAAAAATTGCAGGCCGCGGGACTGCAAGTTTTTGGCGGCTATATAGTTGGCTTCGATAATGATGATGAAAGCATTTTCGAGCGGCAAATTAAGTTTATCCAGGAAACGGGCGTCGTTACTGCTATGGTGGGCTTATTAAACGCTTTACCCAACACAAAATTATGGCACCGTCTAAAAAAGGAAAATCGTCTCGCGGACAATTGTTCGGGAGACAATACCGATGGCAGCATTAATTTTATCCCCCTCATGGACAAAGCGAAACTCATTGCGGGCTATAATAAAATTGTGAAGACAATTTACAGTCCTCGCCATTATTATCAACGCGTCAATGAATTTCTTAAAACCTATAAACCCAAACCATTTGCGAGAACAAATAAATATTCTTGGATACGCTTGAAAGCGTTAATACGCTCCGTTTTTTATATTGGTATTTTAGGCAACGGTGCATCCCAATGGTACTATTGGAAACTTATGCTGAAAGCGCTAATTATTTACCGCAAGTCTTTCGCTGAAGCTATGACGCTTATGGTCTATGGTTACCACTTCCGTAAAATAGCCAAAAAATTATAAATTTTATACAAGGGGGGGAGTTCCAATTCTATGGTGGAAAAGCTGCTGCCTTTTACAAAAAATAAAATTGAAACAATAATTGCTAAATATCCCACACCTTTCCATATTTACGCTGAAAAGGCTATTCGTGAAAACGCGCGCGCTTTTAAAAAGGCCTTTGCCTGGAACAATGGTTTTAAAGAATTTTTTGCTGTAAAAGCAGCTCCTAATCCTTATTTAATGAAAATTCTTCATAAAGAGGGTTTCGGCGCCGATTGCAGCTCGCTTGCGGAATTGATTTTGGCCCAAAAAACAGGTATCACCGGTGAAGAAATCATGTTTTCTTCGAATGATACGCCTGTCGCGGAATTTGTCAAAGCCCGAGAATTAAACGCAACAATCAATTTGGATGATATTACGCACATTCCTTATTTGGAAAAACATGCCGGACTGCCGGGGTTGATTTGTTTTCGCTATAATCCCGGTCCCCTAAAGAAAGGAAATATTATTATCGGCCATCCGGAAGAAGCCAAATATGGTTTCACCAGAGAGCAACTCTTTGAAGGTTATAAAATCTGCAAGGCAAAAGGTATAAAACGTTTTGGCATTCATACCATGGTTGCTTCCAACGAATTAGATGCCGCGTATTTTGTAGAAACAGCAGAAATATTGTTTCAACTTGTTGCTGACATTTCCCGGCAATTAAAAATCCGTTTTGAGTTTGTAAATTTGGGCGGAGGTGTGGGAATTCCCTACCGTCCAGAACAACAACGCATTGATCTTGCCGCAATAAGCCGCGGCGTCAAAGAAAAATATGAAAAAATTATTGTTGCCCATGGCCTCGCTCCGATTAAAATCTTTACAGAATGCGGCCGTTATATTACGGGTCCTTATGGTTATCTTGTTTCCCGTGTCCTGCATATTAAAGATACCTATAAGAAATTCGCCGGCCTTGACGCCTGCATGACCAACTTAATGCGTCCGGCACTTTACGGTGCCTATCATCACATTACGGTTTTAGGTAAAGAAAACAAGCCCCATGATGTTCTCTATGATGTAACAGGCTCTCTTTGTGAAAATAATGATAAATTTGCTATTGATCGTCCTTTGCCCAAACTGGATAGAGGTGATATTGTCGTAATTCACGATGCCGGTGCGCACGGCTTTGCCATGGGCTTTAATTATAACGGCAAACTTCGTTCCCCTGAGCTACTTTTAAGAGAAAACGGTGAAGTTGTGCAAATACGCCGCCCTGAAACCATTGATGATTATCTTGCTACATTAGACTTTGGCGGCTTGTCTAACTTTAAAGTGTAAAAAAATAGTGAAGAGCTTTTATTTTTATATGTGAGATTTCTTGCCAGATATTTTTTCAATTCTGATGTCAATGACAAAAACTTTTCTCAAAGCTTCTTCGTGATATGAAAAAATACCTTTTCCCGCATATTTTTCCATGAGTAAATCCAAAGCTTTCTTTTTTTCATTGGATTTCTCGATAAAAAAAGCTTGACCAAAGCCAATTACAGATAAATATTTCATACCCCAAAAACAAGGTTCTTTACCTTTTATGATCTTTGTACTTACATCCATTTCGAAACATACTTTATTATTTTCCCGGAGGATATCGATTTTCTTTCCTTCCATAGCCGAATGAAAATAAAGATGATTTTCGTGGACGACAAAATTGACCGGAACAATATAAGGACAATCACCATCAACTAAAGCGATCCGACAGACTTCGGCTTTTTGCATGATCGTCGCGATTTCCTGATAATCATTAATTTCTTTATCGGCTCTGCGCATTTCCCTGCCTCATGATAAAAATATTTACAAGAAATCTTGCTATATTCTCACTAGTTATGATAAAAAATGCGTATGACTTTATATTGTCTGAACTTTTTAAGCGCAACCTTAAAAAGGACTCTACATGAAGAAATTTAAAAAGTCGATGATTTCTGATTTTCGTCTTGGTATTATCCTTACGCTTGGCGCGTTATTCATCTTCTTTTTCTTTGGGGGACATCTGGAAAGGCTGGAATACGGCCTATATGATATAAGTGCCCGTCTTCGTGTAAAACCTTTTGTCGCACCAGTTTCAGTAATTGCTATTGATGAACAAAGCATTGCCAATTTTGGGCGGTGGCCGTGGCCGCGAGCCTATATCGCCTTTATGATCGACCTTTTAGAATCTTATAAAGCTAAGGTAATTGGACTGGATATTGTATATTCGGAAAAGGATCTAAATCATGGTCTCATGGAAGTACTTAACATCATTAGCACCATTGAAAACAATCCTCAATATTCCAAAAAAAATATTAGCACTATCGTTCTATTGGCGGCATTAAAAGATGCGGAAAAACGTCTCGACAATGACTCTATTCTGTCCAATTCAATCGCTATGAGCAAAAAGGTTATCCTGCCTTTATTATTCAATTTGGGAAATCCTATAGACAAGTCTTCTACCAGCTTACCGGATTACATCGAAAATAATTCGCTTCCCCCCGGTTTTTTTGCCAGCGGCAGCATCACTTCCCCCGAAATGGTTACTCCAATCAATGTCTTTGCCAAAGACGCGCTGGGATTGGGGCACATTAACATCATCGCCGATAGAGACGGTATCGTCCGCAGTGAACCTCTTTTTATCAATTTTAAAGACAGGCTTTTCCCTTCTTTTGCGCTACAACTTACATTAAAGTACCTTGATTTAGATTTGAAAGATTTACAATTGAGCAATCAATTGAAATTTAATAGCAAAACAATCCCCATATATGGCAACAATAAGATGCTCATCGACTTTAAGAGCGGAATTCCTTATTATTCGTTTTTCGACGTCATCAATAATAAGATCCCTCCTGAAGCATTTAAGGATAAAATTGTAATTATTGCGCCGAGTGCTGCCGGAATAGGAGTAATGCAGATAACGCCTACGGCATTCAACGTTCCGCCGGTAAAAATCGTCGCTGACGTCATTGATAATATTATTAGCAATGATCATATTTTGCGTCCAAACTGGGCATTGATTCTTGAATTATTAATGATTTCCTTCTTCGGCCTTTACATCGCCTTAATTATACCACAATTGAAAGCGTCAATTGGCGCCATTATATCTTCAGTGCTTCTGATATTTTGGCTAATAACCGGCGTTTATCTTTTTATTGTTTACGGTTATTGGATAAAACCTATTTACCCCGCTCTTTTGCTGATAGTCGGCTATATTGCAATCATATTAAAAAGGTATCTGCTTACGGAAAGGACGCAATAAGCAAATTATCAAAGGCTAATCTAATAGCCTTGTCCATTAGATGATGACATATCACTTTTTTGTAGCGATGGTCTAAGCACTATGATAGTGATAAAATCATATTAAAGAAGTTATAGATTATATTTAAAATAATAAGCGATAAAAATAAGTGCGGTTTTATCTGAAATACCAAAGGAGTATTTTAATTTCATTCGTGAAAACAAATCGTCCCATAGGCATATTTGATTCGGGTATTGGCGGCCTGACCGTAGTTCGTACTTTGATGGAACGCTTGCCTTTTGAAAATATTATTTACTTTGGCGATACTGCGCGCGTTCCTTATGGAATAAAGTCAGTCGAAACCATCAATCACTATGCTTCGCAAATCACCGATTTTCTCATCAAGAAGGATGTGAAACTTTTGATCGTTGCCTGCAACACAATGGCGGCTGTGGCCTATCAGACGATAAAAGAGTTGTCCGACGTTCCGGTTTTGGAAGTGATCGAAGCCAGCGCCAAGAGCGCCGCCAAAGATACCCGCACCAAATCCATCGGAGTCATCGGCACACCGGCAACTATCAACAGCAATGCTTACGCCCGCGCGATCCGTCTTTTAGATGGAGAAACAAAGATTTTTTCACAGGCTTGTCCACTTTTTGTGCCGCTGGTCGAGGAAGGCTGGTTTGATCATCCGGCAACGAGGCTGATTGCTCAGGAATACTTAAAACCGGTGATTGCCGAGAAAATCGACACGCTGGTCTTGGGCTGTACCCATTATCCACTTTTAAAACCTCTGCTACAAGATATTGTCGGGCAAAAAGTAAAACTTATTGACTCGGCGGAAGCAATGGCTGATATTGCCGCCGACTTAATAGATAAACAAAACATCGGCAATAAAAATTCCCATACGCCGGACTATCTGTTTTGTGTTAGTGATGTTCCTTACCGCTTTCAAACAATTGGCGAACGTTTTCTTGGGCGCACGCTCAGCCGCGTTGAATTGGTAAGACTCTAAATAATGTTTATCCCGCCCTTTGTTTTGTTCGGAATAAATTACGGCGGGATTTATGAAAATTGAATAATATTATGAAAATTTTTCTAGCCGGTTACAATTTAGATTACGATCTTATCCGCAAACTAAAAGACAAAAGCGCCCTTGAGCAAGACTTGACACCGGAAACTATTTCGGCGGCTTACGCTCGTATCAGCCGCAGCCCAAAGCCCGTTAACGAATTGCGGGAAATTGCCCGCGCGGAAGTTGAGAAGGCGCGCCAGTCCAACCGCACCATCGTTTTTTCAATGGGGCACAGTTCCGTCGCCGAGCATGCTGTTTTCAATATTGATGTTTTGGGCGTTTCCCGTCTTCTTGTCGAAGAAATTGAAAAATTCCGTCTATGTTCTTTTACGGAAAAATCTCAACGCTATGTTCTTTTTGATAAAGATTTTGTCATTCCGGAAGAGATTAAGAAAGCCGCTATGGCAAATTTGTATATCTCTACCATTAAAATGCAAAACGATTACTATCATCAACTCTACGAACAATTGAAACCTTACGTTTTTTTAAAAAATAAGTCTTTGGCGGAAAATCCAGCCAATCGTCCGCTTCTTGAGGGCTGGGCCAAAGAAGATGCCCGCTACGTGATAGCCATGGCGACCGAGACTCAACTGGGTATGACAATCAATGCTCGCAACTTAGAACTTATGCTGCGGCGGCTGGCCGCCCTTCCTTCCGCTGAAGCGCGGGAATACAGTCAAAAACTATACGCGGCAACAAAGGACATCGCTCCTTCCCTTATCCGCTATACTCAAGCCACGGAATACGACAAATTTACCAGACATAATTTGCGCCGCCATCCACTTTCCAGCCAGCAGTTCTTACCTTTTTCTTTGACTACAGATTACGACTTGTTTACAAGACAAAACTTGCGTCACCAAACTTCCGTTTTATCGCAAAAATATCACTCTAGCTCTAAAAAATTATCTGACGTGCAATTGACTTCTTTCTCTTCCGCTGCCGATAACCAAATTGCCGCCACTATGCTGTTTTCATCATCCAATCTAAATTACTCTCAGTGCTTGAGCATGGCGGACAAAATGACTCCAAAAGAAAAAAGAGTCTTGTTCAAAACGGCTTTTGAAAATTTACAGGCTCACGACTCGGTGCTGAGGGAACTGGAAAATGTCGATCTGCAATTTGAACTCATCCTAAGCGCCAGCTGCTTCGCTCAGTTAAAGAGACACCGTATGTCCACAATAATAGTTCAAGATTATAATCCGCAATTAGGCGTAACAACACCTCCTTCCATTCGCGCAATCGGTGAGCAAAAGAATTTTACGGAAATTATGCGCAATACACAGAACGCTTATGAGCAAATCAGTAAAAAAGCGCCTCTTGCCGCCGCTTATATATTGACTAACGCACACCGTAAACGAGTCTTGATGAAATTCAATGCCCGTGAACTTTATCATATTGCCCGCATGCGCGCTGATGAGCATGCCCAATGGGACATCCGTGAATTGACTGAAGAGATGCTCCAACAGGCAAAAAAAGTTATGCCCCTTACGCTCATGATGGCCTGCGGCAAAGACATCTTTGCAAAACTCTACAAAAAGACTTTTACACGCACTTGAAGATATTACCCTAATAAAACGAGATTACATGACAGATAAAAGACGTCTTTATATCCTTCTGGCCACCACTTTAAGTTCGTTTCTGACACCGTTTATGGGCTCGGCCGTAAATGTCGCCTTACCCAATATGGCTAAAGACTTATCTATGACAGCTCTTTCCTTGAGTTGGGTGGCTTCGTCTTTCATCCTGGCTGCGGCGATTACGCTTGTTCCTTTGGGACGATTAGCTGATATTTATGGCCGCAAAAGAATTTTTCTTTACGGCGCTATAATTTTTACGCTTGCTTCCTTCCTTTGTATATGGTCGGGAACTCAGTCTTTTTTAATTTTCTCCCGCGTTATTCAAGGTATTGGCGGCGCGATGATTTTCGGCACCGGTACGGCCATGCTGATTTCGGCTTACCCGGTCGGAGAAAGAGGCAAAATATTAGGAATCAACCTGGCTGGCGTTTACACCGGGTTAACTATCGGCCCTTTTATCGGCGGCCTGCTTACAGAGCATTTAGGGTGGAGATACATTTTCCTTTTCACGGTTATTTTAGGCATATTTATTATTGCCATTGTCACCTTCATGATTAAGGAAGAATGGTCGGAAGCCAAAGATGAGGATTTTGACATTATCGGCTCTTTACTTTACGCGGTTGCTCTTTTTGCCATCATGTATGGATTTTCTTTACTGCCCGCATGGAGGGCGGGATTCCTCATAGGTATAGGTGTATTTTGTCTTTTCTTCTTTATCCGACAACAATTAACAAGGCCTTTCCCTTTGCTGGATATCCGTCTGTTTTTAGATAATAAAGTTTTTGCTTTTTCCAATTTAGCCGCGCTCATTAATTACTGTGCTACATTCGCGGTGACTTTTTTGCTCAGCCTTTATTTACAGCATATTAAAATGCTGACACCTTCTCAGACAGGAATCATTCTTGTTGCCGAACCTGTGGTGCAGGCCTTTTTCTCACCTTTTGCCGGAAGACTTTCCGACCGTTTTGAACCGCAGATTATCGCTTCCATCGGTATGGCTTTGAATGTTATCGGCCTGATTCCGCTTATTTTTATTCACAGTGATACCGGTATTTACTATATTGTATCTTGCTTGATCTTGCTGGGTATAGGTTTCGCTCTTTTTTCTTCTCCCAATGTTAACGCCACGATGAGTGCTGTGGGAAATAAATTTTTCGGCGTTGCTTCGGCAACGCTCGCCACCATGCGGCTTACCGGTCAAATGTTCAGCATGGGTATAACAATGTTGGTTTTTGCCGTTATCATAGGGAATAATCCTATTTCACAAGCCGGAAATATCCTTCTTTTAAAAAGTATTCAGGTTATATTTTTTCTGCTCACTATCATTTGCTTTGGCGGTATATTTGCTTCCGCGGCTCGGGGAAAGGTTCATCGATGAAAATAAATTTCATTAGTTTTGCCATCGGACTTTCTGCCGGGATATTTGGCGGCCTTGTCGGTCTGGGCGGCGGATTGATTATGATTCCTCTGATAGTCGGAGTTTTGAAGTTAACCCAACTCAAGGCTCATGGCACGAGTTTGGTGGCGCTGGTCTTTACGGGAATCAGCGGAGCAATAACCTATGCCTTAAATGGCGCGATTGATATTACGGCAGCTGTGCTTTTAGCTCTGACAGCCATATTCACCGCGCCCTTAGGCGCGCGTTACGCAAATGTTCTTGCGGAATGGAAGTTAAAAAAGGCTTTCGGAGCATTTTTGATTTTTTGTTCGGTTCTTTTGTTTTTAAAACCATATTTAGTAAATTTCATCGGTCCTCTTCCGGATTTCACGAAAATAATTATATTTTTAATAACCGGTGCTTTTACCGGATTTCTTTCGGGAATGATGGGAGTTGGCGGTGGAACGATAATGGTTCCCGTGATGGTTATTTTGGCGGGTTTTACCCAACATATAGCGCAAGGAACATCGCTTTTAGTTATGGTTCCCGCAGGTGGCATAGGCGCCTTGACCCATTGGAAGCTGGGGAATGTTGAGGCAGGAATTCTTTATGGTCTCATACCGGGTATCCTTCTAGGCACATATTTAGGAGGAAACCTTGCCAATGTAATCCCGGACAATACCTTGCGTCTGATATTTGCTGTAATAATAATTTCTCTGGGTTTCCGTTATTTTAAAACTTCGTCTCCTGAATAAAAGGATATAAAAATAGACCTATGATTCGTACATGTGATCAAAAAGATTTTGCAGCGATATTGGAAATCATCAACGACGCGGCGCAGGCTTACAAAGGAGTAATTCCGGCTGACCGGTGGCATGAACCATACATGTCTCGCCGGCAGCTGCAAAAGGAAATTGATGCGGGTGTCATTTTCTGGGGGTTGGGGAAAGAAGGTAGACTGATCGGCGTGATGGGAATTCAGGATAAAGGTGAAGTTACCCTTATCCGCCATGCCTATGTTCGATCGCGTCGGCGGAATCGCGGAATAGGCTCTCGACTTCTACGGTTTCTCGAATCTATGACCAAAAAGCCGATTCTGATCGGCACATGGGCAGATGCAATTTGGGCGCTGTCTTTTTACCAGAAGAATGGCTACCGGCTTGTTTCTACAGACGAGAAAAACCATTTACTTAAAAAGTATTGGACCATCCCCGAACGCCAGATTGAAACTTCCATAGTTCTGGCCGGAACAAGATGGAAAAAATCAAATTTCAACTTCCTATCGTGAATTTTACTACGGATTTCTTTGCGGTGCGTTTTCGTAAACACTTTCATAATATCCATGTATTGATTGACCGTTAATAACGGCAAAAAGAACACCTTCTCTATTATCAAGTTGCTTTTTTCTTCAATCACTATTAGTTTATAATATCGGAAAGATTAAATTATTCATGATTTTTTATGGCATTCCATGCCCTGAGCCCCCCGGAAGACCTGACTCTATAGTCATAATCTAAAAGAAAAAAATTGACACGCATGCCTCTTCTTCATATACTCCGCCTGCTTAAAAAACCTATTCTCACCAAATATCAAAGACTCACTGCTTAGAAAAGCAACTATTGATTAATTTAGGAGGAATAAAAATGTTAAAAACCAGACTTACAGAATTACTGGGAATCAAATACCCGATTATCCAGGCCGGCATGGGTCCTTTCAGCAATAACAATCTTTGCGTTGCCTCGGCTAATGCAGGAGTGCTGGGACTGCTTTCCACCAGTGGACTTTTCAACAAAGACACTCAACCATGGGTCTACAATGCTTTTGTCGAAAGTGCGGAGGCAAACAGGGATGACGATATGGCCACAGTGCTGGAGAAAGTACTGAAGAGAACCTATCGTCTGGTCAAGGACAAAGGCGGGATATTCGGCATCAACGTCATGGTGTCAGCAGAACTTATCAAAGCCTCGCATGTTATGATCGACACTGCCATCAGGGTCCGCGAGGAGAATCCGGATATAAAGAATCACTTCAAAGTGATCTTTACTTCGGCGGGCGACCCGGTCGGCTGGAAGGACAAGATCAAGAACGCAGGTTTCACCTGGATGCATGTTGTCCCTTCCGTTAAAGGAGCGCTCCGCTGCAAGAAGGCGGGTGTTGATGTGATCGTTGCCTCCGGCCATGAAGGGGGCTTCCATACATCCTGGGAACCGGTTCACTCGATGATTCTGCTCCCCGCTGTAGTCGAGTCCGTATCGGACGAGAAGACGCTCGTATGCGGAGCAGGCGGATTCTGCGATGGTAAAAGCCTGGCGGCCGCCCTGGTTTTGGGCTCCGACGGTACCCAGATGGGAACCCGATTCCTCGCCACGCAGGAAAGTGATTTCCACGAGATCTGGAAACAGGCGGTTGTGGATGCCCAGGATCGGGGGACCCTTGTGGCCCGCGGTTTTGTCGGACCCGCCCGGTGGCTGAAGACCCCGCGGAGTCTCGAGCACCAAAAGAACACACTCCAGAAATCGCCCGGCGTCTTTCTCGGTGCCCCGGACGATTACACGACCATCGACATGTCCTTGATCAATTTCGAAATTGAATCCATTAAGGCCGTGTATGAAGGCCGTAAGGAAAAAGCACTTATGGCCGCGGGCGAAGCCGCCCAGCGGATCAAAGATATGCCCAAGGTCAATGATATGGTGCAGGAGATCGTCAAAGAAACAGAGAAAATTCTCCGGGATGTTCCGAAGAAATTCTTGGCGTAAAAACAAATTTGTTATATCTGAAAAGCTGGGAGGGTTGCTTCCCGGCTTTTTTGCCAATTAACTCTCCATCTGGAAAAACAGGCGCGTGGGCATGCACCCTTTCATCAATCATCAATATTATGGAGATAAGGCGACATGCCGCAAATCTACCGTTATGAATTGATTGTCCCTGAGGATGCCTTGGATGAAAACGGGCACGTAAATAATGTTGAGTATTTACGCTGGATGTTGGACGCCGCCATGGCTCATTCCGACTCTCAGGGATGCACTCAAGCTACAAAGAATTACGGCGCGACCTGGGTAGTACGAACACATCGGATTGAATATTTAATTCCTGCCTATGCCGGAGAACATGTTTGCGTTCTGACGTGGGTTTCTAATTTTCGCCGTGTGCAATCTTTGCGAAAATACAAGGTTATTCGTGTTGAAGATAATGCTGTGCTTGCGGAAGGCGAAACCAATTGGGTTTTCATAAATGCTGCTAACGGGCAATTGCGTTCCATTCCCAAACATGTAATGGTGACATTTGAATTATTACCGGAAGATAAGGAAAAAGAAGCTCTCGCTGAAATTCGTAAAGGAATCAGCTGTAAATAGCTAATAAATACAAGAAATTCCCCTGTGTTTATTACCGCGGGTAATCGTGACACAATAAATCGTTGATTTTAGGAAAAAAACATCCTATACTGACGGTCATAATTTAGAGGTTTTTCCCAATTTTATGGAAATGAAAATTTAAGCCACATTTATTAAGGAGGATTTATGTCGTTAAATTCATTAGTTGATTCCAGAGATGTGAGATTTGTTCTTTTTGAAATGCTGGAACTGGAAAAGTTAAACCGTTTCGAAAGCTTCAAGGAATTTGACAGGAGCATGTACGAAGACACGCTGGAACTGGCGGAAAAGATTGCCATCGATCAGTTTTATTCATCCAACGCTGATGGTGATAAAATCGGATTAAAATTCGATCCCAAGACACACGAAGTGAAGGTGCCCGAATCGTTCCATAAAGGATTCAAAGCCTACACGGAAGCGGGGTTCCACATCCTTACATTTCCACAGGAAGAAGGCGGGATGGGCATGCCTAGCAGTATCTCTATGGCCGCCGCCGAGTATTTTAATGCGGGCAATACATCTTTGACCATGTATTGCGGGGCGATCACCGGGGCGGCGGCCATTATCGCGCCTTTCGCTTCCGAAGAAGTGAAAAAAATGTATCTTACCAAGCTGATGTCCGGAGAATGGGGCGGCACGATGTGCCTCACGGAACCTTCTGCCGGTTCTGATGTTGGAGCTCTGAAATCCAAAGCTGTAAAACAAAAAGACGGCACTTACCTCATTACCGGTCAGAAGATTTTCATCAGCAACGGTGAACATGATTTAACCCCCAATATTATCCATCCGGTACTCGCGAGAATCGAGGGCGATCCCGAAGGAACAAAGGGTATCTCCATTTTCTTAGTATCGAAGTATCTCATCAATAAAGACGGGTCGCTCGGCGCACGAAATGATGTGTATTGTACAGGCGTCGAGCATAAAATGGGGCTGAAAGGAAACGCCACATCATCGCTCAGTTTCGGTGATAACGGCAAATGCGTCGGGCATCTGCTCGGAAAAGAACGTCAAGGCATGAAGATCATGTTTATGCTCATGAACGCGGCACGCATTCATACAGGTGTCCAAGCTATGGGACAAGCCAGCGCCGGGTACATGCACGCCTGCACTTATGCCCGAAACCGCATTCAAGGTAAGCATATCACGCAGATGCTTAATCCCAGCGCCCCCGGCGTGCCTATTATCGAACATCCCGATGTGAAGAGAACACTCATGTACATGAAGAGCACGGTAGAGGGAATGCGGATGCTCTGTTTATTCCTCGCCTATCATGAAGACATTATGCATTCATCCAAAGACCCGGCAGAATGCAAAGCAGCTACGGGTATCGTCGAAATTCTAACCCCCATCGTTAAGGCCGGTATTTCCGACGCCTCCTGGCTGATTACAGCCGAAGCGATGCAGGTTTACGGCGGATATGGTTACTGCTCGGAATATCCGGTCGAACAGTATGCCCGCGATACCAAGGTATTCTCGATTTATGAAGGAACCAATGCCATTCAGTCTCTTGATCTCCAGATGCGCAAGATCCTCATGAATCCGGAGATGTATAATTACTCGCAGCTCAAAAAACGCATGAACGATGCAATTGCGAAGGCCAAGGGCGTGGTGGAAGATAAGTACATTACCCCGGTTGTTCGCGGACTGGCGAAGCTCGACGAAGTCATTGAGATGATGAAAAAGCAGATGGGGGAAGGAAAGTTCATGGCGCTGGTGCTTAACGCCACACCGCTGCAACAGGCGATGTTCCCGCTGATCGTGGCCTGGCTGCATCTCTGGAGCCTGACGGTTACTATTCCCAAAATGAAAAAACTCGTTGGCGAGGCGAAGGGCGAGGAAAGGCAAAAGATAATTTCCGGAAATAACGAGGCGGCCTACTATAGCGGCCGGGTGTTATCGTCCCAGTTCTTCATCGGGGCGGAATTCCCGAAGTACTTCGGAATGATTGAATGCATTATGAATAATGAAGGCGCCGCGATTAAATCCGTTTCGGAGAACTTCACCGGAGCGCCGAAAGAATAAGCAAAATTATCTATCAGCTAAAAAGGGGCTGGCTCGTTTTGAGCCAGCCCCTTTCTTTTTTAGCGGCGTTTTCTACTTTACAAAGCATACCAAAGCGTATCGGGGTTAGTATAAATATAAAATACCCCATGGTGAAAGTTCGATTTTGCTGATTTTATGATGTGATTCTCTATTGTCGTTTTTTATGAAACAAAGTAGAATTGCATTGAAAGTCGGAAAATACTAACTTGGTATATTAATTGTTCGCTGGAGAGGATGAGAAATGGAAATTACAATTGAAACTACTTTTCTCCCTTTGATCTTAGCATATGACGATCTTCCCGCAGGAGTGAAACTGATTCGCCAGCCGGCAGTGGAGAGGCGTAGCGCTGATTATTCAGCAATCGTAACGGGTGTACTGACTTTCTCGTCGAGTGTTTCAGCAAGTATAGTTGCTGCGTGGATTTACGACAAAATCAAAAAGGTGAAAGACAAACCTGAATTCAGAATAAAAATTAATGAAAAGATAGTGCACCAAATTGACGAAAATTCAATTACCGAAATGATTCAGAGAGAGATTGAAATCACAAAAAAATGAAAATCAGCGAACAAGTCAATCCAGCCGATCGCTACGCTCCGGCTGATTTTTTCGTTGGACTAGGAAGATGGATAAGAACTGGAAGGCACAGTTTTATAACCTTACAGAAGATGAATTAGATTCAGTAGCCTGGAGATATCTGACCTTTCCGAAATTTATCCATTTAATATCCTACGGAGCGTTGTGGTTTTGTCGCCTGGAATATCTGATTGACAAATTCGAAGGTCGAATTCCAGAGAAGGCACTTGCGCGAATGCGCCAAGAGAATGAAAAAACAAAAGAATGGTGTCCACACCCTGAATACCAGACACAAATTGATCAGTGGCCCGAAAAAAATATAGCAGATGGCCGATCACTGACTGCGGCAAATTGTTGGTTCATCGGAGATGAAGAATCGCCTGAAATGTGGAATAAATATGCGAGAGGGCCTGATGGTGTGGCAATTAGATCATCCGTAAGGAAAGTCTGGGAGAGTATATACCTTCCTGCTGAATTTAGCTTCATTGGAAAAGTGAAATATGTTGATTTTAACACCTACGAGATGTCCTCCTATGAAGCTCATCAGGCACACCATAGAGCATTCTTAAAGGACAAAAACGAGTTTGGCCATGAGTGTGAACTGCGAATCTGCACAATGAATATTAAGACCCCAGCTTGTCTCGATTCATTAGGAAGAGTTTTTAGTAAAGAGGATATTACTGGAGCAAAGATGAATAATTTTGACGAGGCTGGTCTTCAGGTAAGAGTCGATCTAAGGAATCTATTCGATACACTAGTATTGGCACCAGGAAGCCAAGAATGGTTCAAAAATCTTGTAACGCACCTGTCTTTAAAGGGTGATTTTAAGTGGAATATACGGAGATCGAGAATAAAATAAATATAGTCCAACCCGTCGCTAGAGCCGATCGCATACACTCCGGCTCAACTTTGTCGTAGACTATTTCAATAAGATTATTCCCTGATTCGTTTCTTCAGTTCTTTGATGAGCGTATTGAGGACATCGCTCGCGTCGGCAACAATGGCGACATCGGCCATTTTCATCATTGTCGCCTGCGGGTTTTTATTGATAGCGACAATGAAATCCGCTTCGCCCAGACCTGCGGTATGCTGAATGGCGCCGCTGATACCGAAGGAAAAAAGAATTTTCGGTTTGATATGCTTACCGGCCTGTCCCACCAGCGCTACATGATCAGCCCAGCCGGCATAAATTACGGGTCTTGTGGCGCCGACACCGCCTCCCAAAAGCTTGGCCAGTTCATGAAGTCTGTTGAAATTATTTTTATTACCCATGCCCCTGCCTCCACAAACTATGACGGCGGCGCTTTCTATGGAGTGTTCCCTTTCTGCTGATCGCTTATACTCCACCAGACGAACACGCGGTTCGGGCAGGTTTTTCATCAAAGGCAAGCGCTCGACCAAGGCCTTTCTGTTATAGTTGTGAGGCATTTCCTTGAATGTTCCGGGACGCACCGTGGCCATCTGGGGACGATGCCGTTCCGTAATGATTTCCGCCAGCATGTTGCCGCCGAAAGAAGGCGCTATTTGCAGCAATAATCCTTCTTCCGTGATATCCAGCCCCACGCAATCCGCAGATAATCCTGTCTTCAGACGCTTGGCCAGCCTTGGCGCGAATTCACGGCCAAAGTCTGTGGCGCCGATCAAGATAATCTCCGGGTCTCTTTCCTTCGCCAATTTTTCGATGATCGCCAAATATCTTTCCGTGCTGTAGCTCTTTAGGGCGGGATCATCAATTGCCAGAATTCTATCCGCGCCGTGCGCTGTGTATTCCATAATCCATTCGTCAATTTCATGACCAAAAACTAACGCGCATACTTCCGCCTGAATCATGCGCGCCAGATCAACCGCTTTGGAAATCAATTGTAAAGTTACGCGGTTTTGATAGTAGTTGCGGTAATCACCAAATACCCAAATGCTTTTTTGCTTACTCTTCATGAGTCTGTTTACTGTCCTCTATGGATTTGCCGATAGCCGAACTGATTTTTCTCTGATATTGATTGAGAAATTCCGTAACCACAGTGGCCGCCGTTCCCTGCAAAAACACGTTTTCTTTCTGTGTATTTCTTAAAAATACTTTGCGCACCCTGGTGCGGGAGCCCTGATTTTCCATTGCTGCAGCGTTTATACCGAGATCTCCAGCATCAAGAATAATGACGCTATTTTCGTTGAACGAATTTTCCAGACCTACAAGCTTCGTATAGCGTGGTTCGTAATTTTCCATGGAGACGGTTACCAGCGCTGGAAATTCCATTTCCAGCGTTTCGCGGAAATTATCGACGAGTCTGCGGACGCGCAATGTCCGGCCGTTAATTTCCAGTTTCTCGACATACGCCGCGGCGGGTAAATCTAATTTTTCAGCTAATTGCGGGCCGACCTGTGCCGTCTCGCTGTCGGAGGTATAAGCACCGCAAAGCAGCAGATCAAATTTCGGACACTCTTTTTTTATTGCTTCCGCCAAAATCCAGGAAGTAGCAAATGTATCGGAACCTGCTAAAAGCTTATCACAAATAAGGATAGCGCGATCTGCACCTAAAGCCAGCGCTTCGTGCAGAATTTCCTGGGCAGCCGAAGGCCCCATGGTTATCGCGGTAATGTTTGCGGAATATTTTTCTTTAATTTGCAAGGCGGCTTCCAGAGCGTGCTTGCAGGCCGGGTTCATCATTCCCGTCGCCAGATCGCGCCGCAGTGTGCCGGTTTTTTCATCCCACGGTAGTTCCGTCACCATGGGAACTTGTTTTAAACAAACTACCAGATTCAACATATTTTTCTATAATAGCAACTTAGACAGTACTGAACGCGCAATGACCAGGCGCTGAATTTCGCTGGTGCCTTCATAGATTTCTGTAACTTTAGCGTCACGAAAATATCTTTCCACATCGTATTCTTTGCTGTATCCGTAGCCGCCGTGAATTTGTACGGCCAGCGACGTAATCCTAGAGGCAACCTGACTGCAGTAAAGCTTGGCCATGGCCGCTTCACAGCCGAAAGGCGAACCTTCATCCTTCAGGGAACAGGCTCTATACAAAAGCAGGCGCGCCGCGGCTTGCTCTGTGGCCATATCGGCAATGTAATTTTGAATTGTTTGTAAAGAAGCAATCGGCTTTTTAAATTGTTGTCTTTCCTTGGCGTATTTGACCGCGGCTTCAAAGGCTCCCTGCGCGATACCCAGTGCCTGTGCGGCGACACCTATGCGACCATTATCCAGTGTGGCCAGGCCTATTTTCATCCCATCGCCCAGTTTCCCCAAAAGATTCTTTTCCGGCACGCGGCAATCTTCCAAAAATAATGAGGAAACGGGGTTGGCGCGCATGCCGCAAAGATCTTCCAGCTCACCACGTAAAAACCCGGGAAAGCTACTCTCCACAATAAACACACTGCTCTGCAGGCGTGTCTGATCGGTATTGGTAAGAGCGAAAATTAAGGACAGATCGCAAATTCCGCCGTTAGTGACAAATATTTTCGTTCCATTTAATATGAACTCATGGCTGTTTTTTACCGCGGTTGTTTCCACACTTCCCGCATCAGAACCGGCATTGGCTTCGGTCAGGCTGAAAGCGCCGATAATTTCACCGCTGGCCAGCTTGGGCAGATAAGTATCTTTCTGTTGGGGCGACGCGAATTGGAGAAACGGATAAACAGCCACGCCGTTGTGCACCGTAATGCATAAGCCTACGGCGGCACAAACGCGGGAAATTTCCTCCACAACTATAGCCGCGCTTATTGAATCTATTGCCGCTCCGCCGAATTCCTTGGGTACCTGCAGGCCGAAATAATTAAGCGCTTTCATTTTTTCAATAACGTCGCGGGGAAATGTGGCATTGCGGTCTATTTCCGCGGCAATAGGGGCAAGTTCGGTTTCCGCAAAATGCCTCACAGAATTGCGGATAAGTTTATGTTTCATGCACGGATTAAATTGCAACTTACATCTCCTGATCAAAGCGGTATTTTTTGCACAAATAACTTAAAAAAACTGTAAAATCAAGAAAATGAAACAAAAACCTTTTTCTGGAATATCAAACTAAGAACCTGTAAAATTACACTATACTTAATAAGCCTACACAAGCAAAAGGAGAACATCATGAAAATACGTATTTTCTTGTTTTCATTGATTTTATTATTTACCAGCCTGTCTGCAGCGCACACCAAGGAATATGGTAAAATCCGCGCTTTGCAACAGCGAGCGGCTTATGTGACCAAACAAAAAAACGACTTCGTTGCCCGGGTTCTGACATCTTATAAAATACCTCATGAAAAAAACGATATAGGCGCAATTGTGCGCATCAACATGGAAGGGCAGCGGCTGAGTATCAAAGCTATTGAAATCATTCCCCTAACCAAAGAATCGGCTGATAAGCGCCGGCATGTTGTCGCTCATGAGCTGTTTTTTTATACCGATAATAATATTCTTGATCTGGTATCCGAGTTGACAATTCGTTAATTTTCAAACGTTTTCCTTATGTTGAATTTGAGCCACTTTTTCTTTATTTAAATAATACCCGCCTTGAAAAGTTTTGCAGACTACTTCGCTCAAAATAAGCATCTCGAGTGCTTTAGGGCGATAATCACGATAGCCTACTTTGAAATAACTGATTTTATCGTAAGGTAAATCAATGGCGGTGGTAGCATTGATCGCCCCTCTATCTTCAAGTTCTTTCATAATGGCCAGAGATACCTGTTTTGTCCACCAGCCAGTGCCTAACATAGCTAAAAGATAAACAACAAGCACGGCGAAAATACCTATAATTATTTGCATTGATTCCGGCATGAACTACATACCTAATAAGAATTTTGTTAATTCTTAAACAATTTATCTCAATTGAGCAAGGATTTAATTGACTATTCCTATCGTTGATCAGCCTTTTTTGAATCTTACGGATAAAATCATAGCATATTGCTTTTTTAGTTATAATTGTTATTATAATAATAATGAAAATAGGAAATTCTGAAAAGAGAGGGACGAAACATGAAAAAAAATAAAATCCTGAAGAAAAAGAAACCCTTAAAGAAAGCTAAAATAGTAAAAGCCTTAAAAAAAGTTGAGGTCACCAAAAAAGCTAAAGCTCCGAAAAAAAAGGTCTTAAGAAAAGCTAAGGCTGTTAAGCAAGTCTCTTCTCCGAAAAAAGCTACTGCAAAAAAAGTTAAAGTCGTCAAAAAAGTCAGGCCTCCGCAAAAACCTCCCGTAAAGAAAACCCCCGCTCCGGCAACACCCGCCATACAAGATTTGCAAAAACAAAAGGTTAAGTTCACATTGCATCCATATCAATACGAAGAACCGGGCGGCACAAAACTATCGGCAATGAAATTGGGTGTTGACGAACACATCGTCATAAAAACGCTGGTTATGGAAGATGAAAACGGAAAACCCCTGATTATTTTAATGCACGGCGATAAAGAAGTTTCTACAGATGCATTGGCAGCGATTATCGGCGAAACGGTTTCTCCTTGTAAGCCAGAAGTCGCACAGGGGCATACCGGCTACCAAGTGGGCGGTACCTCACCTTTCGGCATACAGAAAATAATTCCTGTTTTCATGGAAAGAACCATCGCCGATTTACCCAAAATTTTTATTAATGCCGGACGGCGCGGTTTGCTGGCACAAATGTCTTCCGTTGACCTTATTAACATACTTAAGCCGTTCATGGTCAGTGTCGCCAGATGATCCACATCTTGCCGTTAAAAAAAATATGATGGCAATTTAAGGTTGCAGTAGTATGCCTGAAAACGTTATTATCCGCTGTCTTAATTGCGGAACAAAAAATCGCATACCCAAAAAAAAATTTCAGGGCAGGTCTGTTTGCGGCAAATGCGCCGCGCCATTGGATGATTTGATTATTCGCTGTCTCAAATGCGGCACCAAAAATAGAATGCACGAAGATCGTCTTAATCAAAAGCCTCTTTGCGGTAAATGTCGTGAACCGCTCGTAATCACCCAACAAAAAACCAAACCTCTAGAGGTAACAGATAATACATTTGCGCGCGAAGTATTGACCTCAGATACGTCGGTTCTTGTTGATTGCTGGGCGCCCTGGTGCGGCCCCTGCAAGCAATTATCACCAATAATCGACGAGCTAGCCTCCGACTATGCCAATGGAGTAAAAGTAACCAAGCTGAATGTCGATGAAAATCCGCTCACCGCTTCGCAATATGGAATCCACAGTATTCCGACCATGCTTTTTTTTAAAGAAGGCAAGCTGGTGCAACGCCTGACCGGAGCGCTCCCTAAAGACGAAATCGAAAAAAATATATTATCCATAATCAAAACCAACTGAAACCAGGCCCAGAATCCATGAAAAAAACCAAAGCCAATTTGATGTATAAGTGTAAGATTTTCGACGTTTGGGAGGAAGAAGTCCCTCTGCCTACCGGAAAATCAAACAAACAAAGCTGGATTGACCATAAACCTACCGTTGCTGTTGTTGCCCTCAACGACAAAAATGAAGTACTGTTAATAAAACAATACCGCAACGCCGTAAAAAAGCACCTTTTGGAAATTCCGGCCGGTTCTCTGGATAACATGGAAGAGTCGCCTGTTGCCTGTGCCCAAAGGGAACTAGCCGAAGAAACAGGCTTTAAAGCCGCGAGTCTTATGAAACTTTACGAAGGTTACTTGCTACCAGGATACTGCAATGAATATATGTATTTCTTTCTCGCGCAGGACCTTATCTCCGCACCACTTCCTCCCGATGAAGATGAATTCATCGAAATCGTTCCTGTCAAACTCTCTTCTGTTCAAGAATTGCTCAAAACCGGTGAAATTATTGACGCTAAAACTGCCCTGGGAATTATCCTGGCTGAAAATTTTTTTCAACAAAAACAAGTTGCTTGAAAAGTAAAGCAGTCTTTTAAAATGTCTTTTTGACGGCGTTCTTTTATCCTTTAAAGCTTCTTGCCAGAGGCATAAAGTTTTGTTAGACTTTCGTACAGGCCAATAAAAGGGAGGCACAATCATGATGTATAATGAAGAGTTTGAAACCCTGCCCCGCGAAGCGCTAAAAGCTCTGCAAATTAAAAGGCTCCAGCAGGTTTTACAGCGAGTTTATCATACCGTGGGATTTTATAAAAAATCCCTGGATGCCGCCAAAATCAAACCCGACGATATCAAATCTATTGCCGATATGAAAAAGCTTCCCTTTATCACCAGACAGGATTTGCGTGATAATTATCCCTTCGGCTTATTTTCGGTGCCTATGAGCAGCATTGTCCGGCTGCACGCTTCTTCCGGTACCAGCGACAAGTCTACTGTTTTCGGTTATACCAAACGCGATATTGAAATTTGGTCGGACCTGGTCGCGCGCTGTCTTGTCGCCGCAGGTTTAACAAAAAATGATATTATTCATAACGCCTTCGGTTACGGATTGTTCACCGGCGGTTTGGGACTGCATTACGGCGCGGAAAAGATAGGGGCGAGTGTTATTCCCATGTCCGGAGGAAATGCTAAAAGGCAAATCATGATTTTGCAGGATTTCGGGCCGACTGTTATTTGCTGCACACCTTCCTACGCATTGCATCTGGCCGAAGAAGGCAGGGCTCTTGGTGTGGATATGAAATCGTTAAAACTGCGTGTAGGTATTTTCGGAGCTGAGCCATGGAATAAGGCGATGCGCGACGAAATTGAAAAGACCTTCGGGATAACTGCGTTGGACCTCTTTGGTCTATCAGAGGTTATCGGCCCGGGCATGGCGATGGAATGTCTGGAAGGCCGTAATGGAATGCATATTTTTGAAGACCATTTCATTGTCGAAACAATCAACCCCCAAACCGGCGCAGTGCTGCCTGAGGGATCTGAGGGAGAACTGGTTTTCACCACCTTGACTAAAGAAGCAAATCCGCTCATTCGTTACCGTTCCGGCGATGTATCGCGCCTGATTACCGAACCGTGCCGCTGCGGACGCAGTCACATTAAAATGGAAAGAGTCCTAAAAAGAAGCGACGATATGCTGATTATCCGCGGCGTCAATATTTTCCCCTCACAAGTCGAAGCTATCTTGGTCGATATCGAAGGATTGAAGCCCAGCTATCAAATCATCGTTGATAAAGTTGGAGCGTTAGATTCTATGGAACTGCAGGTTGAGGCCAGCGATAAGATCTTCAGCGATTCCGGAAGCGTGAAAGAATTGCAGAAAATCGAACAAAGAATCGTCAAAGATATGAAGGATTATCTGGGCATTGCCCCGCGCGTAAAGCTTGTGGAACCCAATACTCTGCAAAAAGCAGGCGCGAAGGTTATTGATAAACGTCGCTTTTGATTATTAAAAGGGGGTTATATGAAAGTAGAACAAATATCTGTCTTCTTAGAAAATAAACCCGGCACGCTGGAGAAGGCGACACGCGTGCTTAAAGATGCCAACATCAATATTCGCACACTATCGCTTGCCGAAACCGCTGATTTCGGCATTTTACGTTTGATTGTCAATAATGTGGAAAAAGCCAATAAAGTTCTAAAAGAAAATGGATTTCAGGTCAGCAAAACCCCTGTGGTAGCTGTGGAAGTGCCCGATAAGCCGGGCGGCCTGCACAGCATTATGGAAGTGATCTCCAAAGAAGGCATTAACGTGGAATACCTTTATGCTTTTGTAGAAAAAAGCGGTCAGAACGCCGTGATTATCTTCCGCTTCGATAACCCGGAAAAAGCCATCGACATTTTGATGAAGAAAAATTTTACGGTAGTGCCGGGGAAGAAACTATACGAGTTTTAGTAAGGTTTACCCCTTAAACACACGCAAAGGGTCTGCCTCAATGAGGAGCCCAGCGGATAATCTTTAGCAAATCAATTGGGATGTTATACGGATCCAGATAACATCCCAAGTAAGAAAATAGGAAATCTTTTGATTATTGTTTAATATTAAGTTATTAGACTTAAAATTGCATTTTTTGTTGAGGGGCGTTATGCCGACAGGAGAGCGGTGTTTACAGTATTAACACCGATCCATATAAACAATGTTAGGTGCAGAGATGAATTTCGATAAAAATGAACATTATATCCTAAAAAATCTTTCATCCCATAAAAAATTATCAATTATGATTATGGTGGCAAGTACTTTGCTATTTCTTTTTGGTGTATACGTTATTATTTTTAAGGGACAAACCCCGAAAGACAATGCATTAACCGCGGCTGCAATAGTCGTTCTCAGCTGTGGGTATTTGATGTTTCTTTACATCAAGATAATCGAAAAGTTTAAACGAAGATACCAACTTAATGATAAAGATAAGGACACCTAACAAATCAATCCAGCCGATCGCTGCGCTCCGGCTGATTTTTTCGTTCATCCACCATACTTGTTTTTATTTACTCCCACGCTTCCCACATTCTTTACATCTACCATTAGAGCCAATGACACCGATGCAGGACTCGTCGCTGCATAAAACTCTCTTTTCCCAATCTTCGTCAAAAACTGAGTCTTCAGACTTGCTAGCAATTTCTTGTTTTTTGTCTTTCGCAACATTGCCGGCAGAACTGCCGGCCTTTGCTTCACCATTGTAAGGTTTGCCGCATTCTTTACAACGCCCATTGGGACCAATGGTGCCGATACAGGCCTCATCCCTGCACAAAGTTCGCTTTCCCCAATCTTCATCTTTATCAAAAATGATTTCAACCATGTCCTTCTCCAAGTTTTATTAACGAAGCTACTTATAACAGCTTTAAAAATATTGCCAGAAGACAATTACAATTTGATCGTCATTCCCGCTTGTGCCCTTTAGGGTGCAAAAGCGGAAAGTTATCATATTTAAGTATTTCCTGGATTCCGGGTCAATCCCGGAATGACAGACAATAGAGTTTTTCAAAGTTATTGCCAAGTCGCATTCAAAAGGATACCGCGACGGCAAGGAGGAGGCTCCGCAGGCGTATTACTAACGCGTGACCTTCAGGTTATACGTTGAGGAAGCCGACGACGCTGCCAACAAAGGTAGCCAAATGAATGCCGTCTTGGCACTTAGCCTTTTATGCATGCCAGTGCTTTCAATCGCGCCACCTTTTTGGCAATTCCCGAGTCGTGCATTACCTGAACAACATCCTGCACATTTTTATACGCCTCCGGCATTTCTTCCCTTAAAGTTCCCTTGCTGGAAGCCATAACCAAAACTCCAAGATCAGCAAGTTCTCGGCTGATGGAGCGTCCCTGACTCACTTTTGTGGCCTGTGTCCGGCTCATCACCCGTCCCGCGCCATGGCAGGCGCTGCCAAAGGTTTCTTCCATCGCTTTTTCCTGGCCGACCAACACATAAGAACCGCTGCCCATATCACCCGGAATAAGCACCGGCTGGCCGACGCTTTTATAACGTGCCGGCAGTGCTTCATGGCCAGCGGGAAAAGCGCGCGTCGCGCCTTTGCGGTGGACACAAAGTTTCTTCATTTTCCCCTCAATTTTAAAATTTTCTATTTTAGCGATATTGTGGCAGACATCGTAAACCAGTCGCATTCCCAGCTCCCGTGGCGCCATTCGCAACGTTTTTTCAAATATCTTCCGCGTTCGATGCATGAGTAATTGCCGGTTCGCCCAGGCGTAGTTGGCACCGCAGGCCATAGCGGCGAGATAATTTTGTGCACGTGTCGTATTCAGATACGTGCAAGCCAACTGTCTGTCCGGCAGTTCGATTTTTGTTTCCTGTATGTGCTTCACCATCAAGGCCAGATAATCATCGCAAATCTGATAACCCAAGCCGCGCGAACCGCTATGAATCATGACGGCAATCTGTCCTTTACGCAAACCAAACGCTTGCGCCGCGGTTTGGTCAAAAATCTCCTGCACGACTTCAATTTCCAAAAAATGATTGCCGGAACCTAACGTGCCTAACTGTTGCTTGCCTCTTTCCAGCGCGCGGGCGGATACTTGTTCGGGATCAGCTCCGGTCATCGCCCCGCCATCTTCCGTTGCTTCCAAATCCTCCTGCAGACCAAATCCGGCCTTGACCGCCCATTTAGCGCCTTCCTCCAAAACCTTTTTTTCGTCTTTGCCCGATAATTTAACCGAGCCTGTGGAGCCGACACCTGAAGGTATATGCTGATATAAAGCTGTGGTCAAATCGCTGATCCTGTCTTTAACATCTGCAAAAGATAAATTAGTGGCAATAAGACGACAGCCGCAATTGATGTCGTAGCCCACTCCGCCGGGAGAAACTATTCCGCTTTCCAGATCAAAGGCCGCCACACCACCGATGGGAAAACCATACCCCCAGTGGACATCCGGCATGGCCAGCGAGTAATTAACAATTCCCGGTAAATGCGCGACGTTGGCCACTTGCTTTGCGCTTTCATCACCTTTTAAAAGCTGATAGATTTTTTCATTGGCATAGATAATCCCGGGCACCTTCATTTTCCCTGTTTGGGGAAGAAGCCAGCGGTTATCGTCTATGCGTTCCAGTTTAATTTCAGACATCGAAAATCACCTTGGCCTTCCAGCCTTGAGCCTTCTTTTCAATGCTCAGTCCATGATATGTTACGGCTTTTATTTCTGTTTTCAACTGATGCTTCTGCGCATTATACGACTCTCCCTGCAATTGCGCGACTATTTGCCCTGATTTCATTTCTGAACACTTACACTGTTTAATGATCCATTTTTTTCCATTGAATAAGTAGAGCGCTTCCCGCAAGAAATTAACCAAAAGGTCTTCCGCATCCGAACCTCTAATAGTAACAACTTTTTCGTTAACATTATTAATGCCTGTAAGATCAACAATTAAATCGAACATCGCCTCAGCGGCATTACCAAAGAGTTCTTTTTTTGTTCTCCCCCAAACCTCGATGCCAATGTCAGCGGTATGATCCAGCACCTTATATGTTTTCATAAGCTAACTATAGCTAAATTGATTCGTAAGAACAAGCGCTACTAATTATGGGATCTTCCGGCGGAAGGTAGCTTTTGTATTATAAAGGATAGGGCAAAAATAAAAGCCCTTTACTGCCACAGTAAGGGGCTTTATATTGTTCTAAAGTGGTTTTTATTACCGGCTAATGTCTCTATTCTTCATCGGTTTTGTCATTGTCCGCTGATCCGTTACCATTTACGTCTTCATCTTTACCTTCCTCTTCCGACGTCGTGCGAGCGACGCCGACGAGTTTTTCTTTCGATTCCAGATCAATAAGTTTCACTCCCTGTGTTACACGATGATTAACCGGAACTTCCTGCACTTTCAGCCGGATTACTTTACCGCCATCGCTAATGAGCATGATATGCTCTTCGCCGCTCACCTGCAATACACCGGACACATTCCCAACTTTAGCTACGGTCTTTAAATTAATAGTCCCTTTTCCGCCGCGGCTCTGGACGCGGTATTCCTCAATCGGCGTACACTTTCCAAAACCCTTTTCGGAAACCGTCAGCATAAACGTGTCTTTCGCCGGTATGTCCACGCCGATGACAGCATCATCTTTACCCAGCCTAATGCCGCGCACGCCTTTCGCCGTCCGTCCCATATCACGCACATCATCTTCTTTAAAACGAATAGCCATGCCCCGCCGTGTTGCCAAAAAGATATCCTGTTTTCCCGTGGTTAATTTAACATCAACTAGTTCGTCACCCTTCTCTATAGAAATAGCGATAATGCCGCCCGAACGCGGATTGGCATAAGCGGCTAATTCCGTTTTTTTAATGGTCCCTTTTTTTGTTACGAGCACAACGAATTCATCATCAGTGAATTCCCGCACAGGCAACGTTGCGCTCACGCGTTCACCCGGCCCCAAGTTCACTAAATTGACAATAGCTTTCCCTTTGGCGGCTCGCCCTGCCTGGGGTATCTGATACACTTTCAACCAGTGTACCTTGCCGGTAGAAGTAAAAATAAGCAGGTAGTGATGTGTCGAGGCGACAAAGATTTTTTCCACAAAATCCTCTTCTTTCGTCCCCATACCCATTTTGCCGCGTCCGCCGCGGTGTTGGCTTTTGTAAAGGCTGACTGGATTGCGTTTTATATAGCCGGAATGGGTTATATTAACCATCATGTCTTCTTCCACAATCATATCTTCGATATCGATATCATCGGTACCGGCGACAATTTCAGTGCGGCGTTCATCACCATAGCGCTCTTTTATTTCGTTAAGTTCGTCGATAATAACCTGTAGAACTTTTTGCTCATCGGCTAAAATTGCTTCCAGTTTGGCCATTAAAGTCTTAACTTCCGCGTACTCTTCGTCAATTTTCGCTCGCTCCAAACCGGTCAGGCGCTGCAGCCTCATTTCCAGAATCGCTTTTGCCTGTATTTCGGACAGCTTAAATTTCTCGCATAATTTTGTCGCTGCTTCCTGAGGATTTTTAGACGCTTTAATCAAGGTAACAATAGCGTCGATATTGTTCAACGCGATGATCAGGCCTTCCAAAATATGCGCCCGTTCTTTGGCGCGCGCAAGATCGAATCTGGTGCGCCTCACGACAACGTCCCTGCGGAAGACAATGAATTTTTCTATTATTTCTTTTAGATTCAAGACCTGCGGACGGCCGTCGGTTATCGCCAGCATAATAATGCCGAACGAGCTTTCCATTGAGGTAAACTTATAAAGTTGATTGAGGATAATCGCAGAATTTTCGTCACGTTTTAAATCAATGACGACGCGGATGCCATCGCGGTCTGATTCGTCGCGTAGATCAGAAATGCCCGTAATTTTTTTATCGCGGACAAGTTCCGATATTTTTTCAATCAGCGTGGCTTTATTTACCTGATAAGGTATTTCTGTAATGACTATGGTTTCTTTATCGTTGCGGGAGTTCTTTTCGATAAGAGCTCTTGCTCTCATCCGAATTATGCCGCGTCCGGTTTTGTAAGCTGCAAGGATTCCTTCGCGGCCGTTAATAAAACCTGCTGTAGGAAAATCAGGTCCCTGTATATGACGCATTAGTTTTTCAACAGTGATTTCCGGATTTTTGATGCACGCGATGGTGCCGTTTATTATTTCCGTTAAATTATGCGGCGGAATATTTGTGGCCATTCCCACAGCAATGCCGGAAGAACCATTGAGCAACAGCAAAGGAATGCGTGTTGCCAGAAGCGATGGCTCTTGCAGGGATTCGTCATAGTTGGGCACATAATCGACTGTGTCTTTTTCGAGATCAGCGAGGACTTCTTCGGCAATGCGCGCCATTCGTATTTCCGTGTAACGCATGGCTGCGGGAGGATCTCCGTCGACGGAACCGAAGTTTCCCTGTCCGTCAATCAGCATGTAGCGCAAAGAAAAATCCTGTGCCATACGCACAAGAGTATCATACACTGCAACATCGCCATGCGGATGATACTTACCGATGATATCGCCGACGATTCGGGCGGACTTTTTATAGGGCTTATTATACCGGTTGCCCATTTCATACATGGAAAACAAAATCCGCCGATGAACCGGTTTCAAACCGTCGCGTACATCGGGAATAGCCCTTCCGATAATTACGCTCATGGCGTAATCCATGTACGATTTTTTCATTTCATCTTCTATATTCACCAGCGTTGGCTTGTGGTGGATATCTTTGTTCATTTCACTTCATCCTCTCTAAACATAAGCGGTTATTCAACCGCTTATTTCATTGTGTATTTGATCGTCGGTTTTAAATATCTAAATTGGAAACATCAAGAGCATATTTATAAATAAAATCACGGCGAGGCTCTACCTGATCTCCCATCAGTGTCGTAAATATTTCGTCGGCTAAAACAGCGTCGTCTACGCTGACCTGCAGTAGCGTTCTTTTTTCTGGATTCATGGTCGTTTCCCAAAGCTGTTCGGGATTCATTTCGCCCAAGCCTTTGTAGCGCTGGACGGCCAGACCCTTCTTGCCGGTGTTAATGATATGTTCCACCAACGCTTTAGAGCTTTCCAGAATAATAGCTTCGGCTTTGTCCTCGCCGACATCCCGGTAGGGCGGTTCCCCGACCACGGAAACCTGCTCCAGCAATGCTTTTATATCGGTAAATTGCGGCGAGCGAAATGTTTCTCGATCCATATAATTTGTTATAGTTTGTCCGTTTTTCTTAATAGTAAAAACAATTTTATAGCCTCCGTGGTCCTGGTCCTGTTCAATGACATAGTCTATCACGCTGTCTTTCATGGCCTTGAGAGTTCTTTTCGCGACCGGCTGCAATACCTTTTCGCTTTTAAAGCTTTCATCTTTGAGCGAAGGATCTCCGGCAAGGATACGGAACAATTGTCTATCACGTTGCTCCTTTTCAAAGCGGTCTAAATGATCCTCTATCCGCATAATCTTTTTGATCAGGCTCAACAATTTATTGCCGGTTGCGGGAAAGCGGCTACCGTCGTCCATAACCAAATTGATTTTATCTACTCCATTTTCCAAAATGTAATTTCTCATTTGTTCTTCATTGTGAATATAAAGCTCATTTTTTTTATCCACCACTTTAAACAACGGCGGCTGAGCGATAAATAAATATCCTCTTTCAATCAGCTCCCGCATCTGACGGAAGAAAAAAGTCAAAAGCAGCGTTCTAATATGAGAGCCATCGACATCGGCATCAGTCATGATAATTACTTTATGATACCGCAATTTGGTTACTTCATATTCTTCTGTACCGATGCCCGTGCCTAAAGCGGTAACAATAAGTTTAATTTCCTCGTTTTGCAGCATTTTGTCGAAACGCGCCTTTTCCACATTCAATACTTTACCACGCAGGGGCAAGATTGCCTGATTCTTTCTATCGCGTCCCTGCTTGGCCGAACCGCCGGCGGAATCGCCTTCCACTAAATAAATTTCGCTAAGCGCCGGATCCTTTTCCTGACAATCAGCTAATTTTCCCGGTAAGGAACCTACTTCGAGCGCGCTTTTGCGTCTGGTCAATTCACGGGCGCGGCGTGCCGCCTCTCGAGCGCGGGCGGCATCCAAACATTTGTTAAGAATTTGTTTGGCAATCGATGGATTTTCTTCCAGATAGCTGCCTATTTTTTCATAAACAACGCCTTCCACCAATCCTTTTACTTCACTATTACCCAGCTTGGTTTTTGTTTGTCCTTCAAACTGCGGATTTTGTACTTTGACGCTGATGACGCAAGCTAACCCTTCCCTTAAATCTTCACCACGCAGGGATTCCTTGCCGTCTTTAATCAGTTTGTTGCTTGTAGCATAATTGTTAAAAACACGAGTGAGCGCTGATCTAAAACCGATTAAATGTGTCCCGCCTTCAGTAGTATTAATACTATTGGCAAATGCAAAAATGTTTTCCAGATAAGTTTCATTGTATTGCAGGGCAACTTCTACGAAGCAATCTTCTCTCTCGCCGGCGACATATATAGGATGTTTATGTAACACTTTTTTGTTACGGTTTATGTACTCGACAAAGGAAACTATACCGCCCTTATAGAAGAATTCATTATTCTTGTCGGTGCGCTCATCAGTTAAATTTATTTTTACGCCGGAATTTAAAAAAGCTAACTCTCTCAGCCGGTTGGAAATAACATCAAAGCTAAATTCGGTATCTTCAAAAATTTCGTCATCAGGTAAAAAAGTGACTTTCGTGCCGTGGCTTTTTGTCTTTCCCACCATTTCCAGCGGGGCGTTCGGCACTCCCCGTGTGTAAGATTGACTGTAAACATTGCCATCCCGACGTACTTCCAGCTCACATGTTTGAGAAAGGGCATTAACGACCGAAACACCAACACCATGCAGCCCTCCGGAGATTTTATAAGAATCATGGGAAAATTTACCGCCAGCATGCAGCTTTGTCATAACAACTTCCGCCGCCGATACTTTTTCCGTCTTATGAATGCCTACAGGTATGCCGCGCCCGTTATCGTCTACGACAATACTGTTATCAACCCTGATTTTTACAGTTATTGTGTCGCAATACCCACCGGCCGCCTCATCAATACTATTATCAACAACTTCATAAACAAGATGGTGCAATCCTTCTTTACCCGTGGAACCAATATACATGGCCGGCCTTTTGCGCACAGCCTCTAAACCTTCTAAGACTTTAATACTGTCTGCATCATACTTATGTGTCATAACTTCTTTTTCAACTCCCTTTTTTTAACTATATTTTTAACGGCATAACGATACATAGATAGTCATCGCCTTCGGTCTGTTTGATCACCGACGGTTTTATTCCCGATCCAACTTCAAACATAATACTTTCTTTGCCGATCACTGAAATCGCATCAATCAAATAGTTCACGTTAAATCCCACATCCATATCTTCACCGCTATAAGTAATATCTATTTCTTCCGTAGCTTCACCCACATCCAGGTTGGTCGAATTAAGCGTCAGCTTACCTTCCGAAAAAGAAAGAATTACCCCGCCATAACGTTCCGAAGAAACTACATTCATTCTGCGTAAAGCATGAAGGAAAGAGTCCTTTTCCAAAACAACATTTATACCTTTTTCCGCGGGAATAACCCTTTTATAGTCGGGATAATCGGCATCAACCAGACTAACTTTGAGAAGAGTGTTGTCGGTTTTCACAATAAACATGTTTTTATGGATACCTATCTTTATGTTTTCGTTTTCATCGATAATTTTTTTAACTTCCATTAAACCTTTACGGGGAAGGATAACGCCCTTTCCCGTTTCTAAAAAAGATTCAGATAGTAAATGTTTTGCCAGGGCTAAACGATGACCGTCGGTGGCCACCATGCGCAATATATTATTTGATTCATCCGAAATAACCTCTAATAATACTCCGTTTAAGTTTTTTCTCGTTTCATCTGTAGCCATAGCAAACGATGTTTTGTCTATTAAATCCTTAATTATTGTTCCTTTAATATTATAAAGTTGAACATCTTTATCGTCAGCAATACTGGGAAAATCTTCTGCCGGTAAGCCGGGTATTTTATAGACCGCTCTCTGACAGGATATTTTTACAATGTTATTATCTTGAGAGAAATAAATAACTTCTCCTTGAATTTCCCTAACCATTTCATATAACTTTTTCGCTGAAATAGTTATTTCACCTTTTTTTATTATTTCCGCTTCATAATCGGAAATTAAACTTATTTCTCTATCTGTAGCAATTATTTTCAGTTTATTGGCTTCCGCTTTTAAAAGAACATTGTTCAAAATGGGTAATGTTGTCTTTTTTTCTACAATTCCCAATGTTTTTTGAATACCATCAAGAAAGGTGTTTCTATTTATTTTTAGTTCCATACCTTCCCCCTTGTTTTGTATTATTTAGTATTATTTTTTCTTTATATTTAATAAGTAGTAATAGTAATAAAGCCTGTGGATATGTTAGTAAATGTAAATTTTGTAATAATTATAATAATATAAATTAATAATCGCTTGTTTATAACCTGATATTAAAAACTTTACGTTTTGTGGATTAAAACATCTTCAATATCCCGAATTACATTTTTTAATTTAGGATCGACTTCGATTTTGTTTAAAATCTTATTTGTTGCATAAATTACAGTCGAATGATCTCTATTGCCGATTTTTTGACCGATATCCGGAAAAGAAGCATTGGTTAATTTTCTGGATAAAAACATGGCAATCTGTCGCGCATAAACAAGATTTTTATTTTTATTATGCGCTTTTATATCGAATATTTTTACGTTTAATTTTCCGGCAACCACTTTAATTATTTCTTCAATACTTACTTCTTCGTTTCCATTGCGATTAACTACGTTTTTTAGTACTTCTTTTACTAAATCCAAGTCAATTTCTCTGCCCGTTAAAGAAGAATAAGCGCTTATTCTAACCAGGAAACCTTCCAGTTCGCGAATGTTGGATTCTACGTGAGAGGCAATATAGTGAGCGACAGTACTAGGTAAAGTAATTTGACTTTCCTGCATTTTTTTCTCGATGATGGCAATTTTTGTTTCTATTTCCGGAGGCTGAATATCAGCGATCAATCCCCACTCAAAACGAGAACGCAGTCGTCCTTCCAAGTTAGGAATGTCTTTAGGAAACTTATCGCTAGTGACTACTATTTGTTTTCCCGAGTCATGTAACGTATTGAAAGTATGAAAAAATTCTTCCTGGGTTCTTTCTTTTCCTGCTAAAAAATGAATGTCGTCAATTAATAAGCAACTGATATTGCGGTATTTTTCCCTAAATTTAGGCATCCGGTCGTAGCGAATAGAATTAATCATTTCATTCATAAATTCTTCCGCGGACACATACATAACATTTAGTTCCGGGTGGGCGGTAGTGGTGAGAAGACCGGTAGCATTAAGTAAATGTGTTTTTCCTAAGCCGGATCCGCCGTAAATGAACAAAGGATTGTAATTTTTGGCCGGTTGTTTGGCTACGGCAATGGAAGCGGCGTGGGCAAACTGATTACAGGGGCCCACCACAAATCTGTCAAAGGTGTAGTGATTATTTAAAAAAGAATAATTTTTCCCTTTACTTGCCGCCGAAGAGGAAACGCTTTTCGGCTGGATAGGGGACATTGACATAGAATCCGGGCTTTTTTCTTTACTCTTGGAGAGGATAAATTCAATATCAACTTCAATACCTACAACATTTTGCAATGATTGTTTAATCGTGGAAAAATAGTTATCCAAAAGCCAATCTTTGAAAAATTTATTGGGCACTACCAGTTGCACGCATTTATCTTCCATAGCAGCTATTTTGATCGGTTTTATCCATGTATCAAAATTTTGCTTACTTAGCTTTTCCTGAATAATTTTAGCCGTTTTGTCCCAAACTGCTTCCACTGTAACAATCCTTTATAAACATATTTATCAACACGTGTTGATAACCAATGAAAACTTCACTCTATTTCAAATCATCGAGAATTAAACCAGAGAGGCGGTTCAATTCGTCCATAGAAGTGTATCGAATTTCGATAGCACCTTTTTTTGATGTACCCTTGATTTGTACCTTTGCTATAAATTTTGCGCTCATCGCCTTTTCCAAGTCAGCCAAAAAACGGTCTTTAGAGCCTTGTTTTTTACTCACTGGCTGCTTTTTTAAGTTTTGTATTAGTCGTTCCGTTTCCCGAACGTTTAATTCTTTCTTTAAGATTATATTCAACGCCGCAATTTGCTCTTCTGCTGAGTTACAAGCCAACAAACAGCGGGCATGGCCTGCCGAAATCTTTTTTTCCACAAGAGCCGCCTTTATTTTAGCCGGTAATTTTAATAGCCGGATGGTATTGGTAATCGTCGAGCGATCCTTGCCCACACGAAAAGATATTGCTTCCTGAGAAAGGTTAAATTTTTCGTTTAAAGTTATGTAGGCCGCCGCTTCTTCCAGGGGGTTTAACTCTTCCCTTTGGATATTTTCGATCAGCGACATTTCCGCTGCCTGCATATCCGTCGCTTCGCGAATGACAATAGGCACATCTTTTAGGCCTGCGGCCTGAGCTGCCCGCCAACGGCGTTCTCCGGCAATTATTTCATATCCTTTGTCCAATTTGCGGACAATAATCGGTTGTATAATGCCACTGCTTTTGATGGAATCGACCAGTTGCTTTTGATTATTATCATGGAAATTTTTTCGGGGTTGATAACGGTTGGGCTGCAACTCTTCAATGCCACAAGAAAAAATAGGTATTTTCTTGTCCAGGTCATTCAATAGATCCGGAAAAATGGCACCAAGCCCTTTACCCAGCGCGTTTTTCTGTGCCATTTACATTAT
>DLME01000002.1 GCA_002479215.1 Syntrophaceae bacterium UBA7544
ACTGTATATTCTTTATGCACCCAGTATTCATGGAGATATTATGAAATTACATACGGATTTACCGCGTTGGAGCTATGCCATAGCTGCATTAGCCGGAGCCATTTTTATGTGTGTGTTTTGGTATATTACAGGGCTTGCAATTAATCAATCTCCAAACACGATAGAAGATGATACAATGGCTCATTATCGTGCCGAATTTTTTAAGTTACAACCTTCCCAGATAGAAGCATTGCGAAAGATGAATATTACACATAACGCTAACGATGTATCTGACAGCGATTGGCTGATACTCGAAAACGCAGGTTTTGTTGAACGAAACTTTACTGGAAAAATAGGAATAAAGACGGAATTGAAGCAGCTTGTTGCCCAACTTCTAAAAGAAAAAGTAGAACCTCTACCCCCGAAACAACCTATATCATTATATCAAGTCTTTGAAGACGACTTATTATTTAAATATCATTCATCAGCAATAATAGGCGATGCTGTTTGGCGTACACCCAATAATACTGTGATTAATTACAAGGGAACTGTAGCAGCCGACTTTTCATCTCATGCAAAATTTATCGCGCTTTATTTGCCATTTACGCAGTTTACTTATGAGTTTTGCAAGTTCTTTGCCGATCATTTCCAAGAAATGCTAGATACATCACAACCGCATAGTGATTTTCTTCAAATTTATCCAGGTGAAGGTGGAGTATCGAGTGATAAACTGACGTTTACAGGATTAATCTATGTATATTTCGATGGCATGATGACAGAAGACGAAATATCTGACCTAAAACAGATTTTCAAATTAAAGGGAGTAACAGTTCAATTTCGCGGCAAGGCGTATCTTGAAACTGAATGCCTTCGTCGCAAGATTGAGGGTGAACCGGGGCAGAAATGAATTAATTAACACATTGCCATTGCCACTTAAGGATTTCATGCTACTAGTTTTTTAAATTCCATTTTAGGAGCGCTTAGTAGTTTTATGAGAGTATCCCTGAACAAATACGCATTATTGCGGTTATTAAACCGCCATTCAAATTCATCGAGGTAAGCGTCAAGATGTTTAGCACTGATTTGATGATAAGAACCAACAAGAGAACGCTTGAACAAAGACCAAGCAATATATTATGCTGATTAACCAATCCTCCGTCGCCCTGTTAAATTGTTATAAAATAAGTAATCAGCCCAAAAGTAGGATAAATTTACAATGCACCTAATCCAGCTAATGATATTTTCAGCACAACTCTTGAATCGGTTTCAGTCTGCGTATATTCCAGTCCCAAGCTCCAACATTGACTATGATAAATCAATCCTACTGTATTTTCCACCGTTCTGGAATTTAAGCGATCGAGGCTTGACACAAAGTTGCCGGTAATATTATTTGTAATTTGTGCCTTTAAGTTAACAGTGATTTGTTCAATAGAGTCTAAGGTATAATGATAACCGACTGATAACATATCGCCGCGCCAATCCTTGATATTCAAATCATAATTCGTTTGTGTCCAACCATCATAAATGCTGTACTGATTGCGGACCATAAATGAAAAATACTTATGCGGATTAAAATCAAACTCCATTCCAAGATCGTCGAAAGGACGCCTTTCGGTAGTGGCAATGACAGGAGGAGTAATCCCTTCTATACCCCTTGTAGCGTCGTTAATATTATAAGTTTGAAACAGCTTGAGCCTTAAAAATTCCAGATAACTGTATTTGCCCGCATCATCCCTTACTTTAGCCGTAAAAGTGTTCGTAAGCGACCAAAGAACTCCGTTTTGTCCAGCTATTGCCAACATATAATCAGGGATATTATTCTGCCCTACATTAGGTGTATAGAAATAGGTTATTCCCGGCTTAATTTCATGCTGGATTTTCTCCCAGTTTTGAATCTGGAGATCAAAAATGCGCGACAGTCGACTGCTAATATCTAAAGACGCAGTATACAGCGTCCGATCTCCGCTTTTGTTATCGCCTTGCGCTTGGCTATCATCGCGTATCCAGGCTGTTTCACTAAAGGCAATTTGCGGCGTAATCTTGGCATAGCCGGATATATTCAAAGGCAAAGAAATACTAGGAGATAAATCAAAGAAGTGTCCCTTTTGTCCTTCTCCTCGATAAAAATAATCATAAGTACCGGTGAGTTCATAATACAAAGGAGTTTTTAAGAGAGGTTGTTTGATGCCAGCAGCAACTATCTCCGGATATTTTTGCAGGGTCTGATCATTATTGGCAGTTGAAAAATCATCCGTGGAACTGATCAATCCCGTTAAATTGTAATTAGACCATCCTTTATATACACGGACAGTTGAGTCCAGCGAGCGCAGGTATTGATTAGCCTGAAAAGGAATCGTATTAAACGGATTTCCTTCTGTTGGCGTATAACGGTCGAGGTAATAGTTGTGGGCCGAGAAATCGCGAAAATACCATTCATCGGAAACTTTGTATAAATCAGTTCTCACGTAGAATTCTGGATCAAAGTCTGTTTCGTGATTTAAATAAAACGACCAGCGTTGGTGCATTTCCTGCCAATTGCGGCTGGTTGGGGCATCATTGGCACCCGCCGTTTCAATAATAGGTTTTGTATCCTCCATATAATCACCGTAAAAAGTGCCGAAGGAATGACTGCCCAGATAATATCTAAATTCCACGCCTTCTTTAAATCCTCTGTCTTCAATGTAACGCTGATATAATGTCGCATCCATTTGAGGAGAAATCGCCCAAAAAAAGGGGGTTTCGATGTCGAGGCCATCTTGTCCTGTGGAAAGATAAGGACTAATAAATCCCGATTGGCGTTCAGTTTTTACAGGAAAAGGAACAAAGGGAGAGTAGAAAACCGGCAAGCCTTCTGTGACTAACCGGGCATTTTTCATCAAACCATATCCTTCAATTGTTACGTCCATTTCGCTGCCGGCAATTTCCCAATCCGGATAATCTCCATCGCAGGTTGTGGCTCTCGGCTGTTGAATGAAATATGTCTGTTCTCCGGTCTTTTCGATTTTGTCGCCTTTAATATAAAAATGGTTCCTGGAATAAAAAGCTCGGCCTTTATATGCAACACCGGTTTTATTTTCAATATTGAAAACGATTTTATCTCCTTGCAGGGTATCTTCTCCCATTTTTAGTAAGACATTGCCCCGAGCAGTGGCAATATTATTCTTATTATCTAATTCCACATCATCGGCATTTAAAACGCCGCCGCTGTAATGTATCACTACTTTCCCTTGAGCATGATATTTGTCGAGGAAATTGTCGTAATCCATGCTGTCCGCCTCAATATCCACAGGCTTTTTATCTTCTTTGGTTTCTTCGGCAGAAACTCGGGTGTATGAAATCAGTAACATTCCCATCGCAAAACAAGTAACTATAAATTTATACTTCAATTTCCCGATCAAAATAAACACCTTGTTTATTTATTATTAAAAAATTCAGTATTTCTTAGCACAAGAAACAGTTTTAGGAAACTTTTGTTTTACTTCGCCCGCCAGATAAAGAGAGCCTGTCGCGCAAATTAAATCTTTTTTTTCAGCCAAGGCTTGTGCTTTCTGAATCGCCTGCCCAACATTTTGCGTCACTATCGCCTTACATCCTATTTTCTCCAATACTTTCCAAATGTTATCTGGTGATACAGCACGCTTGGTCTTTAATTTAGTTATAATTATTTTATAGGCGAGAGGAGCTATTTTTTTCAGCATTTGACGATAATCCTTATCGATAAGAGAACTAAAAATAAGAATTAACCGGCGATAGGAAAAATTGTTTTTTAGAGCCCGGCATAAGACGCTAATTCCCGCAGGATTATGCGCGCCATCCAAAAGAAAAAGAGGTTCTTTCTGCAAAAAATCCAGCCGGGCATCCAAGTACGCTTTTTTAAGCCCGGCTCGGATTGCGTCATTATCTATCTTCAAGCCATTTTTATCACTAAGCTCAACTGCAGCCACGGCCAACGCGGCATTTGCCAACTGATGCTCGCCTCGCAGAGAAATAGTTAAGCCGCTCAATTTGCGGTACAGTCCCTGGTAGGCAAAAGAATATTTTTTTTGTTTTACTATTTTTATATCAGCCCCCAATCGATAGAGCTTCGCTTTGCGACGTGAGCATATATTTTTCAACACCTGCAAAACATTTTTTTGTTTTGCCGCTGTAAGGCAAATGCCGTTTTGTTTGATGATACCCGCTTTTTCACGGGTAATTGATTCCAGAGTATTGCCTAGGTAGGCCATATGGTCGAAGGAAATATTGGTGATTATCGAAACCAGCGGCTTACAGACATTGGTGGCATCTAGCCTGCCTCCTAAACCAACCTCTAGGACGGCAATATCCACTTTTTGGCGCTGAAAATAAACAAAGGCAACAGCAGTCAAAAATTCAAAATATGTTAAAGGCTTTTTGATCTTTTCTTTTATATCCGCGATGATTTGGCTAAAGTCTTTCCGGACGATTTTTCTCCCGTTGATAACAATTCTTTCTCGAACGTCAACTAAATGCGGGGAGGTGTAAAGGCCAACCTTATAACCGGCACTATGCAATATAGAAGCGGTCATTGTCGCGGTTGATCCTTTACCGTTTGTACCGGCAATCAATATTGTCTTATAGTCATTTTGCGGATTTCCCATCCGGGACAATAGTTCGGTAATTGTCTCCAATCCAAAATGCATGATATCAACATTTAAGCCGGCAAGATAAGCGGAAGGATCAAATTTTTTCATGTTCGCGTAGAATGATTAAATACGGATTATTTGGCCATCTTCAATAATATGGATTTTTCTATCTTTTATTGCCGCTACTTCTTTGCGGATAACTTCCTGGTAGCTGAGTTTCATGTGATAGAGGTAAATATCCGGTTTTTTGCCTTTCAATTTTTTAAGTTCTCCTTGCAAAGAAAATGGAGTGAGATGTCCTGTTACATCGGCAACATCTTTCATAGAATCGGGCAAAGAGGTTTCGATAAATATGGCCCTGAGTCCTTTAGTTTTTTGGGCAATTTGCCAGACTTCTCGAGTAGGCCCGGTATCGCCTAGGAACATTACGGCTTTACCTTTGAATTCGATCGCGTATCCGACAGTTTCCACGACATGATTAAGATCAATGGTAGTGATTTGTAAATCAGCGATTGTCTGTTTTTTACCAGGTTTGATAATCAGAAATTTTATAAGCGGCTCTTTAGCGCTTGGTATTTTAGAAAAATCCGGCCAGATGACATTGTTAAATAAGTGACGGTGAATGGAATCGAGAATGCCTTTTGTACTAACAATCACTAAAGGTTTTTTCCTGCGTTGAAAAAACATATTATCGGCGAGAAACGTAATATCACGCACGTGATCCAGATGAGCGTGCGTTATAAAAACATAATCTATTTTTAACTGCTCCCGAAGACTTAAGACGGTAGTGACCGTTCCAGCATCCAATAGAACGTTCTGCCCGAGGAGGAAACTTGTTGTATTATAATTAGGAAGCTGTGAGCCGTGACAACCCAGCACCCTTATTTTCATTTTAAGCTCCTCACAGTCAATTATTTTGCAAAGTAGCATACCTTTGCCAAGCAGGCAATGAATTTATAAAAAAGCTTAGAAAAATATAATAGAATAATGTAGTTATTACACAAGTTTAAGAAGCAACTTAATAAATAGTCGTGAAAATTATTAGAGGTAGTTTGTTATCGCAGAAATGCCGTAGGCTCAAATAGTTTTGTAATGTGCAATTCCCGAGCCTGCTTAATTGTTTTCCCCGGTTCACTCGATACTTTGTTCAATTGATAATTATGATGATTATAGGTTTTGGCTAAGGCCGTTCCTCGCCGATTCGGTGAATTGATTAGTTATAGTATATATTTTGCTTCATACAGTGTCGCTGGCGCAGCGTAAAACAGTTTAACGATGCGATGTTACTACAGTGAAAATGCTTTTTGTCTTGCCTCATCTAATAATCCTGGATGAGGTTCGCTGTCACCTCTGATATCTGCAAGAACATCTTCAAGCGCACCGACAAATTGTATTATTTCGTCTTTTGATTTGAGTTCTCCAATTGCAGAATGGATCATTGCAGCCGTTTGATGACATCCTTTTCGATATGTCCTTTCTCGCATTTCATCAACAGTTACGCCTGTTTTAAATTTTGCAAACTCATTGATCTCTTGCAAGTCAGCAATTGTAAATATTTTCGATTCATCTGTCATTAGTCTCCTCCTATAACGCGCCGCATCACAGACGCGAATTACGAGCGTCCTCGTGCATGCGGATCTTGGGCCTTATCGTCGTTTTGATTTCCGGTGGTCACCGGAGAAAAGCTCTTCAACAATAGCAAAAGTGTCTTTAATAGCATCATATGCTTGATCTTTGGTTATAATTACATTGTTTCGCTTTGAATGAAGAACCTCATCAGCTTTTTTTATTACTTTGTCGGCGTTATCCCAATTTCCTTGGTTAACATACTGCTTTATGCTACGCATGAGCACCTTGAGATTATACTCTCGTGTATCTGGAACTGCTGAATTGAATCTCAAATTTTCTCGTCGATCCAATGCCTCAAAACAACCCGTTTCAATGACTGCACGACAGTATATTACTGTGGTCTGAAATAGTCCTAGGGTATAACACTTCCTCAAGTTTTGAAAATGGTGAACAAAATGGCTCGGGAGAGACTCACTGACGATAAGAGTAGCAACTTCGTTTCTTCTTGTAAAGAAGCCTTCATCCACATAATCGGCTGTACCTTCACTGAACAAAGCATCAATATAATCTATACCGTCTTCTGATTCCTGCGAAAAGGAAGTTCCAGTAACTTTAGATAAGACTTCGACCACCCGGTCAATTGTGTAACCATAATTGTCCCTGATTTTCTTTAATTTTAGCTTAAGACTGTCATGGACTTTTAAGGGTTTGCTCTCCGATAAAAAACGTTTTACTTTTTTCTTTGCCTCCAAAGCCTGGTCGATGATTTCAAGATTATTGCATTTTACACTGGCAGTTATCAAGGCAGCGAGTTTTTCAAACTCGCTGACGAGTTCATTGAGACGGGCCAATTTTGCCAATTCATCCTTATCATTTTCCATATAGCACCTCTCGTTTTGTATATGAGGCCCAACAATTAATATACGAACTTCGCTTTTTCCTATAGTCTTGTCGACATTATAACACACAATATTTTTTGTAAAAGTAATAAATCTAATATCTTAAAAATGGGTAGTGGGTCAGTTTGAAATAATTGCCTCTTGTAATGCTTGACCGCTTATATTATATTACAAGCATGAAAAAAGTAAAAGTGAAACATCCTGATTTTTGCCAACTTGCAGCCGCTATCGTTGAGGAGGCTACCGACGAAAATCCACAAGAGCCGGAACCAGAGACTAAAAATCCTCATGCCGTAGCCTTAGGTCGTCTTGGCGGTCTTAAAGGTGGTAAAGCTAGGGCGGACAAACTTACACCTTCACAGCGTAGAAGAATTGCAATAAAAGCTGCTCACGCACGATGGAAGAAAAAATAGGTTATGCGTCTAATTCTGGTTCAGGAAATGGCAATTCAAGAGTTGCACCTTTTCTTGGTAAAACTTTATCCACCATTTTGACATAGCGATTCCATCCGTGTCCATTCGACAGGGCTAATCGCTGAAACATTATTAATGAGTGTAGATGTTGCGCCAATAAGGGGTTGCCTATATCTTCAGTAAGCCATTGATGAAATTTGTTCTTTCTTTTTCCCTTTTCATCTTTCGGGCTTCTTATCTCTAATTCTTTTAGTAAACTAGGCGCTATTCTTTCATATACCAAATCCCTTGTATAATGAGCGACAACACTAAACCTGTTTTTTTGCATTCCCGGCCATGCCCATCCTTTTAATTTATAAATATTCTCGTAAAATTCATCAGGAAATTTCTTAGCCCAAGCTGCTAAGTCTTTTCTTAGAATCATATCTAAATAAGCCTGTAACGCTTCTTTAGGTCTGATTTCCTGATAGCCAGTAGCTTCGTCAACTAGAGCAATAATACCCACACTTGCAAAACCACGCATAAGGATTTCAGCCTTATTTGCTGTTATAATTTGCTGATCTGAGAGAGCGCCTTTTTCACGCGCTGAAAGCCATATTTTGCATATTTCAGGCAGTATTTCAGCTCGCATACCACTTGAAATAACCTTATTTTTACTTTGGTATATCATTGGATTTAATAATATTTTTCTTGTTTCCTCTGGAATAAAAGGCTCTAGGTTTTTAATCGAAATATATTCAGGGAGAATATCCTTTTCGAGAGCGTTTTTTTTCTTCTGCCAGTGTGAACCGCCACCCTTTCTGCCAAGCGCCTTTGCTACGCTTCTTTCGCTTAATACTCTTGTGCCATCCTCTAAAACGGCGCATGGTATTTTAACATCTCCCAAAGAAACGCTTCCGAGGTGTGTTGCTTTTAACAAATTCACTTCCTTGTAAGCCCAACGCTTTTTAGCTGCGTTTTGGGCTATTTCGCTGCGTTTTTCGGGTGTTAGCATCGCCGCCCTAGCCTTGCCGCCTATTGCCTTACCAGTTACTTCTTCATCCATGCTTGCACCTCCACTATAAATTATGCTTGCATTATAAAGAAATATTTTATAAATGCAAGCAAATAATTAAAAATAATGCTTGCAATTGCTTTACCGCTCAAGTATAATAGTTATAACGAAATAAAAAGGGGAATATTATGAATAAGTTAGACATTTCAAAAAAAGCACAAATAATCGGCTGTTTAGTAGAAGGTAACAGCATTCGCGCTACATGCAGAATGACAGGCGCAGCCAAGAACACGGTTACAAAACTTGCTGTCGAAATCGGCAACGCATGCGCTAAATATCAAGATAAAGTTTTTCATGATCTCCCCTGTAAAAAAATTCAATGTGATGAAATATGGTCATTTTGTTATGCGAAAGAAAAAAATGTTCCGGCAGATCATAAGGGAGAATGGGGTTACGGTGATGTTTACACTTGGACGGCTATTGATGCGGATACAAAACTTGTTCCTTCCTTCTTCATCGGACGGCGTGATGCTGAATGCGCTCATGTGTTCATGACTGATCTGGCAAGCCGATTAAAAAACCGTGTTCAATTAACAACGGATGGTCATAGGGCTTATTTAAACGCTGTTGAAAATGCTTTTGGCGGCGATGTTGATTACGCAATGCTGGTTAAAACATATGGCAACCCTCAATCAATAGCCGATCAAAGAAGATATAGTCCTGCTGACTGTACAGGTATTGAAAAATTTTCTATATCTGGCAAACCTGATAAAAAGGATGTTTCGACAAGCTATGTTGAGCGACAAAATTTAACAATGAGAATGTCAATGAGACGTTTCACTAGATTAACAAATGGGTTTAGTAAAAAAATAGAAAACCTTGTAGCCGCAGTATCTTTATATTTTATGCACTATAATTTTTGCAGAGTTCACCAAACATTAAGAGTAACTCCGGCAATGGAAGCAGGGATTACAAATCATGTTTGGGATATTAAAGATATAATTAATTTACATTTAAATAAAGATCAGCTTTTATAGTCAGCATCTCGTATGGCAAGCTCTTCTTTATATGCCTTGTGATATTCTAAAGGGACGATGAAGAATAATATTGAAGATATTAAAAGAAAAAATTTAATCAGCAGATGTATTGTATCTTTCAATAAACCATTCAAATTGAACAATATATTGAAGAGAGATAATATTATCAACGTCCCCGCAAATGCCAAAAAGGTGTAAATAAATTGGGATACCGAGCTCTTGTTTATTCGTGCTTTCCTAATATCTACTAAACCAGTTGCATATTTTTTTACTATTTCGATAACTGCCACTATAAAGCTTAAACCTATCACAAGTATGATATAATAAGGTGCGCAGTAACCGATAGAAGTATCGAACATCATACTCGCTCTGATGAACTTTGAATTTGCTGAAATTTGTTAGCGAAATGAGCAGGAGCGAATCTTGTGTCAGGTAGCCTTTTGAAAAAGCGGTTTTCTTCTTTAGGTTTATGAATTTTCTCAAAATAAACATAATTATAATCAACCACTCTAAAGTGGTTACCGCAAACTTTTCCTTTGGTTGTGAATAAAGAAATTTTCTCGTTTTCTTTCGACATATCTTTCATGGCGGATGTAGCCACGTTTGGATTCTCGAATATCATTTCTACTGGGATGTTTTTCCCTTTAAACGCATCTATGATTTCTTGTTTATTGTAAATATTATCAGTTTCTCCACCATAGATGAGTATTCGTTCTTTCGCCGCAGCTATATCCTCTAAAAGCATTTTGGTCGCTATTAAATCATCATTAGGTCCCTGCCACTCTGTATTCAATTTGTGTGTGTGCACCCATTCACGGTAAAAAATGCGTGCGAGCAGCCATAATGGTACTACCAAAAGTAAAGATATTATTATCACTTCCATAATTAAATATCCTCCTTTCTACAAAAAAAGAAGACCCCACGGCGACCTTGACAGGCGGGGTCTTTCGATGCTAAAACACCAATGATTCTAGATAAATGTTTTATCACCATTCCTGATAAACCGTGTTATTAATTGTGTTAATTATTTTTATGAGCTACTTTTTCCGCTCTGTCAAGTATTTTCGACACCCCTGTCAAGTCATTTTTTACATAATAATCATCATCTTTACTATAAAACTTAATGCAATATTCTTGCCAATTCTAATATAGTAATGGATTTAAAAAAGCAAACTGACCCACTACCTAAAAATGGCAGTTGAACTGGGCTGTAGTGAGCGAATATCCCCGAAACGTTGTGGCTCTAGGCGAAATGAAGCGAAGAGCAGCCGAAGTGTTTGAGCCACTGTAGCGGCGAGTTTTCGGCTGCCGCGACATGAGTCGTAGAGCAACAGTTGCCGGGGATTCTGAGCGAACGAATGCACCTTCAACTGCCACAAGGCTTCTCACATTCACTATAAATGACGTAGGCAATGTTCGTACTAGCCTTTTTCAGAAATTAAGCTCTGCCAGGTATGCCGCTCCAAAAAAGAGCCGGGGACGTTTTGTTCCATCTCTTCGAAAAGCGCAAAGGGTGCGGCAAAAGTCATGAGATGTGGATCATTCAATTGTTTGTGGATATAGACACGCGCGGAAAGATCGGTTAGTCCCACAACGGCACGAGGCTTGGCTGCTTTAGCTTCCCGGTAAGGATAAATGCCGATGGTCTGACACCCGGCGGCATAAGGAATAACAACATTTTCATTATCCCCGCGCCCATAGTTAGCCAGAACGACTAATGCGGAAAGCTGATCGGGATTGACAAAGAATATTATCGTCTGAGGTTTTTCCTTCTTTGTATCAACAGTATCTAACGGCTGGAAAATAACATAAGGCTCAGGAATTTCTGTCAGCGGAAGGTTTTCAATAAATTTTTTAACAAGCGCAGGCGTCTTAACATAGCGTTCCCCATATAAAAAATTATCATAAGCTTCGCCACGCATAAATGGTTTGATTTTTTCGGCCAACTCCGGACCACCTTCTCGCGCGGCATTTCCCGCCGATAAGAAATGGCAGAAACCCTCTTCGCCGCTGGGGAAATTTTTATACTGATTGCCGAAACCCAGGCCGACTCCTCCACCGAAACAGCCAAATGTTTTTATATCGGCAACAGCCGTTTTCCCTTTTGCGGCATGAACAGCAAGCCACATGACACAGCCCCATTTGCCCTCCTGAAACTGCATCGCTCCCTGCGGCTTTTCATTGGACCAGAGCAAAGCCACCGGCTGATATTTGAGCTGAATTGCTTTTGCTATTGCGCTTTCCATTACCTATTCTCCTAATGTAATTCATTTCAAACAGAGACTATAAAGCCGACTATCTCACCAATCCGACTCAGATGCGTATCTGACAACAAAAGATTTTTCTGGATTCCGGATCACCCGGCACGCGTGACCTTTAGGTTATTCGCCCGGCCCTGAGCCCGGAATGACAGAGAAGTTATTTTCTTGCCGGAACACTATACTTTGTGCAGAGGGAAAAATAAAGATACTTTAGTGCCCCGGCCAAATTGACTTTCGATTTCCATTCTGCCGCCATGAGCAATCATCAAATGTTTCACTATCGACAATCCCAGACCTGTTCCGCCTAAATCCCGGGAACGGGTCTTATCTACGCGGTAGAAGCGCTCTCCCAAACGTTGTATTTCATCCTTAGGAACACCGATCCCCGTATCAATTATCGATACCACGGAATGAGCATCAGTTTCATCTGCTGCAATGATGACTTTGCCCGACTCCGGTGTAAATTTAACGGCATTATCTAAAACATTTACCAATATTTGGGTTAGTCTGTCTCTGTCCGCCCTTACCGGCCGTAGTTTTTCAGGCATATTGTTTTCAATGGTTATTTTCTTTGATGTTGCTTTCTTTTCGACTATAGAAATTACATTAGTCACAGCATCACTTAAAAAAACGTTTTCAAAGTTAAATCTTATTTCATTTAACTCAATTTTTGATATTGTCAGCAGATCTTCGACGAGACGATTAAGCCTTTCAGCTTGTTTTAAAATTATATCAATAAATTTTTTCGTCTCATTGATATTATTTATTGCGCCGGCTTTGATTGTTTCCAGATATCCAATAATTGCCGTCAGCGGCGTCCTGATTTCGTGAGTAACATTGGCCACAAAATCTATTCGAATCTTTTCAAGTTTTTTCAACCGTGTTACATCATGAAAGACAATCATCGTTTTTTCTTCTTCCGGATGACCCTGAACGGCAGAGATGCTTACGTTTAAAATAACCGGCTCTATATTACCAAGGGTAATTTCACGAGATACATTTATGCGCGTTTCCTTAAATTCCAAAAAAGCTTTTTGCAAATCAACACTGCGAAAAGCTTCCATCAGCGTTTTACCGTTTATATCTCCGTATTGCTCAGACAATATATTACTCAGCGCCTGATTGACAAATTCGATTTTATCTTCTGTATTGAGAATCAGAACTCCTTCGGTCATGCTGGTAAATGCCGTCATTAGCTTACTTTTCTCTTCGTTGGCCAGCCGAATCTGGCTTTGCAGTTCATCCAACAGATAGTTGATGTTATCGGCCAACTTTTTTGTTTCGTCCGCCGTCTCCAATAAAAGGGTTCCGACCGGATGCCCCTGACGCAATCTTTCGGTAAACCTTTCCATGGCCCGAATCGGCGCTGATAAACGGTAAGAAAAGATCAGCGCAATAACAAGTGCGATAACCGTAACAATCATCATTGCCAGAAAAATAGATTGGTAGACTTTTTCAATCATACTCTGCACATCATCAAGAGGTCGCGCCAACCGGACATAACCTTTGATTTCTGACCCTTCTTTGATGGTAATGGCTACATAGAGCATGTCAATGCCGATGGAGCTGCTAAAGCGGATGGACTTGCCTTTGCCCCGGAGTTTCGCTTCCTGCAATTCCGGGCGGTTCAAATGGTTTTCCATTTTGGCGATATCTTTTTCCGAATCAGCGAACACTTTGCCCTGCGCGTCCACCAGCGTAACCCGCGAACTGGATATCCGGGCGATTTGCTTGAGCTGATCAGACATTTTCTGTGCCGAATTTAAATTAAGTAGTTCGGCATAGGTCAATAGTTCAGCCTCAATCTTACCGGTCATGACTTTTTTGATCTCGTTCTTAATCAATAGATCCAGAATAAAAAAAGACAAGGAAACAATAACCAGATAGCTGAATAATATTTTTAAAAAAAGATTGCGTTTCACGCCTTCTCCTTTTCATTTAAGGTACAGGTTTGATGTCGCACGCATTCACCGGTTACCATATAAGTGACCATATCCGCAATGCCTTTGGCATGATCGGCAATCCGCTCCAGAT
>DLME01000159.1:0-823 GCA_002479215.1 Syntrophaceae bacterium UBA7544
ATTATCGTCAGTGTCTGGTGCATATCGGTAAAGATACCGGTAATTTTGGGAACAACAAAAGTCATGAGCAGAAAAATAACGCCGCCTCCGATAAACAACATAATTATCGGGTAGGCCAGCGCTGACCTGATCTTGCTCATTAAGGTCTGCTGATTTTCGCTGAAATCGGCAAGCCTCTCCAGCACCAGATTAATTGTGCCCGAAGATTCTCCGGCCCTAACCATGTTCACGTAAAAAGGCGGGAAGATTCGGGGAAAATTCAACATGCCTTGCGTCAGGCTTTTACCTTCGTTAACTTGCTCGCGAATTTGCGCCAGTGTTTGCTTTAAAAGCGGATTTTTTGTTTGGGCGAATAAAACAGACAATGAAGGTACAAGTGGGATACCAGCGCCTAAAAGAGTCGAAAGCTGACGAGTGAATACAGACACATCTTTATTGGAAACCCGCTGCCAGAGATTAATTCCCAAAACACCGGATAATGCCGCATCCTTCTTATCTGCCGCTTGATTAATTTCAATGGGGTAAACCCCCTCTTCGCGCAATTTCTGCCTCGCTGCGGCAACACCCATTGCATCAACAAAGCCTTTACGCTCGTGTCCTTTTTCATCTAAAGCTGTATATTCGTATACACTCATCTATTTTTACTCCATGAAACTCAATCTCTCGGGCACGTCTACCATGATTTCAAATTTGATTCAATGAGTTATCATAAGTTCATGCAGGCATCTAATTTGAGATATGTTCTAATGGAAAAATGCGAGGAATTATAAGGAGACTCTACATAGGAATCAATACTATTCCTAAATCAAAGATGATATCGAGG
>DLME01000159.1:918-10770 GCA_002479215.1 Syntrophaceae bacterium UBA7544
GGCAAGGAGGAGGCGACGAGGCGTATTATACATACAAAGATAGCGCTTTGATTTATAATTGGTATAATATTGTTGACACATTAGATCGCTTGCGTTTATAGCAATGGTCACCGGGGAGGGGAAGGTATGGAACTCAAGGCTCATAGTATTTGCAGGCTCGTCAAGAACGAAGACCTGAATCACCACGGAACACTGTTTGCGGGCAAAACGGCCATGTGGTTCGTGGAAGCGGGATTCATTGCCGCAGCAAGCCTTACACATCCTGAGAACATCGTATGCGTGAATATTCACGGTATGCTTTTTAAAAAACCTGTTAAAAATGGCCAAATCATCCGTTTTGAAAGCAAGGTTGTTCTGACTGGGAAAACACGCCTTATTTCATACGTAAGAATCGTGGATAACAGCAGTAACGAGTTTTATCTTGACGGTTTTATCAGCTTCGTGCATGTGGATTTGAAAGGCAAGTCGCTGCCGCATGGAATCGAAATTAATCCTACAACCCCTGAAGATATTGCCCTGCAGGAAAAAGCAAAAAACTTGAAATAAAGAGTTTGTTTTCTGCTGATGCCCGAAGTATTACTGCATTTTACGAATTCGCACTTCTATCCCTGTGGTATCTTTGAGCAGATCAGTCAGCTTTGCAGTGTCCGTATTTCCATAGTGGTAGGGGTAAAGAATCTTGGGACGGAAAGCCTTTGCCGCATCAGCTACCATTTCCGGAGTCATCGTATAGGGAAGATTCATGGGTAAAAACGCAACATCGATCCCTTTTAAGCTTTTCATTTCCGGAGTGTTTTCCGTATCTCCGGCAATATATACACGCTTGTCGCCAAAAGTGATTATATAGCCATTGCCGGTACCTTTGGGGTGGAAAGGATTGCCGGGAGATCGCATATTCACTAAATTATACGCAGGAACCGCTTCAATTCGCAGGCCTCCGATAGTCCGGATATCGCCATTTTTCATAATGATTACGTCAGATATTTGCCTGGCGACTGTTTCCGTGGCAACTATTTTTGTTTTAGCATTTTTAATCAGGTTGATTGCATTGAGATCAAAATGATCCGGATGTTCATGGGTTATGAGGATTAAATCGGCTTTGGGCATTTTTGTGTAATCGGCCATCTGCGACACGGGATCGACATGGATGACCTTCCCGTTTATGGACATCATTATGGTTCCATGGCCAACGAATGTTAAAACAAGGTCTCCTCTCGAAGTCTTTATTGTGTCGGATTCAAACTTTTGTTCCGCCGCAACCGCCATCGTCGCGCAGAGGAAAAATAAACTCATAAAAATTAATTTCCCCATAATTGTCCTCCTAATTTTTCGATTAATCAACACGACAGGAAATTTAAATAAATCTGCAAACCTAATTGTTTTTTCCAATACGTGCCAAACAGTCCATGTAGCGGACACAAACATCGTCCAAAGGTTCGATGCAGAGACACTTTAAATAAGATTTGATAAAACCTTTGAGAAAAGCCGCTGCGGGAAGCCGCTTAACTTTATCTTCCTCAATGCTGATTAAATAATCCATGCGTATTTTTGTTTCTCCGGCAATCTTTTCGATAGCCACACCCAGTTCATTTCTAATTGTCTTAAGATCAGCGCCGCTAATTTCCTGCTTGGATAAAATTTCATTAATGTGCTTATTTTGGGCGACTTTTTCCTTTAAAGTCGCTTTACTGTCTTTAAGCACAGCTGCTTTACCCCACTGTCTGCTGGCGTCATAAATACCCGCTGATCTTTTAGACCCCGCTTTACCTCCTACATTGTCGATAATTCCTAACTGTATAAGTTCTTTATCGTAGTTTTTTCTTTCTTTCCCATTGATGAGAGTTAGGTAAGCTTTTTCCAAAAGGTTAAGTATTTCTTGTCTTTCTTCAAGAGAAAAAAAAGAGTAACTGACCAGAGAGTCTGCCCGATACATTTGTATCGCGGCATTATAGGCATGGCGAATTTCAAAAAATGCCGCATCAGGGGTAATATCCAAAATTTCATAATAATTCAGTTTGGCAAAATTTTTTTTCATAAAAAGACCTCAAGCGTAATATTCTTATAAAAACTTTATAAAATTGATGCCTTTAAGAATAACGTATCAACAATTGTTCACTTGTAGAATTAACAATTCGTTTACTTAGCTCTCGCAGGTCATAAGCCGTACGAGTGTACGGATATCGATCCAAAAACGATACCCGCTGGCAAACAGCATCGTGAACGCGGTCATCGAAAGCAATGTTACCGGCAAAATCAACCTGGAACCCAAGATGTTTTTCAATAATTTTGCATATTTGCGCGCCCAGAGCGATATTATCCTTGCTACGCAACTGGTTGAGAACAAGCTTGAATCTAAAAGAGTTGAAATCATTTTCCAGCTGCAAACTCTTTTCCGGGTGCGCTCTTTTAACCGCCTGCATGATACAATCCGGCTTATTAAATGATCCTTCGCCAAACTCTTGAACAACTTCTTCTTCCAGAGTCTTAAAATCAGCCGCATTAAAATACTGGCGAATCCGCCGGAAATAAATGGAACGAATCAGCCGGTAAACGTTTTCAATAGAAGTTGGTTCCGGCGTTGTAATAAATATACTGTTTTGTGAAATCAGAAAAAAATCAAGGATATTAAAAGAAGTGCCGGCGCCCAGATCCAGCAAAATCCACTCGTAATTCAATTTGGATATGGCTTTGAGGGTTTTCACTTTTTGTTCGTACGGAAGATTAGCGATATCCAGACTATCGTGAGCACCGCTGATTAAATAAAGATTAGGCACCGGGGTTTCCAAAACGGTGTTTTCTAAAAGGGGTATTTTCTTGTGGATGAAATCAGAGAGGCACTTTACCGGATAAGGCACATCCACCAGGGTGTGCAGATTGGCCGCGCCTAGGTCGAGGTCAATCAAGAGAGTTTTTTTCCCCAATCCCGCTAAAACGCGGCCTAAGGAACTAGCGAGAAAACTCTTTCCCGATCCGCCTTTACCTCCTCCAATTGGCCAGATATGCACCATAAGCATCCGCCGTTTAATTTTTTTAACTTTAAAAATATATATGATAAATTAGCAATATTCAAGCATTAAGTTGATTTTTTACTGAATTTTTTCCCGGCTGACAACTTTCTTGACTTCTGAGTATTTTGCTCATAAAAAATGATATAATCTCTTTAAGAACGGCTTTAAATGTCTATGATCAATAGCGAACCCAAAATAAAAGTTGCCTTACTGCAAAGTTATAAAGAAGCTCAAATAAATTTAAACGGCCGATTTCGCCTGCCCGATGGCCGTAAAATTACAGGTCATTTAAGAATTCGGGCCGAACAAGAGCAAATTGTCCTTATTCAATCTTCAGGCGTGCAAATCACCGGACAAAAGGAAATCTTGCTTTCGGCTCAAGATGGAGCAACATTTACAGTATTTCACGTACAAATTGGCATTGACTTTCACTGGCAAAGGAGCCAGGAGCAATCGTTTCGTGGCGATCTGTTCTTGTCTGCCAATTCGGCTTCTTTATTTGATCTTATTAATGAAATTCCCCTGGAGGATTATATAGAAAGCGTAATTTCTTCGGAAATGTCCGCTCAGGCTCCATTGGAATTTTTAAAGGCGCAGGCAACTGTCGCCCGCAGCTGGCTTGTCGCCATGCTGGAAAGAAAACAAAAACACGATAGTAATTCCAATTTCGAAAAAACAAGTGATATTCAAATAATCAGCTGGCATGACATTAACGATCATCAATATTTTGACGTCTGTGCCGATGATCATTGTCAGCGTTATCAGGGCATAACTAAAATAACCTCCGCAGATGTCGGTGAGGCAGTCCGGACGACACAAGGACTATTCTTAGTTTACAAAAATAATATCTGCGATGCCCGCTACCACAAAGCCTGTGGCGGCCAAACGGAAATATTTTCCACCGCATGGGAGGATAAATCCATTCCTTATCTGCAAAGCGTAACCGATCATGCAGATACTCACGCACCAATTGTATCGGAAAAAGATGCCCAACATTGGCTGAGCACGAAACCACCAGCTTACTGCAACACCGCAGATAACAAAATATTAAACCAAATACTGCCGTTGTTTGATCAGGAAACTCTTGATTTTTACCGTTGGCAAGTCATATATAAAAGGCAGGATTTGGAAGAAATTATCCGCAGAAAATCGGGTATTGACGTAGGCGAGCTGAAAAATCTAATCCCGATAGAGCGCGGTCCTTCCGGCAGGATTAGTAAACTAAAGATCGAAGGCTCCCAGCGGGCTATATTGGTTGGAAAAGAACTGGAAATTCGCCGCTGGCTTTCGGAAAGCCATCTTTTAAGCAGTGCCTTTATTGTTTCGGCGGAAAGCGTAGCGAGCGGAAAAGTCAACCGGTTTATTTTATCCGGTGGCGGCTGGGGACACGGCGTGGGCCTGTGTCAAATTGGCGCGGCAGTTATGGCAGCTAAAGGATTTAAAGCACCGGAAATTTTAGCTCATTACTTTACCGGCGCCGTTTTGAAAAAACTCTATTGACGCGTCTGATCAACGAAAAATTAAAAAAAGGGGAAAAGGAATAATCTTAGACTATGACCGATTCGCAGTCAAAAGCATACCGCGACGGCGAGGAAGAGGCGACGCAGGCGTATAACACTATACGTCGAGGAGCCGATGACAAAGCCAACAAAGGTAGGCGAATGAATGCGAATCGGAATCCCTGGCTCTGGGTTCCGTCTATCTATCTGGCGGAAGGAATCCCCTATATCATTGCGATGACCGTCAGCGTCATTTTATACAAAAGACTGGGGCTCTCCAACACCGATATCGCTCTTTATACAAGCTGGTTTTATCTTCCCTGGGTGATCAAGCCCTTTTGGAGTCCTTTCATTGATTTTTTTCGCACTAAGCGTTTCTGGATTTTGGTTATGCAGTTGGCTATCGGCGGCTCACTGGCTTGCGTTGCCCTGACTATTCCCGCTGATAACTTCATCCGCTACACTTTAGCCATGTTCTGGATTATGGCTTTTAGTTCCGCCACTCATGATATTGCTGCGGATGGTTTCTATATGCTGGGGCTCGATACGCCGCAGCAGGCCGCCTTTATCGGTGTGCGCACCGTTTTTTATCGAGTCGCCACAATTGCCGCCAAGGGCGGCCTGGTCATTATGGCCGGGATAATGGAAAATTACGGCTATCCGGTAACAAAAGCATGGTCGCTTACCTTTATCGCTGTGGCGGCATTTTTTTTGGCTCTGTTTATTTATCATTTTTTTGTCCTGCCTTATCCTGCCGCCGATGGGAAAGCGCCGCGCGACAAAACCAAAAACTTTCTTGCGGAATATTTCCGCATCCTGACCTTATTTTTCCGGCGCAAAGACATTCTTATCATCATCTGCTTCTTCTTATTTTACCGTTTTGCCGAGGCTCAACTGGTTAAGATGGTCGCACCTTTTTTACTTGATGCCCGTGTAAAAGGCGGATTGGGTTTAACCACAGCGGAGGTCGGCATCATCTACGGCACGGTTGGTGTGGTGGCGCTCATGCTGGGCGGGCTTTTAGGCGGATATGTCGTGTATAAAAAAGGCCTTAAATTTTGGCTGTGGATTATGGTATTTGCCATGCACCTGCCGGATTTGATTTTTATCTATCTTTCACACGCCCTGCCGGAAAGCTTGTTATTGGTCAGCTCTGCAGTAGCTGTGGAACAATTCGGTTATGGTTTTGGTTTTACGGCTTACACTATGTATATGATCATGGTTTCTCAGGGAGAATACAAAACGGTGTTTTACGCAATCGGCACTGGTATCATGGCTCTGGGCATGATGCTGCCGGCAATGGCCAGCGGCTGGATTCAGGAAATGCTGGGCTACAGGAATTTCTTTATCTGGATTACGATAACGACTATTCCCGGTTTTATTGTGGCGGCGCTGGTGAAAATCGATCCGGACTATGGAAAGGAACATGGGAAAGAATCAAGGCACTAGCCCGACGGTTTAACCGGCGCATGACAGGTTCAAGGATAAATGCAAAAGGTATCGTTGCCCCAAAATCCTTTTCGCCACCTGAAAGCGTTTTGGATATCTTTGGGGCAACAATAAATATCTTGACAATTGACGTCAATTGATGTATATTGATACTAAAATAATAAGGGAGTTTTTTTATGCTTAAAATGTCTATTAAAATAGACAATCAATCGACGTATGGAATAGACCTTAAAGAAGAATACAGTCCAAATGAATTTATTGATGTATTCGAGAAACACATCATGAAAGTAAAAAAACTGTCAGACACCTCTTCTTCATCGTTAAATAATAAAAATATATTACGCTTTGAAACAAACAATCTTTTTGATGCTCTTGATGCAAAAATTCAAAAAATGCCTGGTTTATTACGTAAAGATCATAAGACTATGAGATCGTATCAATTCGAAATAAATATGAAAGGTGGACAGGGTTTCATATGGTTGGCACCACGAAATAAGTCTTTATGGATCTACTTCAAAAAAGTAAACTTTAGCGCTTTTGATAAAGATAAAAAAATAATTGATGATGGCAGCACCTGGGGTCAATATCCATTGATGAAAGTTCATGATCAGAAAGACTTAAAATACGCATACGAATTAGCAGAAGCCACTTACAAATATCATCAATTACATTCATCAAAATAAGGGAAAGGAGATCAAGATGAAAAAATATTTTCCAGTAATTTTTTGTGTTTTTTTACTAATGAGTTGCAGTTCATGGCGGAGTGACAAATATGTATTGCAAACGAATCCAGTTTTTGATGCACAAATAGAAACTAAGGATTTCTATTCTTTTCAACTCACTATTAAAAACAAATCTAATGATAATATTGAAATACTTTGGGACAAAACTCTTTATATAGAGTCAAATTCAACCAATGGTGGTTTTTCATTAGGAACAGAAAAGTTTTATGAAGAAAAAGACAATATCATTCCTAACATGATCATATTTCCGGGCGATACAGCGACTAGATATATTTACCCTCTTACGTTGCGATACTGGAGTCGCGGCTGGTACAGAAATATTATGAACATAGGTAGGCATGGCATATATCTAACAATTAAAGCAGGGGATAAAGAGTATAGGGAAAAAATGATAATAAACATTATCAAGGAATGAGAAAAACAGAGATAAAACATGTCTATCCTACAAATTAATACCGCTTTTATTCTGGGTGCGGGATTGGGAACGAGGCTCAGGCCGCTCACCGAAAACACGCCTAAGCCGCTGCTGCCTATCGGCGGTAAGCCGATCATCACGTATGCTATGGAGCATTTGCGCGCTATTGGCGTGCAGAGATTTATTGTCAATACGCATCACTGCGCCGATAAATATTGCGAAGCGTTCCCGGAAGGCAACTGGCAGGGTATTCCCATAATCTTCCGGCATGAGCCGGTATTGTTGGATACCGCCGGAGGCATAAAGAATATCGAAGATCTAATTACAGAAGAAGAACGCATCATTGTTTACAACGGCGATATTATCACCAATATGCCTATCGCGCCTTTGCTTGCCAAACATTTTGCACTGAAAACGGAAGTCACCATCGCCCTGCGCAGTACTGGCCCATTACTGAATGTCAACATTGATCCAGATGGCTATGTTTGTGACATGCGGCATATTTTGAATAATCCCAGCGTGAAGAGCTGCCTTTTTGCGGGAATCTATATTGTCGAAACAAAGTTCCTTGGACGACTCATACCCGGCCGTGTCGAGTCGATTGTCGGGCCTCTAGTCGAAATGATTAAAGAAAATTTGCATTCCGTGGGCGGCGCAGTCATCGACGAAGGATACTGGTATGATCTGGGCAGTCGCGAAGAATACGATAAGATAAACAAACTGTTTCAGAGTAATCCCCGTTTATGAAATCCACAACAGGCGAAATAAACAAGTTCTTAAAAGCTAATCTGAAGGCAATCTCCTGGGAAATGACCCCCATCAAAAAAGGCGGCTCCGACCGGGGCTTTTTTAGGATTTGCCTGCCCGACAATTCCAGCTTTATTTTTATGCATTATGGAACAGATATAGAAGAAAACTATTACTGGGCGGGTATCAACGAGTTTTTGGCAGGTCTTGAAATTTCCGTACCGCGGATAATTGCCCAAGACTTGCGGCAGCATTTTATTTTGATGGAAGATTTAGGCGATATTGATTTATGGTCGCAATCGGCTCTTTCGTGGGATAAACGACGTATTTATTATTATCAGGTGCTCACACAAATCCGGCAATTGCATACCTTTGAATTTACCAAAATACCCTCAAATTTAAAATTGTCCGAAAGCTATGGCCCCAGGCTTTATAAGTGGGAGCATGATTACTTTCTGGAAAATCTCGTTTCCGCAGTCTGTCAGCTAAAACTCTCACCGTCTTTGCTCAAAGATTTGCATAAAGAATTAGACGGGCTCGTTATCCGCATACAGAATATGGAGCCCTGTCTTATCCATCGTGATTTACAATCGCAAAATATAATGATCAAAAATGATCAGCCGGTACTGATCGATTTTCAGGGAATGAGGCTTGGAAATTTCTTCTATGATCTGGGTTCGCTTATCTGCGATCCTTATGTTACCTTTGCTACTGAAGAACGAAACGAATTAATTAACTTTTATTATGACTTAATGAAGCCGGATTACAGCAGGAATGATTTTGCAATTTATTTCTGGGAGGCTTCCGCGCAGCGGCTCATGCAAGCGCTGGGAGCTTACGGATTTTTGGGGCTAAAAAAGAATAAGCCGGATTTTCTGAAGCATGCTTACAACGGCATAAGAAATCTTTTTCTGGCCACGTCCAACACCGGAAACTTGCCTATTCTGCATGGATTATCACAACAATGCGAGAGTATTCTGGCTGATCGGCAAATATAAACCCCTTTTTTTGAAAAATTGAATCTTGACATACGGCAATCAATAGTGTGAAATTTCAAAAAATACGATGCTCTATACTCATTTTTCGAACAAAGGATTTGCGGCAGTAATAAGACCAGCTTATAATCTCTAGCAAAACGCTTAGGTTGTTATGCCGACAGGAGAACGGCGTTTGTAATATTAACACCGATCCATATAAACATTGTTACTTTGAGAAGGACAGATATAAGTTGAACGTAGTTTTAGATGCAAACATTTACGACACGCTGAGGGAAAATCCAGAGTATTACGGATCGATAAGGACCTTAATAGAGGCTGGTCTGTTGAATGTGATCGTTACTCGAACGGTTGTTGAGGAATTATTCCGATCTCCTTTCGCGGGTATCCCAGCTTTTTTTCCAACCTCATATGAACCTAATACCGTTTCTCGCGCAGGTATAATGAAAGCAGGTGATCGGTTAGGGCGGGGTGATGTCTATTGCTCTCATGTGGGCAACTCAAAGAAGGTAAATGACGCCCTCATCGCTGATGCAGCGGCAGTATATGCCGATTACTTGGTATCCGAGGACCATCGTCTTCGGAAGAGAATGCAGAGTATTGCGTCTCGATGTAAAGCTCTATCGTTCAGTGAATTCCTGAAAGTACTGGAGACGATGGCAGGTAACAAATAGCTGCACCTGATGCGGAAGGAAATCGGGCTCGTTTGCGTAGAGGCTTTTCCGTATCCCTTTCCCGTCCGCCGCGCAGGTGAGCACGATGTTATGGTGGAATAAAGGAATAAAATGGAATTAAAAAACTATGGTCTACCCGAGGGCGAAAAAGTCGTAACTCGATGCTACCACTCAAGTTAGACATAGATGTGCAGTTATTTGAGGATTCACTGAAAACGCGCATCCAAACTTTGGGGTCGCAGACTATTACAGAGCTGCTCTGCGATTTAGTAGTCGCTCAGTTTGAAAGCCACCTTAAAGAACTTGTCACCGCTGGCAAGAT
>DLME01000075.1 GCA_002479215.1 Syntrophaceae bacterium UBA7544
AGGTCCTGCTCCGATAACGCGTCCCTTGGCGCTGACAATGCCGGCAGTAACTGTTTGCTCCAAACCGAAGGGATTGCCGATGGCAAGGACCCACTCACCCACTTTTACTTTGTCGGAATCGCCGATTTCCACAACCGGCAAGCTATTTTTCGGTTTGATTTTGATTAACGCTATATCGGTTTTAGCATCGGTGCCGATAATTTTTGCCTCATATTCCTTTCCGTCGGAAACCTTTACCAAAATCTTATCGGCTTTTTCTACCACGTGATTATTGGTGAAAATATAGCCGTCATTGCTGATAATGAATCCCGAACCAAGGCTTCTCTGCTTAAATTCACGTTGGGGGATGTCGCCAAAAAAGCGATCAAAGAAATCGTCGCCGAAAGGCGACCGTCCAAAAGGCGAACTAAAACCGCCCCGGCCCTTGTATGTTTTTGTTGTGCTGATGTTCACCACCGCGGGCTTAACACGCTCAGCCAGATCGGAAAAAGAAAAAGGAAATTTTGATGATTCAGAAGAAGGAATTGCCGCCGCCGTTTGAACTTCTGGCGCTCCTGAAGGCATAAAGGAAGAACGTAGAACTTCCACCAGGGAAACAATAAAAAAGGCGACCAAAAACGCCATTAAGAACATGAAAAAAGTTTTTCGATTTTGACTTTTCATATAATCCTCCGCTTTGTTGATAAAAAATTGTGGCTATGAATGCCGCGCTAAAGACCTTATTTTCGTAGTGTCGACGGTCAATATAACGATTGTCTTATATTTGTCAATGAAATATTGGTATTGGCGGTTTGAAGTCTTAACAATCATGTGCTAGGATTAACCATCTTATTGGTGAAACGCTTATGACTTTCTTGGAAAACATCGGGCACTTGACGGTAAAGTTGATGAAGTCCTTCGCGGAAACTATTTACTTTGCGGGGAAAGTTTTATACCGCATATTCCAGCCCAGTACTTACAATAGTGCCACGCGCACTGTATTAGTTGATCAAATATACTTTACCTCCGTACAAATTTTACCCGTATTTATCGCGACATCCGTGATATTCGGGTCACTGCTCATCGGCATAGTTTTTCAACTGTTAAAAGATTTAGGGCTTACTCAATTTATTGGCAATGTTCTGATGGGTTTGATCGTTACAGAACTTTCTCCTTTTTTCACGGTTCTCTTGATTACCTTACGTTCCGGTTCCGCCATTAACGCGGAAATGGCTGTAATGAAGGTCAATAGAGAAATAAAAACATTGGAAACATTCCATATCGACGTAGTCAACTATTTGCTTGTGCCGCGGGTAATTAACGGCATTATATCTTTGGTCTTGTTAAGCACTCTTTTTTCCATTGTCTTGATGAGCAGCGGTATTTTGTTTTCACGGATAATTTTCAGCATGAGTATTGATGTATATTCAAATATTCTGTTAAATTCCGCCAATTTTTCTGATATAGTCATAGCTCTGGTGAAATGTGCTTGTTTTGGATTTTTCATTACCCTGATTCCGATTCATTTCGGCCTGCGGGCTTCGCATGAATTGACAAGTGTACCCATTGTCGTATCCCGCGGCATGGTAAGTGTTTTTACAGCAATTCTGATCATTGAGGTGTTGTCATTAATAACAAAATTAATGTAAAGTTTTTTGAAAGTGAGAAAGCTCTGGATAAAGGGCTGGGGAAGTTTCTGGAAACCAACCGGAGGCAAGCGGCGCCTGTTTCCATTGATATACCCCTTATTTCCAATCAGGAAGTTTGGCTGAACATCGCGTTGATTAAACAATATCATGAGAACATGCCCAGAGGAGAGGCCGAGCATATGGCCATAAACGCGTTACAGCGGCTCGGTTTGGGGGATATTGCCTTTAAGAGAAACCCTGACTTGACTAACGAAGAGCGGTTTTGCGCCATGTTGATTAGAGCTTCTATGGTGTGCGACGCCTCAATAATTATTGACCGTCCTTTCAAAATTATTCCGCATCTTAAAGATGTTGATTATATTTTTCAGGCGCTGAAAAAAATTGAAGATTCTTATTCCAGCTGTCATATATATGATTATGAATGGCTGGCGGAAAAATATGGTGCGTTATGTCAATGAGCCGCGAATATAAAGTTGGACTTTTTATAATTTGCACAACAGTAATCATTTTCCTTGCCCTGCTTTATCTGGCCAGGGAAAAGGGTTTTTTTACCACAGTTTCTACATTTACACTTTCCTCCAAGACGGGTGAAGGATTTACCGAAGGCATGCCGGTTGTGTTTTCGGGATTCAATATAGGCAAGGTTCACGCGTTGGAACTAAACGATAAAGGAATCGTTCTCATTAAAATTAAGATTCCCCAGCGCCATGTTAAATGGATTAAAGCAGACAGTTCCTTTGTGCTTTACCGTCCATTAATCGGCGCGGCCCGCATTGTTGTTACAACTGATAATTTAGGCAGCCCACCGATGCCGGAAAATAAAATTCCGGAAGTGGCAATTATCAATGACATCAATGACGCGATTGAAAAGGTACAGCCCTTGCTGGAAAAGATAACCCAGATTGCGGAAAATCTGGAACGCCTCAGCAGAAAAGTTGATACGATGGCGGCGAAAACCGACGAGCAAGTTTTCGGCAAGGACGGGACATTGTCTAATATCAATAAAATCCTCAAGGATGTTGCCGGCAAGCTGGAAAAATTAAATGCGACCGTGGATAATATAAATAAAATAAGTAAAGAAGCATCGGAGGGCATGAAGGATTTTCGCACACTGCGTTCGGATATAGACGACGCAGTCAAAGCCCTGGACGATGTGGCCAGTAAAATTGACACGATTCTTTCCAAGAAAAAAGAAACGGAGATTAAAGTGCCATGAGAAAAATTTTAACTGCAGCAATCGTAATATTTATTTGTTCCTGCGGCTCGAATTCAAAGCAAGTCGTTGACTGGAAAGGTGACGCTTTCCGGCAGTTGGAAAATTATAAAGTTAATTTTTTAGCCGGCAAAGAAGATGTTTCGGAGCCTCATTTTGATAAAGCAAGAAAAGCTGTATCCGGCGGCAACGATTTGAATTTTTTAGCCAGAATTTATTTGAACAAGTATGCCCTGCATACGGCGGCGCTGGAAGATTTTGACAACAACGAATTTGTCCGCATTAATAAACTCCATCCCATTGCCTCTAATTACGCTTATTATAATTATTTAAAAGGAAATTTTGCCACCGTAGACGATAATTTATTGCCCTCTCAATATTCAAGCTTTATCAAGCTTGCCCGGAATAAAGATCTGGCCAAAGCTGTCCAAGAAATTCCTTCCATCGATGATCCCCTCTCCCGTTTGATTGCCTGCGGCATCTGGGTAAAATATTTGCCTTATGATGAAAATATTTTGCAGATTGCCATAAATACTTCTTCCGATAACGGCTGGAAGCGGCCGCTCTGGGCTTATTTAATCAAACTGCAAAAATATTATTTCGACCGCGGGGAGACAGCCAAAGCAGAAAGTATCAAAGAACGGCTGGAGTTGTTGAAAAAATAAGAACAAGACGCCTTCTGTGCTATGTAACGTAATAATATTATTGTAATATTTATAAATAAAGGGGAAAACGCGGGAAGGTCTTATACAGAAAATAACAGTCTATATTTCCCGATTTATACAGAGTGTATAATCATTGTTGGGTACGAAGAAATAGTACAAAAAGAAGGTAATCGGAACAGATGTCTAAACAAAAATGGGGTGAAAGCTTTCTGAAAAGTGGGTTGCCACTTGAACATCTCACACTTTTGGCGCTTAAGTCCATCGAATGGGAATGCGAACTTCACTACGAATATTTACGACCGAACCGCGTGGGGGTGCCGAAGTGGTTTGAACATGATGTTATTGCGTATAGCCCCTATATTGCCAACTCGAATACGGGCGACATGCAGCTTCTGATGGAATGCAAGTACCATGATGACAGCCGTTTCTGGTTTTTCTTACCGTGCGAAACCGAAGACCACCTGTCACAATATGGAGCACTATCATCTGGCGAGAATCTCTACGTCAACTCCGCTGTCCTTCATTCTGCACCGTACCAAATGCTCGACCAGCCCAACTCCGAAACTCTTCTGCCCCTTGCTCCAATGTGCGTATGGGGCGTAACCGTTTCACAGGACGGAACACGCCAGCCCAACGCGATTGAAGAGGCAACAAAACAATTAGCTTATGGTTTTGTCCCGTTCTGTCTTGAGTCGTTCTACCGTTTTAACCGCCAACGTGCAGTCTCGGTTCTGCCTGTCATCGTAACCAGCGCTAATCTCTTCCGCCTTCGTCCCAATATACGCAGCCTGGAAAAGATTCGCTCAGCCAGTGTACCGGCTGACATCGCTGATGAGGTTGGCTGGTTGTGGTACTATCACGCAGTGAACAGAGAACTGTTTTACCATAACAGTGATGCAATCAAAGTATATGAGAAAGGCAACCGCTATGCTAAGTGGAAACAGGTTGCTGAGCAACTTGTTGGATTATACTTTTCACCTCACTGGATTCTCGTAGCGAATATCGAAAGTCTGGCAACTGCGGTCAGTACAGTCTACAACTCGTTTTCTGCGGCCCCCAAGGATTTTTCTGGCGACCGGCTTATAGCTAAGATATGGAAGGACAGAAGAAATAGTCGAAAGTCTCCTGTTGGTGGCGTGTCATGAATAGTTACAATAAAAAAAGAAAACAAGTTCATTTAATTTCCTATTTATAAATAAATAAGAAGACGCGGGAGCGTCTTATAAAGTAACAGTCTGTATTTCCCGATTTATGCAAACTCTATAATCATTGTTAAACAACGATAAGGAGAAATCTTATGAAAAAAACGCTTGTCGTGCTGGCTCATCCCAGCATTGAAAGAAAATCCATTGCCAATAAAATAATTATGGAGAAAATCAGAACTATCAAAGGCGTGAAAATCAAGAATCTTTATCAGGAGTACCCATCCTTCAAATTTAACATTGAAACTGAACAGGCGGCTCTTATTGAAGCTGAATCGATTATTTTTCAGTTCCCCTTCTACTGGTATGGCGTGCCCGGCATTCTCAAGGAATGGCTGGATCAGGTTTTCACCTACAGCTTTGCCTTTGGCTCCACCGGAAATAAATTAAAAGGCAAACAGTTTCTTGTATCCATGACCATAGGAGGACCGGAAGATGCTTATAAAGCGGGTGGCTATAACAACTTCCCGATTAACGATCTTCTGAAACCTTTACAGCAAATGGCAAACCTCACCGGCATGAAATTCAATACCCCTATTGTATCTTACAATATGATCTACGTTCCCGGCGTCTATAACAAGAAGGAAGAAGTGGAGCAAAGGGCCAAAGAGCATGCAGAGCAGTTGTATAAATATATCGTTGGAAGCTAGATTTAATGATAGTTTTCCCATGCTCCGAAAACGAAAACAGCGCTTAGAAAATAGTCGTTTTATGGTAAGAGTCGTACGAATAGGATATCCTGATGCGGTTTATCATGCGACCCCTCAATGATCCCAATTGCCATCAAAAATAAAGGATGAAAAAATGAATCTGATTAAATCAATACTAGGAATCATACGGGCGCCATTTTTGGTATTAGCACCAGCTTGTGTAGCTGTCGGTATCGGCACAGCTTATTGGCAGACTAAAGAAATAAACTGGATGTACAGTTTATTAATTGTTATCGGCGCAGTGTCGGCGCATATCAGCGTAAATGTTTTTAACGAATATTTTGATTTTAAAAGCGGATTGGATGCTAAAACGCAGCGAACACCCTTTAGCGGCGGAAGCGGTACTCTCCAGGCCAGGCCGGAATTAATAAAAATAACGTTGGCCATCGCTTGCTTTAGTTTGATTATCACAGCGGCTATCGGATTATTCTTTATCTGGGTACGCGGGTGGCAGTTGTTGCCCATCGGGATTATTGGATTATTTATTTTGGTCGTTTATACTCCATTTTTAACTCGCAATCCGATTTCATGTTTGATTGCACCGGGATTAGGATTCGGCGTTCTTATGGTTATGGGGACGCATTTTGCGTTAACCGGAACATATACCTGGACGTCTTTTGTGGCATCCCTAATACCTACTTTCCTGGTAAGTAATTTATTATTACTTAATCAATTTCCTGATATAGAAGCTGATCGAAGCATCGGGCGAAAACATTTTCCTATTGTCATTGGTGCAAAGGCCAGCAGTTGGTTATTTGGCTTATTATTGGTGCTAACATATATTACTGTGATTATAGGAATTATTCTTCGACTATTACCAAATTTTTGTGTTCTGGCGCTATTGACGGCTTTCTGGGCCAGGCATGCATATCTTGATTCCAGAAAAAACGCCGAGAATGATTCGTATTCACTTCGTTCGATGGGTATTAATGTAGTTATCAATTTGGTTACGCCTGTTTTGCTCGCGATTGGATTATTTATTGGGTAACTAAAAAATATTTATCATCTTGAAACGGTCAGAAGTTCACCTCGCATAGTGGACATTTTTAGGGGGCAGTGATGGGTGAAAATGTTCTATTCCGTGTCTTATCGGATTTAGTGTTACTACTGCACACATCATTTGTTATGTTTGTCGTTTTCGGGCTGGTGCTGATTTTATGGGGCGGTTTTTGCGGGTGGCGCTGGGTTAGAAATCCGTGGTTCAGATTAGCCCATCTATTAACTATGGGGATAGTCGTCGCGCAAACATGGTGGGGAATGTTGTGTCCGCTTACCACCATGGAAATGGCTCTTCGGAGGCAAGCCGGTGATGCCGTGTATACAGGAAGCTTTGTGGCGCATTGGCTCGGAGTGCTTTTATACTATGAAGCGCCCTGGTGGGTATTTACCTTATGCTACACAGTGTTTGGCCTCACGGTGGTTGGAATCTGGGTTTTTGTTCGTCCGCGGCCGTTTAGTAAAAGTGGCTAATACTCTGCTATCGCACAATTCGCTCAACTGAAATCGGTACTTCCCGTAAGAGCAGATATTGCAGATTTGCTTAGGATTTTACTCGTATTCAAAAAAATAATAAGGAGAAATAAAATGAGTAATGAAAGTCCATGGTATTTAAAGCAGTCGCCTTTAGGTGCCGCTTACCAGCATTTTTCCAATGTTGCCAAACAAAAAACTGTTTTGGATGCAAAAACAAAAGGGCTTCTCCGATTAGCGATAGCCTCTGTGTTTCGATGCAAACATTGCACTGAGCATCATATCAAAGACGCTCTGGAAGCGGGCGCTACAAAACAAGAAATAGCAGAAGCTTTACTTATTGCTTCGCTGCAGGCTGCAGGAACACAGCTCAATTGGCATAAAGAGTTTTTTGAGGAATATCTGGTTGAGAAATAGTAATCAGGACAAATTGATTCAAGAAAAAAATTGAACTGACTTTTATTTGGCTAACGGCCAAACTAATACTCCATGTTCGCTTTTATATAACAAATATTTTACTAAATAAATATGCCGTTACCCACCGTAAATAGTGTTGGGCAACGGCAACTGATTTCGATATTGTTCTCGTCCGGCTCTCCAAAAGATATGTTTAAAAACTAAAGCTGAATGTTATACCGCCATAAAGGAATGAACTATTTCTATCGGATGGATTGGTTACGCC
>DLME01000076.1 GCA_002479215.1 Syntrophaceae bacterium UBA7544
GCCCGCTTGCGTTCGGTGATATCGCGAGAAACTCCACTGAATCCGATTTTTTTTCCTTTTGAATCTCTTATAAGAGACACTGAGATTTCGTTAAACTTTTTAGTCCCATCTTTTCTGATAATTTCTATATCTATTACCTTAATTGGTTCACCAGTTTTGTACATATTATTAAAGATTTGATACATTCTTCTAATTGTTGCTTCATCTTGATACTGCCGGTTGTTCCTTCCGATCAATTCCTCTTTGGGATATCCAAGATTCCTGCATTCCGCATCATTAACAAATGTAAAATTACCCGCAAGGTCAAGTTCAAAATAGCCCTCCTGTATGTTCTCCAGAATGTTTCGATATTTCTCCTCACTCTGGCGCAACGCTTCTTCTATACGTTTACGCTCTGTGACGTCGTGTATATGAGAGATAAAGTATAAAGGGGCCCCGGCAGTGTTACGAATAAGCGAACTGGAAACTTCGCATGTCAGTACATCCCCTTTTTTATGAAAATAACGTTTTTCGAATATACTACTACCTATTTTCCCTTGTAGCGATTTTTGTATGAGCTCGGGGCTTTTACCAATGTCATCGGGATGAGCGATATCGTTGACTGTCATGTGTTCAAGTTCTTCTTTGGTATAGCCGAAGATTTCGCACATTTTGTTGTTGACCCTTGCTAAATTTCCTTTGAGATCTACCAGACACATCTCCGTGTTGGTGTTCTCAAAGGCAAGACGAAATCGCTCTTCGCTTTCTTGCATTATTTCTGCCGCCAGCTTTTGCTCGGTTATGTCTTCATACGTGCCCAGAATGCCGATGGCGTGACCGGTGCGGTCGTGCAGGGGAGTTTTGCTGGTGCGTAACCACATCTGACTTCCGTCCGGTTTGTCTTGCGGCTCTTCGTAACCCACTTGTGTTAGGTTGTTTTCCATTACTTTTTTATCACCGGCACGATAAAGCAACGCAGTCTTCTTCCACGACAATTGGAAATCGTCTTTGCCGATGATTTCTTCCATGCTGGTCAATCCGGCATCTTGCATAAAGGGCTTGTTACATCCCCGATAAACATAGTTCCGATCTTTCCAAAAAACGCGCTGGGGGATGTTATCCAAGACCAATTGGAGCATTTGCTGCGAACGATACAATTCCTCCTCGGCCAATTTGCGCGCGGTGATGTCCCGCGAAACACCCCGGAATCCAATCGGTTTGCCTTCACTATCCCTGATAAGAGATACGGAAGTTTCATAAATCGCTTTCGTCCCGTCTTTTCTGATAGCTTCAAGTTCTAGTATTTCTATCGGTTTACCCGTCCGGTAAAGTTCGTAGTAGGGCTGATATAATTTTTTAGCGGTTTCTTCATCCGTATGCCGCCGGTAGTTCATACCGATCAGTTCTTCTTTAGTATATCCCAGATATCTGCAGTTTGCTTCATTCGTAAATGTATAATTACCATCAAGGTCAAGCTCAAAATAGCCTTCCCGAATGCTTTCCAGAATACTTCGATACCTTTCCTCACTCTGGTGCAACGTTTCTTCCATTTTTTTACGCTCGGTTATATCTCTGAAAATTCCTTGAAGAACTTTTTTCCCACTATATTCAATTACACTCCCCGAGATATCTACAAAAACTGTTTTGCCGTCTTTTCTCAAAACCGCCGTGTTATTTACGGTTCCTAAGCCATTCTGGTTTATCTCTTTAAAACCGTTTATTATCTTTTCCAGCTCTTCTGGAGGATGAATATTGGCAATATTGACTCCCCATAATTCTTGTCTTGTGTAGCCGAGAAGCTCTTCTGCTTTTTTGTTCAGTTCCAGCAAATTACCCTCATTATTCGCCAGCAGTATCGCATCACTGGCATTATCCAATAGAGTGCGGTACTTCTCTTCACTCTTCCCCAGTGCTTCTTCGGCCTGCTTGCGGCTGGTAACGTCTCTTATAATCCCTCTAAATCCTATTGGTTTATCTAATGAATCTTTTTTTATAGATGCTGAAGCTTCAATATATCTCTTAGCCCCATCTTTTCTAATAAGCTCATAGCTATAGTTTATACTGGTGTTTCCTGTTTTGTAAATTTCATTAAATACTTGAAACAGTCTTTTTGCTGTTTCTTTATCTGTATATTGCCGGTAATTCATACCCATCAATTCCTCCCGGGAGTATCCATATATCCGGCACATTGAGTTATTGAAAAAAGTAAAGTTACCCTTGAGGTCTTCTTCATAATAACCCTCTTCAATGCTTTCCAGAATGTTGCGGTATTTCTCCTCATCCTTACGCAGAGGTTCTTCGTCCTTCCTACGCATAGTTTTTCTACGTTCAGGAATATGTACCATTATTTTCCCCTGAATAAATTGACGCCGCGTTAACCAATTTTATCCAACATTTCATTTACAAATTCAAGAACTAAAAAAATAACTCCAGGCAAGGATTCATCTGAAATCAGCGGAAGTCAAGTTTTGAGCAGCATTAACGTTGGATTAAGGCTCTTCCAATTCGACAGATGTTTTATCGTCGAGCAGAATCTCGGCAGACGAGCCCGGCAATTCCTGAACAGTGCGTAATTTTCTTTGAATGGCACGCGATCTTTTCCTGACGTCATCCATTGAATCTGTTGCGTTCACCAGCTTTTTATGGACGGCATCCAATAGATCGCCATATTTACCAAATTCTGTTTTGACTTCGCCCAGCACTTTCCAGACTTCGCCGGAGCGTTTCTGAATTGCCAGGGAACGGAAACCCATTTGCAGGCTGTTTAAGATGGCGGCAAAAGTTGATGGGCCGGAAATCTCAACATGATATTCACGCCGCAACAACTGGACTAATGCTGTCCGGCGAATGATTTCGGCATAAAGGCCTTCGGACGGCAAAAACATAATGCCGAAATCTGTCGTCACCGGCGGAGAAATATATTTGTTGAAAATATCTTTAGCCTCTTTTTTAATTATGGTTTCTAAAAGCCTTGCCGCTTCTTCAGCAGCGACCGCATCGGCATTTTCCTGCGCCTCGATCAGCCGCGAGTAGTCCTCCACCGGAAATTTAGCATCAACCGGAATCAGGACATGATCACCCTCCTGTTCGCCCTGGCCGGGAAGTTTAATCGCAAATTCCACGACATCGTTGGAATTCTCATGGATGCGGACGTTTTTGGCATACTGTTCCGGCGCTAGAATTTCCTCCAACAGAGCGCCCAGCTGAACTTCGCCCCAGGTGCCGCGCGTCTTGATATTGGTCAGCACCTTTTTTAAATCTCCAACTCCGGCGGCCAGGTTACGCATATCACCCAATCCTTGATGCACTTGTTCGAGCCGCTCCGAGACCTGCTTGAAAGATTCACCCAGCCTTTTTTCCAGTGTACTTTGCAGCTTTTCATCGACAGTCTCGCGCATCCGCTCGAGTTGGCGGGTATTATCCTCTTGAATCTGCTTTAGTTTTTCGTCTATAACAAGACGCACCGCTTCCATCTTTTGCTCGACGGAATCTCCGAATGATTTTAATGATCCCGCTAATTCCTCTCTTTCCTGACGAGCCTGAATTTGCGATTCGGCTCGGAATTTGGCGATTTCATCGCGCATTGAGCGATCGGTTCTTTCCTGAGAACTTAGCAATGAGTCCAACTTGCCTGTGAGCGGTG
>DLME01000189.1 GCA_002479215.1 Syntrophaceae bacterium UBA7544
ACCGCGCCAAAAGTAGAAATTGAAAGAGCTAAAACTTTATTTTTAAATATAGGAGTGCCTCTCACCGGAATTACAATAGCTCCTTTTGCTATTCAAAATATTTTTCGGTCGAAGTGGATGCCGCCGAGTGAAGGAACGTTCGCCAGTTTATTTATCGGCAATGATTTTTGCCGCATTGACATCTATAGTAAAGATAATCTGGTGATGACCCGCGGAATTAAAACCGGTACCAACAGTATGATGGAAGCAATAGCCGATTCTGTTTTAGAAAAAACACCCCATTTGAAACTGGAAAAAGATGAAACAAAAAAAATTCTTTTTAGTCTGAGCCCCGATTCGGAAAAATTGAGCAATACTGGTGCCGGTCACGTTTTAAGAGAAGAAGAAATATTGGAGATGGTTTTTCCGGTATGGGAAAGATTGGCCCGCCAGATAGAACGGACATTGGAATATTACACCTCCTCAATTGGTTACGAAAAAATCGAAAAGCTCTACATTTCATCGGTAATGAATGTTTACAATCCCCTTTTAATTTACATTAGCGACCAGCTAGGGATAAAAACCGAATTTTTTGATCCTTTTATTAAACAACAAAAAGCTGCTTCTATCTCTGAATCGTTATCTCTTTCCGAGAAAGTGTCCCTGGTTCCTGCTCTGGGACTTTCCTTCTCAGACAATATACGTACACCCAATACTATTTTCACTTACCGCGAAAAAGATAAAGAAATACGTATAAAACGGATTAACAGAAGCATTTTCGCCTCTTTTGCCGCAGCTTTAATTATTTGCATTATCGCGGTGGGCTACCAAGCTGTGGAAATTAATATTCTTGGCAAAAAACGGGTAAAATTAGAAAAGGAAGTAGCCTTGTTTAATCCGCTTTTGTCCACAGATAAAATCTCCAAAATGGCCGATGAAGTAAAGACTCGGAAGCAGATTTCCCACCAATATGTACAGAGGTATTTGGGCGTAGCGACAATTGGAGAATTTGCGGCTCTTACACCTGAAAATATACGCCTGATCAATATTAAAATAAATACGGGAGGATTCGGCTTGGCCAAGATCAATCCTGATAAAACAGCAAAAGAAATAAGTGATGATATTATTGTAGAGGGGGTTATTTTTGGGGAACGCGATGCGCTGGATTCATCATTGGCGCAGTATGTTGTGAAACTGGGAAACTCACCGATGCTGCGTCAGGTATCGGTGCAGAAAAGCGGCATAATTACTTTCAAAAAAAGTGAAGTCCTTCATTTTACTCTGAGTGCTAAATTGGGCTAGCCATGATGAATAAATTTAAACTTAATATACCGGAAAAAAGTCTTTGGTACCTAATTATTTGCGGCGGGATTATATTGTTATTTCTTCTCGTGGTAATTTTTCCAATAAATAGATATCAGGCCAATAGAGCCGGTGAAGTAAAAAAAATGGAATATCAGATTGAAGCGCAAAAGGAACTGGGGCCAATTTATTTGGCTTTGCTCAAAACGACGGAGAATAAAGATCCACGTGTCTTGCCTAATCCCCCAAAAACAACAATACCTCGTGCAGAAGCAGGCAAGTTTCAAAATGCTTTAAAAACGATAGCGGAAAAATCCGGATTAAGAATAGTATCATCTACGCCGGATCTGAGCACATTGACTAGTTCGTCTCAATTTCTTTTGCACAACGCTGTGTTAAAGGGAGAATTTGCCAATTTTCGGAAAATGCTGATCGAATTGGGAGCTCTGCCCTATCTGGATAGAATTGAGGAAATTCGTATTCAGCAAAATCCCGATGCCATGGAATTTAGAATCAAAATTTGGATAGCAATCGGCAGTTAATAGAAAAAGGTATTTATGGCTAAATTAAATAAAAGACAAATCATCATATTGGTAATTGCGGCTTTGTTTATTTTATACGCGGCTTATGAATATTTAATTGCCGGTCCGGCCGGTAAAAAAGCTGAAACCGGCACCAATTCTGTCGAAATTAATACTTTTGTGAGCGATTTGCAAAATGACCTAATAAAGAATATTGCCGTTGGTGTTGATGCTTACATAATCGGGAGAGCCGAGGCCGATTGGCAAAAGAATCCTTTTTGGGAAAGGCATTCCTATAAAGAATGGGCGGCAAGAGAAGGTGCGGCCGGCGTTTCCGAATCTAAAATAATTTATTCCGGATATGTTGATTCCGGCAAAAAGAGGCTGGCCGTTATTAATGGGCTGGAATACAGGGTAGGTGAGCAATTGGAAATGGAAGGGTACATTTTAAAAGGAATTACACCTTCGAAAGTTTTGCTTGTCAATAAAAATACGGGAAACGAAGTGGAGATTCCCATACAAGAATAAAATTTAACAGTGGAGGTTTTCAATTTGAAATACTCTATAATTAATAAAAATATTGTCACGTGGGGATTAATTATTTTCGCGCTGATGTTATTCTGCGGCTGTGCCACTGAGCTACATAGCACGAAAAATGATCCTTTTTTTGAGAAATGGAGTACTGCAGCTGAGAATTCCCAAGGCCACTCTCCTGCTGCCGAGCCTAAAATGATTAATGTAGCGGATTTAACGGCAAAGCAATCTTCTGCCGCGGCATTGGCGAGATCATCTATAAAAAAACTACCTTCCAAGGAAATTAATCTGACCATGCGTCAGGCGGAACTAAAAGCCGTGCTCCGGGCAATGGCCAAGTCGGTTGATTTGAACCTGATGGTAAAAAATGACCTTAAAGGTGAAATCAGCGTTGACTTCCGGGGAGTTCCCTGGGACCAGGCCTTTAACGGGTTATTGCGCACTTATGGTTTATCTTATGTCTGGGAGGGTAATATAATTCTGGTGAAAACCATTGATGATATCGAACAGGATTTGAAAAAAAAGGTTCAATTACGGGATATTCAATGGGTGGAGCCGCTTTTACAACCGGTAGTGATAAACATCGATTATGCCGATCCCAAGAAATTAATGGAGACGCTGCAGGATTTGCTGACAAAAGACAAGGATGGAAAACCGCGCGGTTCGGTTAAAGTTGACGAGCACAGCAACTCGCTGGTTGTTTCCGCCATGAGTAGTGATCTGGAGAAGATGCTGCCGATTATTGAAAAGCTAGATAAACCGACTCCGCAGGTTTTAATCAAAGCCAATATCGTGGAAACGACAAAGGAAGTTGCCCGGAATTTAGGAATCATGTGGGGGGGGATGTATGGTACAAGTGTTGGTAATCAAAACCTATACATTACTCCTGGTGGAACAGGCGGTACTGCTAGTCCGATGACCGGTGGTTATACTCCAACAGCGACAGGTCCTACAGGAATAGCTGGTCAAGGTTTTGGAGTAAATTTCCCCGCAGCCAATCTAGCATCTACTGCTTCCGGCTCTTTGGGTCTGATTTTCGGTACTTTAGGCGGGAATCTGCTGGAAATGCAACTGCAGGCCCTGGAGACTGCCAGCCTGTTAAATATTCTTTCCAGTCCGTCCATAACGACATTAGACAATCAAAAAGCGTTCACGGAAAATGGCGAAAGAGTTCCCTATGTAACAATTCAATACACAAGTGGTAGTACCACCCCAACTTACTCTACCACTTTTGTAGATGTCGTTATGCGTTTGGAAATCACGCCGCATGTAATTGACGGTAAAAATTTAAAAATGACAATTTTTGTGCAAAAGGATGATGTGGATCTGACGAGGAAAGACAGCTTGGGAGATCCTTATATTATCAAAAAGCAAACACAAACGGTCTTGATTGTTAAGGATGGCGAAACAATTGTTATTTCCGGTTTAACCAGAAAAACCATAACGGATTCGGATACCGGATGGCCGGGGTTAAAAGATATCCCTGTTTTGGGCTGGCTTTTTAAAGCGGATAGCAAAGACGATAAAACAGAAGAAGTGCTGATTTTTATCACACCGCATATATTGCAATTAGGTAAAATTGACAAGAATGCCGAGCCGGCTGAATCCGATGTTACACAAAAAAATGGAGCTGTGCCCCAACAAGAAAATGCCGGAACAACACCCGAAAGCAAAAAAGATTTGGAGCCTAAGCAGTAGCGCAGATCAAACTGCGAGAGATGATGCTTTAAAATGGAATATTACAATATTCTCAATTTTAAAAAGGAACCCTTTTCCAATTCACCGGAGCCGGAATTTCTTTTTCAATCGCCGCAGCACACCGGCTGTCTGCAAAAGCTGGAGTTGTCTGTTCGGTTGCGCCGTGGGCTTAATGTAGTCATAGGAGACATCGGCACCGGCAAAACCACTTTATGCCGCAAACTAATCCAGAACTTTTCTTCCACACCGGCAGATGCGGCGGAAATCGAAACACACCTTTTGCTTGATCCGTCGTTTAACAGCGCTGTTGAATTCCTGCGAACCGTTGCCTTGATGCTGGGAATTAAAGATTCCAATAATGGTGAGAGCGAATGGCAGTTAAAAGAAAAAATTAAAGATTATCTTTTTAGCAGAGGTGTTGATGAAAAACGAATCGTTGTTTTGGTCATTGACGAAGGTCAAAAAATACCCGAGAATTGCCTGGAGATACTGCGGGAATTTCTTAATTATGAAACCAATAGTTTCAAGCTGCTGCAAATAATAATCTTTGCTCAAAAAGAATTCAAATCAATACTAAAAAGACGCGCCAATCTTTTTGATCGGGTTAATCTTCTTTATTATCTCCAGCCGCTAAATTTTGAGCAAATGCGGGCAATGATAAAATTCCGCATTAGTGTCGCGAGGGATTTTGAAATTGCGCCTTCTTTATTCAGCTTGGGGGGGCTTGCGGCAATTTATCTAGCCACTGGAGGTTATCCGCGCAAAGTTGTTACTCTTTGCCACCAAGTACTTTTAAAGATGATTATTCGCAACAAAAAGAAAGCCG
>DLME01000007.1:0-2764 GCA_002479215.1 Syntrophaceae bacterium UBA7544
AGTTTTCAACGCCGATTGACACCTTTTTTTATTCGTTCCATTTTTACTTCGACATATTCAGCAATAGCGCCGCTGCTTCCAAAGCTTTACCTGCATCATTGGAATCAATCCCGAACCCACAATGTTTCTAAATCGTTTGGAGAAGGCATCCCTGCACCTTCCCAGTAATATTTTGCGCTGAAAGTTGCTGAAAATGGTGACAGAGACCACAGACCGAATCAGAGTCTGCCGCCAAATGTTTCTAAAACTCCATGGGGATGCTTTTGGATTTTTCATTCATGACTGTTTCCTCCTGCATCCGCTTCGCTTTCGGTCAGTATCTTTTCGATACGCCGCTCCAATTCCGGTGACATAGAATCGATGCCACGCAGAGCACGGGATAAGGAATTTTCGGATGGTACCCCGCCAAGCGCCATTCTCAATTTCTAAAGCGGAATCCCCCTCTCAATGATTTGTTGCCTCAAAGGATGGTCAGTAATTTGGATTTCGGTTAATTTCATTTTTTTCTCCTTGTTCGTGTTTTCTGGGATATGCTCTCCGTGCAATCATTATTCTTCTTCTATTCAATTAATATATTTTGAAAGAGGGAATGAGCGGCTGAATTCATAGAACCTGATAACCTCGTTGCCAAAATAAGTGGCTCTACCACTTTCCCCCCGCTCCTGAATCATTCTGGTGATAACTCCTTTCCTTGATCTCTCAAATTCGTCATATACTCTGCCCGATGAGCGGCAGGTTGGTTGCCGCTCATCAAATCAATCCTCATTGTGATCAGGCGGAACTTGGATCACGTCACGGGCTTGGCGCTCCGCAGCGCTAATCAAGAGTGCCAGTATCGAACGTTATGGAGTGCTTCGGGCAATCGCCAAATAAACTCCAATTAAGCCTCTTCAGCTTCTCCAAACCGGCGTGTGTATGCTTCGATATCCTGCTCAGGCAACTTTTCGTAGAGGCTCTTGGCGTCTCCCTTATCAAGAGGGGTGATACTATCTAATTCGCCTTGCCACATCGTAAAACGATAAGAGAAGAAGGCTCCACGTGGCGTAACATATAGGTATTGGTTACGTCCGTTACGCTCCATGTTGTTTCCGTCCCAGTACCTGTCACTCGCCATTATTTGAGCGGTGTCGGTGTCATATACTTTGCCGTTGATTATTTTTCTCATTTGTATTCTCCTTTTCTTTAGTTTGGGATATAGCCTTAAACCACGAAAAACTGCACCTGACCTTAATTAGCTTTTGTCCTTCACCATTGTTATCTCCTTTCTGAACCGTCAACGGATATATTTCGAAGGCGTTGAAGGTTCTCCAAGTCGAAAACCTATTGCTTTGTAACGTTGGTTTCCTTTCATGGAATCCAACTGGTTCGCTTATTTATCCGCTATAAATCCGTTCTGACTCTATATATCTTATCGCCTACAATTTTTTCTCTGTCTCCTATCCATGTCGCTGGGATAATGAGTGTCTGTCCCTGTTTTTTTGTGAATCTATCACTTCGCAGAGTTCGTGTATGTCTACGCCTCTCATGAGGTATTTTTGTACCACCTTGATGGATGTGCTCTACTATACCAAGCTTTTGTCTTATTTCACCTGGAGTCAATAGAATGTATTTAGATCTATATTCAGATCGAGTTATCTTTTTCGATTTATTTGTTTTTATGTGGATGGGAGATTCTTCCAAAATAAATCGTTCGATGGTATTTATATATAGAAATCTGTTGATACCAAGAGACGCATTATTCTGAGCGTCACCCAGTATGTCGTCATCCCATTTGCCAGCCCAATCAAACAGAATTCTATTTTTATTACAAATGATAGCAAAATCTAAACGAACTACTCCATTATAACCTTGTTCACTTCTTTTGTAATGAATTACACCTTGTGTTATTTCATATCGATCCAAATCAGAAGCGTATGCGCAATCAATAAAGGTTCTATCCTCACTTAATCCGAGTTGATCTCTTTCGTGATCGGAATAAATAGTAACAGCTTGCGGAGACTCGATAGCAACTGTTTTGAATGGCAAAAAGAAATTGTTGATTTGTTCATCTGTTAGAATATTAGAGCCAAATGATTCAGGATGAAGAAAGATTTTGGCTTCCTCCATATATTTCCTAAATTGTGGAGCGTGCCTTTCGACTAACCCACACATCTTATCGAACATCATGAGTGCCTCCAATTTTTGGCAACAGTTCTCCTGTTGCTTTTCCACCCATTTCGGTGGGAGCGTATGGTTCAAATTTCTTTGATCGTTTCTATGCGGAGTTCAGTAGCCCGAAGGAGGCTTACTGGGCTGGAGAGGCACGGGGTCTGATTGAAACCTGTTCGGGTATGGTGACGTTCTGTTGCTTCCCGCTGCCGAGTGAGTTCAAATCTGTAATGAAGAGAATCCGGTTTCGTGTCAGCCGATTTCCCGTGTCAATACGCCCATATTTTCTTGTGTTGCTCAGAATCTTCCGTTGTTTCAATTGTCCTTTGACCATTTTCCCTCCAGTCGAATATTGCGTGCTCTAAGTTTCTCATGAACTTTTTGGTTTGCGCCTTCCCACATTTTAGTTTTGTTACTCTCGATAAATGCGTCCAAATCCCGCATATCAATCCACTGTTTTTTCCCAACCTGCACCACCGGAATCCGACCAGCCCATATTTGTGATCTCCAGAACCACATTGTGCCGCCGATTTCTTCGACAACTTCCCGCAAAGAAAGCAATCGTTTTACGGTTACAGTTCGGTTACAGTGCCTCATAAGTGCCTTAACTTCCTTC
>DLME01000007.1:2824-3178 GCA_002479215.1 Syntrophaceae bacterium UBA7544
TATCGCCACATTGGATTGACTATCCACTGTGTCTTTCCTCAGCCCTCATTTTCTGTCATCATGTTGGCTCCTATTCTAGACGCTGGAAAAGGAAATTAAAATCCGCCAACCTTCATGAGCTTGTCCATATTGTCTACTACTTTCAATGACTTACGATTTGAAACCTAAACAGGAAGGTTGAGGTAGTTTTCGAGCCGTTTGGATTTCTGCGGATATGGACTTAATTGAGGGGTACTGGAAGAGAGGTGGGATTGCGGGGTTTTGCGTGGAGGCTTTCTTTTCGACCGGAGGGAAGCGATTTCAAGCCGGTCTATTAAAGCGGGAATGATTATGGTATCATTGTTTAGGTTAGGA